>NZ_CP166919.1:3000000-3310522 GCF_041379765.1 Thalassotalea sp. Sam97 | reverse complement strand
TTTGTGAGTATTTTTACAAGACAGCGCTTAGGATATATGGCTGTGCCACATCAGTAACTAATAACAATAAAAAGGCCTTACATAGGTAAGGCCTTTATACATTAAAAAGAATGCAGGGTTAGATGCTTATGCAAATTATGCTTTACCAGCCGCTTCGGCTTTTTCAATTGATTTGAAAATAATCAGCATCTGGATAATGGTAATTACGTTCGATACCAACCAGTACAATACCAAGCCTGCAGGGAACCACAGGAAGAAGAAGGTAAAGAATACAGGCATCCATTGCATCATTTTTTGCTGCATTGGATCGGTGGTCATCGCTGGCTGAAGTTTTTGCATCAAGAACATAGATGCACCCATCAGAATAGGTAAGATGAAATATGGATCCATGCTTGATAAGTCATTAATCCATAGAGCAAATGGTGCATGACGTAATTCAACCGACTCAATAAATACCCAGTACAATGCAAGGAATATAGGCATTTGAATTAGCAATGGTAAACAACCACCGGCAGGATTCACTTTTTCTTTACGGTAAAGCTCCATCATCGCCTGTGACATTTTTTGACGATCATTACCATAGCGCTCTTTTAATGCCGCCATTTTCGGCTGAATTTTACGCATTTTTGCCATCGAGGTGTACTGCGCTTTAGTTAGCGGGTATAAGAACATTTTCACGATTATCGTGATTACAATGATAGCTACACCCCAGTTAACAACAAGAGCTTGGATTTTAAGTAGTAACCAGAATAATGGCTGTGAAATAAACCACAAGAAGCCATAATCAACCGTTAAGTCGAGGCCTTCAGCAATTTTTTCAAGTTTTTCTTGATCCTTTGGACCTACATAGAATGTTGATGAAAGTTGCGCTTCGTTTCCTGCTGCAATGGTCTCTACTGGGCCTTTAAAACCGATAACCGCTTCACCGCTGTTATTTAAAAAGCGTGTGTATAATTGGTTAGTTTGTTGTTGGCCAGGCACCCATGCCGATACGAAATAGTGCTGTAACATGCCTACCCAACCACCTGGTGTGGTTTCTTTCAGGTTTGCATCTTCAATATCATCGAAGTCGTATTTTTCGTAACGGGTTTCAGATGTTGAGTAAGCTGCACCGCGGTATGTTGGCATCATCATTGATGATTCGCTATCAACAAAAGCCGATTGCTTAAGTTGACCGTACATTTGTACAGATGCATTTGCCGCTGATTGGTTTTTCACTAAGTAATCAACCGCAACATCGTATTTGCCACGAGTTAAGGTGAACGTTTTCACCACTTCAATGCCATTTGCATTATGAGTTAATGTGACAACTAATTGATTTTGGCTATCAGCCATGGTGAGTTGGTCGTTGTTGACGCTATAAATAGGACGACCAGCAACGTTTGCATCTGGACCTTGAGCACCAATTAAGCCACTTTGTGCAACATAATTAAAACCTTGTTCGGTAAGAATTGGCATCGGGATACCACTACCTTGTTCGGTTTCAAAAGCCAGTAAATTTGCCGCAACAATATCACCGCCTTGAGTGTTAATTTTAAGTTCTAGCACATCAGAGGCAACGGTAATAACACCACCTTTACTAACTTCTTGATTAACTTCGCTAGCAGTATCTGAAGATGACGGCACAAATTCTGAATCGGTATTAGCAGACGTATCAGCTGTACCTTGTGGTGTTTGTTGAGTTGTTTCGGTTGGCGTTTGTTTAGGCGCATTATCAACCTGCCACTGGTTGTAAAGTAAAAAACTGACAACCAACAGGCCAACAAAAAGTAAACCGCGTTGTGATTCCATAATGTATTAGTTCTCTTGTTTCGATTTAGGAACGGGATCTTCACCACCCGGATGAAGCGGGTGACATTTTAATATACGTTTGCTTGCTAACCAACCACCTTTTAGAACACCAAACCGATCGATAGCGTCAATCGCATAAGTTGAACAAGATGGATTAAATCGGCAATTATTACCCAACAATGGACTAAGCCATTTTTGATAGGCTTTTATGGGGATTATTGCGAGCTTTTGTGTCGCTGTTTGATTTTCCGCCATATTTTTTCCAATTGTTGAGTAATCTGAGCATTATCAAGCTGATCAATACCCGACTTTACCATAACAACCAGGTCTACGGCAGGTAATTTATGTTGATTGGTGCGAAAACTTTCTCTAACCAGACGCTTCATACGGTTGCGTTCTACGGCTAACTTTACACGCTTTTTCGCGATTGCCATACCCAGACGGGGTTTTTTGACGGTATTAGAGGTAATAAGTATGGTGAAATGGCTAGAGCCATAACGAGATGGGTTATCGAAGACTTGTTTGAAATGACCAGGAGTCAACAAGCGTGACTCCCGGTTAAATTCGTAGTGACCCATTTGGGTTACTTACCTTATAACTAATATATAAGGATTAAGCGCTAAGCTTAGCACGACCTTTTGCACGACGACGTGCAATTACTGCGCGGCCGTTTTTAGTTGCCATGCGAGCACGGAAACCGTGAGTACGCTTACGCTTTAGTACTGAAGGTTGAAAAGTTCTTTTCATGATACTTTTTCCTGTTTATCCGTTTGGTTTGTTTGCTACTCGAAAACAAACGTTTCCGGAGCACAGAGTTAAAAATTGAGGGCGAATTCTAAATAGAAAGACAATCAAAGTCAACGCCTATCAATAAAAAAATAGCTGAAAAATCCAACAATAATAGTTTGCGGATCTAATAATGATCATTATTGATCGAAAGTCGATCATCATCATGAGTTGACGGGTAATGAAAATAATATTAAATCTCTTTAATATCAGGTGTTTAATGGTTTTTTCGGCTCAACAGATGACGATCTTAAGCAAGTTAGGTTATTACAGAGCGTAACGATCATATCGGCCGACCTGTGATATATAGGTAATGATGCGTTGATCATTATGATTGATAATCAGCGGTCATAATGGATTAGCTAGATCCTTGCGTAATTGAGCTATTTATCGCCTATTGTCCACAGTTTTGTAACAGTTGCGCCTTGCTAGCTGAAAATATCTTTAATTCTGTAATTTTACAAGAAACAATAATCGCCCTCTTTAAACGTATAATTAGCAAAAAAAATTATTTGTAAACCACTGATTTATAAGCATTAGTTTTTATCTTTGCAGAGGCTGTAAAAATAAATCAAAAAGCCTTATTGCACTTGTGGATAAGTCTTGTGATAATGACCCTTATAGGTATATAAAAATAAGCTAGATCGCGTCCAACCAACGTATCGAAATGCCTGATGTTTGGCATCGCAGTTAACATTGCACTAACTTCGATTAAGCCTTGGCACCTTTTATGTTTGTTATGTCTTTTAGATGTGCAAACGATCATCACAGGAGTTTATGAGTGGAACATTCACTCTGGCAAAGTTGTTTGTCGGTTCTTGAACAAGAATTACCCGCACAGCAGTTTAGTATGTGGATCCGACCTCTACAATGTGTTGTCGATGGAAATACAATGACATTGTACGCCCCTAACCGTTTCGTGTTGGATTGGGTGCGTGAGAAGTACCTGAGTAGAATTACTCAGTTAGTGGCTATGGCTGATGCTAATCCACCAGAAGTGCGCTTTGATGTTGGTAGTAAACCAGTACAAAGCTCATCCGTTGCTAATGAAGTAGCACAAAACTTTGCTGCCAGTACAGGGACTGCATCACCGGTTGCTCCAGTTGAACCGAATATTCCGAAAACCACCAATGTTCGTGACAAATATACCTTTGATAACTTTGTTGAAGGTAAATCAAACCAATTAGCACGCGCAGCGGCTTCGCAAGTCGCTGACAATCCTGGTCAAGCCTATAATCCATTATTTATCTATGGTGGCACGGGTTTAGGTAAAACCCACTTACTGCATGCTGTTGGTAATGGTATTTTGCGTAATAAGCCAAATGCGAAAATTGCCTATATGCATTCAGAGCGCTTTGTTCAGGATATGGTTAAAGCACTGCAAAACAACGAAATCGAGAACTTTAAACAGTACTATCGTAGCGTCGACGCGTTATTAATCGATGATATTCAATTTTTCGCCAATAAAGAGCGTACTCAAGAAGAATTCTTTCACACCTTTAACGCCTTGTTAGAAGGTAACCAGCAAATTATCTTAACCAGTGATAGATACCCTAAAGAGATATCAGGTGTTGAAGATAGGCTTAAATCTCGATTTGGTTGGGGCTTAACACTGGCGATTGAGCCGCCGGAGTTGGAAACTCGAGTGGCTATTCTTAAACGCAAAGCACAAGAGAGTAGTATTAATCTCGCTGATGAAGTAGCGTTTTTTATTGCTAAACGCCTGCGATCGAATGTGCGCGAATTGGAAGGGGCATTAAACCGAGTTATTGCTAATGCCAACTTTACGGGGCGACCAATTACCATCGATTTTGTTCGCGAAGCATTGCGAGATTTACTAGCATTGCAAGATAAATTAGTAACCATAGACAACATTCAAAAAACGGTTGCTGAATATTATAAGATTAAAGTGGCCGATATTTTATCGAAACGACGTAATCGTTCGGTTGCTCGCCCACGCCAAATCGCGATGGCTTTAGCTAAAGAGCTGACTAACCATAGCTTACCAGAAATTGGTGATGCTTTTGGTGGCCGCGATCATACTACGGTGCTTCACGCATGCCGCAAAGTAAAAGAGCTTCGTGAAGAGTCGCATGATATTAAAGAAGATTACTCTAACCTAATCAGAACACTATCATCGTAACAAGGTATTATAACAATGAAATTTTCGTTAACTAGGGACGCACTATTAAAGCCGTTATTATTAGTTTCAGGTGCCGTAGAGCGTAAAAGCACCTTACCTATTTTGGGCAATATTCTACTTGATGTTAGTGGGCAGTCACTTACCTTGCTTGCCACAGATTTAGAACTTGAAATGGTGTCTAGCACTGACGTGAATAATCAAGGTCCTGACGGTAGAGTAACGGTGCCGGCACGTAAGTTATTGGATATTTGTAAAAGCATGCCTGATCAGGCGTTGATTGAGTTTGAGTTAGTAGGCGATACCATTCAGGTGAAATCAGGGCGCTCTCGTTATTCATTAGCAACATTACCGGCAAATGACTTTCCGAATACGGAGTCGTGGCAGGGCGATGTAGAGTTTAAGCTGAAAAAGTCGCAACTGTTGCGTTTGATTGAAAGTACGCACTTTTCTATGGCTAACCAAGATGTACGTTATTACCTAAACGGCATGTCGATAGAAACTGAAAATAATGAAATTCGCAGTGTTGCCACTGATGGCCATCGTTTAGCTATTTGTAAGATTGCTGGTGAAAACTTAAATCTACCTGAGCGCCAAGTGATAGTTCCTCGCAAAGGTATCTTAGAAATAATTCGCTTACTTGATCCAGTTGATGATGATGTACAAATCATGTTGGGCAGTAATCACATTCGTTTAATCGATAGTGACTTTTCATTTACCAGTAAGCTTGTTGATGGTCGTTTTCCTGATTACCGTCGTGTACTGCCACGCAATGGCGATAAAATACTGATCACCGATAAAGAAGATTTGAAGCAAGTTTTATCTCGTGCATCGATCTTGTCTAACGAGAAGTTTAAGGGCGTTCGCCTAAACTTCTCCGATGGTGAATTGAAGATAACCGCCAATAACCCTGAGCAGGAATCGGCAGAAGAATACCTAGAAATAAATTTTGCTTACGATGCTTTGGAAATTGGTTTTAATGTCAGCTACATCTTGGATGTACTAAATGCGATAAAAGATGACAATGTTAAGTTCACGTTGTCGGATGCTAATTCGAGTGTCTTGGTTGAAGGGCAGGAAAGCGGCGAGGCACTATATGTGATCATGCCGATGCGTTTGTAATTTTTGAATGAGTATACAGACATTAATCGTCAACCAGTTTCGGAACTTGTCGTCTAATCACATAGAGTTTTCGGATAAACTGAATTTAATTGTTGGTGATAATGGCAGTGGTAAAAGTAGCTTGCTTGAAAGTATTTTCTTTCTCGGTCATGGTAAATCCTTTCGGACCACTAAGATTGAAAACTTAATAGAGCAGCAACAAGATCAGTTTGTGGTAAGCGCTCGAGATGACCAGAATCACCGGCTTGGTGTTCAACGCACTCGACAAGGTGATTTTTTAATAAAGATTAATGGCGATAGTAAGTTTCGCCTATCTGACTTGGCTAAGCATGTTGCGGTGCAAGTCATTACACCGGAAACATTTCGTTTGTTTTTTGGTGGGCCGAAAGAGCGACGCAAATTTATCGATTTAGGATTGTTTCACGTGGAACAATCCTTTGTAACGGTGTGGCGCGATTTCAAAAAGATTTTGTTACAGCGTAATGCGTGTTTAAAACAGCGCATTAGTGGGCAGCAACTTGCTTATTATAATCAAGTATTCTGTCAGCACTCTGAGCTCATCGCCCGAGTGCGAGAGCAGTATATAGCTAAACTGAGCGACGAATTAAATAGATGGCTTGCCACTATTATGCCGCAACTAGCGGATAACATCAGTTTACAATATCAGCGAGGTTGGCCAGCGAAACGAGATTTGGCAGAGGTACTCGCTGAAAATGAGTTGCGAGAGCTCAAATACGGCTACAGTTTGTTTGGTGCACATAAGTTTGATGTGCAGTTTAGCTATAAAAAAATGGCGATTGAGCAAGTGCTATCACGAGGCCAACAAAAACTGTTTTTGATGGCATTAACGATAGCGCAAGCGAACTTAATTTATAACAGTCAGCATATTGCACCAATAATCCTTATTGACGATATTGGCGCGGAGCTGGATAGTCAATCAAGGGCAGTGTTGGCAAAAGCCATAAGTGAATTAACTTGTCAGCTTTTTATTACTGCAATAGACAAAAACGCTCTAGAAGCGATGCTTCCTGAGCAAGAGAATTATAAAATGTTTCACGTGAAACATGGCGTAATAAAGGAAATAACGCAAGGCGAAGAACATGAGTGAAGAAAAAAATTATGATTCGTCCAGTATTAAGGTTTTAAAGGGCCTAGATGCTGTTCGTAAAAGACCAGGCATGTATATCGGTGATACAGACGATGGCACTGGTTTGCACCATATGGTTTTTGAGGTTCTTGATAACTCAATTGATGAAGCGTTAGCTGGCCATTGTAAAGATATTATTGTAAAGATTCATGGTGACGGTTCTGTCTCTGTAAGAGATGATGGCCGCGGTATTCCGACGGATATTCACCCTGAAGAGGGCGTGTCAGCTGCCGAAGTTATCTTAACTGTCCTTCACGCCGGTGGTAAATTTGGCGGTGAAGATTCTGGCTATAAAGTGTCGGGTGGTTTGCACGGTGTTGGTGTATCGGTAGTAAATGCGCTAAGTGAAAAACTAGAATTAACAATTCGCCGAGCAGGTAAAGTTCATGAACAAACTTACGCGATGGGCGAACCTCAAGCGCCTTTAAAAGTTGTTGGTGATACCGATAAAACAGGCACAACTGTGCGTTTTTGGCCAAGCGGAGAAACCTTCTCTGATATTGTATTCCATTATGATATTCTCGCTAAGCGTATTCGTGAGTTGTCTTTCTTAAACTCTGGTGTTTCGATTCGTCTGATTGACGAGCGTGATGGTCGTGAAGACCACTTCTTTTACGAAGGCGGTATTCAAGCGTTTGTTGATTATTTGAATACCAACAAGACGCCAGTTAACGAAGAAATTTTTTACTTCGACTTAGAACGAGAAGACGGTATCGTTGTTGAAGTTGCGATGCAATGGAATGATGGCTTCCAAGAAAATATTTTCTGTTTCACTAACAATATTCCGCAACGTGATGGTGGTACTCACTTAAGTGGCTTTAGAACCGCATTAACACGTACTTTGAATTCTTACATGACCAAAGAAGGTTTGAATAAGAAAGCCAAAGGCGGTGGCGAAACTAGCGCTACCGGTGATGATGCTCGTGAAGGTCTAACAGCGGTTATCTCAGTGAAAGTGCCTGATCCTAAGTTCTCATCACAAACCAAAGATAAGTTGGTTTCGAGTGAAGTGAAAACCGCAGTAGAGCAAGCGATGGGTGAAAAGCTAGGTGATTATCTGCTAGAGAACCCAGGCACGGCAAAAACCATCATCATGAAAATTATTGATGCTGCCCGTGCTCGTGAAGCAGCACGCAAAGCGCGCGAAATGACTCGTCGTAAAGGCGCTTTAGACATTGCTGGTTTACCAGGTAAGCTAGCAGACTGTCAGGAAAAAGACCCAGCGTTATCTGAACTATATATTGTGGAGGGTGACTCTGCGGGTGGTTCAGCCAAGCAGGGTCGTAATCGTAAGAATCAAGCAATACTGCCATTGAAAGGTAAGATTCTTAACGTTGAAAAGGCACGCTTTGATAAAATGATTTCTTCAGCAGAAGTCGGTACCTTAATTACCGCCTTGGGCTGTGGTATTGGTCGCGATGAATATGATCCAGATAAAACGCGCTACCACTCAATCGTTATAATGACCGATGCCGATGTCGACGGCTCGCATATTCGTACCTTGCTACTGACCTTCTTCTATCGTCAAATGCCTGAAATCATTGAACGTGGTTTTGTGTATATTGCCCAGCCACCACTTTACAAAGTGAAGAAAGGCAAGCAAGAGCGTTACTTAAAAGACGATGAGCAAAAAGAAGAGTACTTCACAACCTTAGCGTTAGAGAATGCATCTATTCATGTCAATGAGAGTGCGCCAGCATTATCAGGCATTGCCTTGGAAAATTTATTTAATCAGTACCGAGATACCATGACTATTATCAAGCGTGTTTCTCGTCAAATACCTGAGGCTATCTTAACGCAATTGGTTTATGCGCAAGCGATAACTCCAGAACTCTTTTCTGATAAAACGGTTGTAGAAACATGGAGCAACAAGCTTGTAGCGTTACTTGAAGAAAGTGGCGACAGTTCGTCAATTTATTCGGTAACGGTTGAACACGACCAAGAACGTAATATTTATTACCCTGCCATTAACGTTCGTATGCACGGTATAGACACTGTATATAAGCTTGGCTATGACCTAATCCAATCATCTGAATTTAAGGCTATTATGAGCTTAAATGAAGCGATTAATGGCTTAATGGAAGAGGGTGCTTATGTTAAGCGTGGTGAAAAAGTTTTATCCGTTAAAACATTTGAACAGGCACGTACTTGGTTGCTAAAAGAAGCAGAGCGTGGCCAGTACATTCAGCGTTATAAAGGTTTGGGTGAAATGAACCCTGAGCAGTTATGGGAAACCACTATGGATCCAGAAACGCGTCGAATGTTGCAGGTTACCATTGAAGACGCGGTTGCTGCTGACCAGCTATTCAATACCTTAATGGGCGATCACGTTGAACCGCGTCGTGAGTTCATTGAGCGCAATGCATTGAACGTAGAAAACTTAGACGTGTAAATTACGCCTAATTTCGTCTCTAAACCCGGCTTAAGCCGGGTTTATTATTTATGCCCTAATATTAATTTAATAGGCGCTGTAAAAGATTGTATTGTGGCGAATTTAGCTGAAAATGGGCTAGGCTATTAACTAAACAATCGCTATAATTAGCGCCATTTCTGTCAAACAATAAAGTACAGGTATTCATGAGCACCTACGATATCAAAACATTTCAAGGCCTCATTCTGCAGTTGCAGGATTACTGGGCTAAGCAGGGCTGTGTTATTGTTCAGCCTCTCGATTTAGAAGTTGGCGCTGGTACATTCCACCCGATGACATTTTTACGCTCAATTGGCCCAGAGCCTATGAGTAGTGCTTACGTGCAACCTTGTCGACGTCCGACCGATGGCCGTTATGGTGAAAACCCAAACCGCTTACAACACTACTATCAATTTCAGGTTGTGTTAAAGCCATCGCCGAAAAATATTCAAGATTTGTACTTGGAGTCGCTACGTCAGTTAGGTATCGATCCGCTTGTTCATGATATTCGCTTTGTTGAGGATAACTGGGAGTCACCAACCTTGGGGGCGTGGGGCCTAGGCTGGGAAATTTGGCTAAACGGTATGGAGATCACTCAGTTTACTTACTTCCAACAAGTAGGTGGTTTAGAGTGTGCGCCAGTCACTGGTGAAATCACTTATGGTCTTGAGCGTTTGGCTATGTACATACAAAATGTTGATAGCATTTACGACTTAGTTTGGACAGACGGTCCTATGGGTAAAATCTATTACCGTGATGTGTTCCATCAGAACGAAGTAGAGCAGTCAGCTTATAACTTTGAACACGCCAACGTTGATGCGTTATTTAATCAATTTGACGTATGTGAGAAAGAGAGCCAAAAGCTAATAGAGCTAGGGTTACCATTACCGGCTTATGAGCAAGTAATGAAAGCATCGCATGCATTCAACTTACTTGATGCACGCCATGCTATTTCGGTGACTGAACGCCAGCGTTATATTTTACGCGTAAGAACATTGGCAAAAGCTTGTGCTGAAGCCTACTATGCCGCTCGTGAAGAACTTGGATTCCCGCTTTGTAAAGCACAGCAGGGCGAGGAGAAATAAATGACAACAGAGACCTTATTAGTTGAGTTAGGAACCGAAGAACTACCTCCAAAAGCATTAAAAACTTTAGCGACAGCTTTTTATCAATCAATCATTGAGCAAATTGATGCAGCCGGTTTGAGTTATAGCCAAGGTAAATGGTTTGCATCACCTCGTCGTTTAGCGGTGAAATTAGATCAGCTCGTTGCAGTACAACAAGACAAGGTAGTTGAAAAACGTGGACCTGCAGTAAACGTTGCCTTTGACAGTGATGGTAAGGCAACCAAAGCGGCCGAGGGTTGGGCTCGTTCAAATGGCATTACGGTTGACCAAGCGGAGCGCTTAGTTACCAATAAAGGTGAGTGGTTACTACATAAGGCAACAGAGAAAGGCCAAACGATCGCTGATTTACTACCTAACATTGTGGCTACGGCTGTAAATAAACTGCCTGTACCAAAGCCAATGCGCTGGGGTAGCAGCCGTATTCAATTTATTCGCCCTGTTCACACGATCACCATGATGTTTGGTGCCGATGTTATTGGCGGTGAAATCTTAGGTGTCGCGTCGAGCAATATTCTTAAAGGTCATCGCTTTCACCACCAAGGTGACGTGATGTTAGCTCACGCAGACGATTATGAAACCGCATTAAAGCAAGCTTATGTGGTTGCTGATTATGATAGCCGTCGTGCACAAATCGTTGCAGACGTTAATGCTGCAGCTGAGCAGCTAGGTGGTAAGGCGCTACTTGATGATGAACTAGTTGATGAAGTGGCTTCAATTAACGAATGGCCTTCTATTTTAGTGGGCAGCTTTGATGAAGAGTTTTTGCAAGTGCCTGCAGAGCCGTTGATTTATTCAATGAAAGATCACCAAAAATACTTTCCAGTAGAAGGTGCTGATGGTGAGCTTTTGAATAAATTTATCTTTGTTACAAACATTGAATCAAAGCAACCAGAAGAAGTTATTAAGGGTAATGAGAAGGTTATTCGTCCACGCTTGGCGGATGCGGAATTCTTCTTTAAAACTGATAAAAAGCACTCTCTAGAATCGCGTTTAGCAAGCCTAGAGAATGTTTTATTCCAAAAGCAGCTTGGCACCTTAAAAGACAAATCAGAGCGTATTGCCGCTATGGCTAAGCATGTTGCCGCGTGTTTATCTGAAAATGCTGATAACGCCTATCGAGCTGGTTTGTTAAGTAAGACTGATCTTATGACCGAAATGGTTCTAGAGTTTCCGCAAGTGCAAGGTACCATGGGTAAATATTATGCAGAGCACGATGGTGAACCAGCTGATGTAGCACAAGCGCTAGAAGATCAGTATCGTCCGCGCTTTGCTGGGGATGCATTACCTGAAGGCAACATTGGTGCGGCTGTGGCAATTGCTGACAAAATTGACAGCTTAGTGGGTATCTTTGGTATTAACCAACCTCCGAAAGGCGATAAAGACCCATTTGCATTACGTCGTGCAGCGATTGGCTTAATCCGCATTATCATTGAAAAGCAATTGTTGTTAGACATTGCCGACCTTATTGATGTGAGTATTGCGAGCTACGGTGATAAGTTAACAAACACCAATACTGCACAAGATGTAATTGACTTTGTAATGGGTCGATTCCGCGCATACTATCAAGAGCAAGGTATCAAAGTTGATGTAATCCAAGCCGTATTAGCGAAAACTCCAACTGCACCATTAGACTTTGATCAACGTGTTAAAGCGGTAAGTTACTTCCGTGAGCTAGAGCAAGCTCAGGCACTTGCTGCTGCCAATAAACGAGTTGGTAATATCCTAGCTAAGTTTGACGGTGAGTTATTAGCAAGCTTTGATAATAGCCTAGCGACCGAGCCTCAAGAGGTAGCGTTAGCGACAGCATTTACGGCGTTATCTGGCGAGCTTGAGCCATTGTTTGCTAATAAAGATTACAAACAAGCGCTGACTCAACTAGCCAGTTTGCGCACAGTAATCGATGAATTCTTTGATAATGTCATGGTAATGGCTGACGATGAACAGGTTAAAGTAAACCGCTTAACGTTACTAAGCCAAATCCGCGAAAGCTTCTTTAATGTTGCTGATATTTCGGTATTGCAATAATTCACGGTATTAATAGAATTAAAAAGCCCGCTTATGCGGGCTTTTTTGTCTCGGTCGTAAAACCATAAATCGTCAATCGCTAGCTAAGTATGGGTCGCGATAATAGGACGAACTACTTTTTCTTAATAAGATACTTATAGGTACCTGAATCCGTATCCTTGGCGACGAGTTCGTGCTCCATAAACTCACAAAAACTTGGTATATCGCGAGTAGTTGATGGATCATCTGCAAGTACCAATAAGGTTTCGCCGATACCAATTTTTCGAATATTCATACGCACCATCATCACCGGCTCAGGACACCGTAAACCGATGGCATCTAATGTATGATCTGCTTTTGCAAAAGTTGCTTCTGACATACCGCGCTTACTTAAATAATATGATAAAACCTCGGTTATTTTAGTTATCAACGACTAAAATTAATAGACTTAAGGAGGAAATAATCTGTATGCATTTTGTTACCCTAGTATTAAGTCTAAGCCTTTTTTTTGCTGTCGCTGCAGGGGCCGATGAACAGCGCGAAGCATTAAGGAAACTATTTATTGAAGCCGAATCACAGCGTTTTGACGTTGGTTCAGATGCTTATAAAGAGACTCTGGAAAAACTGCAAGGTTATCCTCTAATCGGCTACTTTCAATTAGCGCAATTAAAACGAAACATAGACCTTAGCTATGAGACTGAGATCAATGCCGTTCTCACGGCATATCGAGGCACGCCGATTGACTGGTCATTGCGTCGTGCTTGGTTACGCTATCTTGGTAAGCAAAAGGATAAAAACCGTTTTGTGAAATATTTCACAGGTACCAGTGATAAGGATTTAACCTGTCAATATATAGATAATAAGCTTGCTTTAGGAGGGGATGAAAAAGCGCTCTTTTCTAAAGTGAATAGCATTTGGTTATACGGCGAGTCCTTGCCTGATAGCTGTGATCCTGTGTTAAAAAAATGGGCTGATGCAGGTTATCGCTCTCCTGAACTTATTTGGCAGCGAATTATGCTCGCCAGTAAAAAACGTAGTTACAGCTTAATGGGCTATTTGGCAAAGCTATTACCGACAGAGGAGCAATATATTTGGCAGATATTTTCAGACATTCGTCGAAATCCAGCGCGCGTTGCGAATCTTGATCAGTTTAAAAAACTCAACAAACAAGAAATTATGGTGATCGTTTATGGTATTCGTCGTTTGTCTTACAAAGACGAAACGTTAGCGTTAAGCACGTATGAGCAACTCGAGCAGAAAGGGCAGCTAACACCTTTGTTTAAACAGCAAGTGTTGGATTCATTAGTCTCGGCCATTGCTCGGTCTCAAGATCCAATGGCTATCAGTTGGTTTCAGAGCTTACAAAGTCAGGACATTAGCGATAAAGCATTGCAATCACGGTTAGCAAACCTTGTCCGTCAAGGTGACTTTAAAACCTTGAATGAAGAATTAAAACACTTTAATGACGCAGAGCAAAATGATGATCAATGGCTATATTGGCAGGGGCGCAGTTTGGCGTTAGTGGGTGACAAGGAAAAGGCTATTCCGTTATATACAAAGGTTAGCAAGGAGCGAAGCTATTACGGCTTTTTGGCATCGACTTTACTAGGGAGTAAAGCGTCGTTAAATAACAAGCCTATTAAACTGAAACAGCACAACTTTGACGATGCCGAACGGTTTCCTGCGGCACAACGTGCGATGGAGTTGTTTGCGTTAAAGCGCTTTAGTAATGCTCGTAGCGAGTGGAATGCTTGGCTTGCTACTTTAGACGAAGACACGCGATTGCAGGCAGCGAAATGGGCTTATCAGCAAGGTTGGTATGACCGGGCTATCGCGGCGTTAAGTGGTACCGAGGGCATGGATGATGTTGACGCCCGTTTTCCCATGCCATTGAAAGATGTTTTCAACGAGCAAAGCAAAAAACAACAGGTCAATGTGGCGTGGGCATATGCGATTGCTCGTAAAGAAAGTATTTTTATGCAAGATGCGACCTCACGAGTCGGCGCGCTAGGCTTAATGCAGCTCATGCCATATACAGCAAAATATGTTTATGGCAGCAAACTCTCTTCACAGCAAATCATCAATGCAGAGACGAATGTGAGTCTTGGTATTAAATATTTGCGTTACCTGCTGGACAAGTTCGATGGCAACATTGTCTTGGCAACAGCGGCATACAATGCGGGACCAGGTAAAGTTCGCAGTTGGATTAAAAGTGATTCAGATAGCAATATGACTCTTGAGCAATGGATTGAAACCATACCGTACTATGAAACACGTAATTATGTGAAAAGCGTGATGGCATTTACTGAAATATATGCGCAAAAGCTCGGCCTAGAAGCCAATGTATTTGATTTCATTATCAACAACCAACTTCATGGCAACCAATCATAACAGTGAATGTTGAGCCGATTTGGTGGCAGGGTGGAGGCTACAGTGTTGACTGTGTTATCATCGCCGAAACGTTTTAAGAAGAAGTAAGTTATGATTGAATTGGAAAACCACTATCAAGCGCATTTTGAGACACTGCAACAGCGCACGGCAACCATCGTTAATAAAGAAAAATTAAAGGGACTGTGTATCCATGCTGGCCATGCACTACCGGTTTTTCTAGATGATATGTACTATCCATTTAAAACGAACCCTCATTTTAAAGCGTGGTTACCGATCACCGAAACTCCAAATTGCTGGTTATTGGTTAATGGCACCGATAAACCAGTGCTAGCGTTTTATCAGCCGACTGATTTTTGGCACAAGGTTACTAAGCTAGAAGATAGCTATTGGACACGTTTTTTTGATATCAAGTTGATCAGTAAAGCCGATCAAATAGCCGATATCTTACCAGCAGATAAAACCGACTTTGCTTATATTGGTGCGCATAAAGATATCGCTGCCAAGTTAGGCTTTACTATTGTTAACCCTGATAATGTTATTAACTATATGCATTATCATCGTGCCTATAAAACCAACTATGACTTAGAAAATATGCGCCAAGCAAATAAAATTGCTGTGGCCGGTCATACAGCAGCGAAAAACGCATTTCTTGCTAAAGCCAGCGAATTTGAAATCCAGCTAGCTTATTTAGCGGCAACTGGCCAAGGTGAAAATGAAATGCCTTATGGTAATATTGTTGCCTTGAACGAAAACGCGGCAATCTTGCATTACATGACGTTAGATAAACAGGCGCCGATGGAGCATCGCTCATTTTTAATTGACGCGGGAGCAAGCTTTAATGGTTATGCTGCGGATATTACCCGAACTTATGCCTTTAATGATGGTGAGTTTGCGGAGTTAATCGCAGCAGTTGATGTTATGCAAAAGCAGCTAGTTAACGGTTTACAGTCAGGTGCTAGCTATGTTGATTTGCACATTAAAAATCATTACATGCTGGCAGCTATTCTAGCTAAGTTTAAGCTTGTTAACATGGACACTGATGCTATGGTTGAGCAGGGTATCACTCGAGCCTTTTTCCCACATGGTATGGGCCATCACATTGGCTTACAAGTGCATGACGTTGGTGGTTTCATGGCAAATGAACAGGGTGATACTGTGCCATCGCCTGAGCAACACCCATTCTTACGCACAACACGTAGTATAGAAAGTAAGCAAGTGTTTACTATTGAACCGGGGCTTTACTTTATTGATGAGTTTTTAACAAACTTAAAGAACTCTTCGCATAGCTCTGCCATTAATTGGCAAAAAGTTGCTCAACTTAAGCCGTATGGTGGTATTCGCATCGAAGACAACATTATTGTTCATGAGCATGGCTTTGAAAACATGACCAGAGATTTAGGTCTGGCGTAACTGTTAATGAACATCAATCCATTATTGATGACACCGTATTATGTTCCAGCGACCTCGCTGGAGCATGAAATGGAAGTGAATCGTAGTCGCTTTATTTGCAGTATTGCTCACTGTGATTCGCCCACTGCGGTAAAGCAATTTATTGATTCGATAAGACAGCGTTATCCCGATGCATCACATCATTGCTATGCCTTTATTCATGCCCGCCCAGAAATAAGCACTGCTTATGGCTTTAGCGATGATGGCGAGCCTACCGGCACCGCAGGTAAACCTATGTTAGCGGTTCTGCAAGGTAGTGATATTGGTGAAATTTGTGCTGTTGTTACACGCTATTTTGGTGGCGTAAAGCTTGGTACTGGCGGCTTACAACGGGCTTATGGTAACAGTGTTCGCCAAGCGATACTCGAGCTCGAAACAACACTGAAGACGCCAACCGATATCGTTACTATGGATATTGGTTATGAACAACTTAACGATGTTGAGCATACTTTAAAAAGCTTTGATGGCAAAATTGTCGCTAGTGACTATGGCGCGACAATTCATTTACAGCTCGAAATCGCCATTCCACAAATTAACGACTTTTGCCTGCGCATCCAAGAAATTAGCGCAGGTAAAATTATCCCTCATAATCCGCTAACAAACTGATCAATCGCTATCGCTTAGCGCGTATTTTGGTTATCCTGTAAGTAGGCTTCAAATAACAAATTAAAATACAGCGTTATTATAATGCAATTCCGAAATATCATTCGTATCATCGGCTTATTGGTCGTCATCTTGAGTGTCACCATGTTGCCACCCGCTGCCATATCTTTGATTTATGGTGATGGTGGTGGTGTTGCTTTTATCACTTCTTTTTTACTTTGTGTTAGTGCCGGCTTCTTTGCTTGGTACCCAAATCGCGAACAAAAGGGCGATTTGCGAGCCCGTGAAGGCTTTTTAATTGTGGTGTTATTCTGGACAGTTCTTGCGAGTTTTTCAGCGGTACCGCTGATGCTGACCGAACAACCCAATTTATCAAATACGGATGCATTTTTTGAAGCCTTTTCTGGATTAACAACGACTGGGGCAACCATATTAACGGGCATTGATAATTTACCTCATGCGGTATTGTGGTATCGTCAGCAGCTGCAGTGGCTTGGAGGTATGGGGATAATCGTATTAGCGGTTGCGGTATTACCTATGCTTGGCATTGGTGGCATGCAGCTATATCGAGCTGAAACACCGGGGCCAGTAAAGGACTCGAAAATGACACCTCGTATCGCCGATACGGCCAAGCATTTATGGTATATCTACTTATCGCTTACAATTGCTTGTGCACTGGCTTATTGGGCTGCTGGTATGAACGGCTTCGATGCAATATCACATTCATTCTCGACGATTGCGATCGGAGGGTTTTCTACTCATGATGCGTCAATGGGGTACTTTGATAGTCCTCTGATAAACGCGATATGCGTGTTGTTTTTGATCATTGCCGGGGTTAACTTTGCTCTGCATTTTACTGCGTGGAACAGTCGTAATATTAAATCATATTTTTATGACCCTGAGTTCAAAGCGTTTATTTCCATTCAGCTGGTGCTGACTTTTGTTTGTTTTTTTGCGCTGCTTGCTTATGGGGTAACCGATAACTTTGAGCAAGCGTTTGATGATGCGCTGTTTCAGGCGGTATCGATCAGTACCACGGCAGGCTTTGCTACAACCGACTTTTCCGCATGGCCAGCGATGCTACCGCTGCTGCTGATATTTTCAAGCTTTGTCGGCGGTTGTGCTGGCAGTACAGGCGGTGGCATGAAGGTAGTCCGCGTTGTGTTGTTATACCTACAAGGCTTGCGCGAACTCAGTCGTTTAATTCATCCTAAAGCGATTATTACCATTAAGCTTGGACGTAAAGCGCTACCTGACAAAGTAGTCGATGCCATTTGGGGGTTCTTTGCAGCTTATGCGGTTATTTTTATTATCTGCATGCTGTTGATTATGGCCAGTGGGGTTGACGAGATCACAGCCTTTACAGCGGTAGCTGCATGTTTAAATAACTTAGGTCCAGGGCTTGGTGAAGTGGCGGCAAATTTTGCTAGTATCAATGATTTTAGTAAGTGGGTATTGATCATCGCCATGCTATTTGGTCGTTTGGAAATATTTACCCTATTGGTATTATTCCTGCCGTCGTTCTGGCGTGACTAACATATGCGAAAAGGTGTGATAAGCGTGCTGTGCCATATTTAGGAGAGCACGCATACTGCAATGCTAATTAGAAGAAAATAGCACTTACCGAGAACAGCTTTTCAATTTGGTTAATATACTTCTTATCAACCAAGAATAAGATGACGTGATCATCGGCTTGAATAACCGTGGTCGAGTGGGCGATTAACACTTCTTCGCCGCGGACAATGGCACCAAAGCTTGCTCCTGGTGGCAATTTAATATCTTTAATTTCTCTGCCAATAACTTTGGATGATTGCTCATCACCATGGGCGACGATCTCTACCGCTTCAGCCGCACCACGTCGTAAGCTATAGGCGTTGACGACACCTCCTTTACGCACATGAGTCAGTAGCGCCGATATGGTTGCTTGTTGTGGCGAAACTGCAATATCTATGTCGAGGATATTGTTGTGAATAATATCGTGATAAGCGTTACGTTGAATAAGGGCGATGGTTTTACGAGCGCCACCACCTTTGGCCACCATTGATGACATAATGTTGGCTTCGTCATCATTGGTTACCGCAATAAACACATCAATTTTATCAATTTGTTCTTCAACTAATAATTCTCGATCTGATGAATCACCAATATAAACACGAGTATTATCCAACTCGTTCGATAGAAATTCAGCACGAACTGGATTGCGCTCAATGATTTTTACCTGATGATTTTTTTCTAATATTCTCGCTAAGCCTGCGCCAATATGACCGCCTCCAGCGATCATTATGCGCTTATAGGCAGGTTCAAGCTTTTGCAACTCACTCATGACCGCTCGAATATGGCGTGTGGCAGCGATAAAAAACACCAAATCATCGGCTTCAATAACCGTGGTACCTAGCGGCCTAATGGGCTTACCTTTGCGGTAGATAGCCGCGACCCGGGTGTCAATATTAGGGATGTGATCACGTAAAGTAGATAGCGCATGACCGACCAGTAAACCACCGTAATAGGCTTTGATGCCGACTAATGATACTTTACCACCGGCAAATTCACGTACCTGTAGCGCGCCAGGGTAATCAATTAAGCGGGCAATGTCGCGCGTTACCAATTGCTCTGGAGCAATAATATGATCGACGGGGATATCTTGATTGTGAAACAAGCGTTTTTTATGCTTTAAGATTTGTTCAGAGCGAATGCGGGCGATTTTTACCGGTGTGCTAAATATTGAAAACGCAATTTGACAAGCGACCATATTGGTCGCGTCGTCACTGGTTACCGCAATAACCATATCCGCATCTTCGGCGCCAGCTTTAGCAAGTACATCAGGGTGACTACCGTGCCCGGTAACCACTTGTAGATCCATTTTGTCCTGCAATTCACGGAGCTTTTCGGTATCTATATCAACTAAGGTGATATCGTTGTCTTCGCCAACTAAGTTTTCGGCCAATGTACCACCAACTTGTCCTGCGCCTAAGATTATGATTTTCATTATTTTTTATAACTGTTAAAACGCTGCTTTGGGTTTTTAGTTTACGTTAGCACTTTTTTGGAACTTCGCATAGAAAAAGCCATCCATGCCATCATCACCTGGTAGTATCTGCCAGCCTAATGGGTCATCACTTTGCTCTAATGGGAGCAATGTGGCATCGTTGTTATCATTGATGAAGCGCTCGATTTGCTGCTTGTTCTCTTGCGGTAATATAGAGCAAGTTGCATACAACAAGGTGCCACCGGGTTTTAACAACGACCACATCGCAGCCAATATTTGTTGCTGCAATACCACTAAGGCATCAATGTCTTCGCGACGTCGCAGCCATTTAATATCTGGATTTTTACGAATAACGCCGGTTCCCGAACACGGAGCATCCAGTAAAATACGATCATAGAGTTGGCCGTCAAACCAAGAGTCTGGCTTGCTCGCATCAGCGGCTATGACTTTAGCAGATAACCCAAGCCGATCTAAGTTTTGCTCCACTCGTGTTAGTCGTTCAGGTTCTACATCAATTGCCGTTACCAGATCAAGATCAGGGGTTAACTCGAGAATATGGCATGTTTTGCCTCCGGGCGCAGCGCAGCAGTCGAGTATGTTTTCGCCTGCTTGGCTAGCCAATAGTGGCGCAGCCATTTGTGCAGCGCCATCTTGAATGGATACCCAGCCAGAGTCAAAGTTAGGTAATTTGCTGACATCTACCGCTTGGCTAAGACGAATGGCACCTGAGACAGGGTGTTGATAATCGAACTCAATATCGGCATCAGCTAGCAACTTTGCGTATTCATCAATGCCGCATTTACGGCGATTTACACGTAACCACATTGGTGGCCGCTGCATATTTTGCTCAACAATGCGTTGCCAAGTTTGCGGATAACCTTGCTGTAATAACTTGATAAACCAACTAGGGTGATTGTAGCGAACAGCATCACTGTTTACTGGTTCTGCATCAGGCTGTCGTTGATAACCACGCAGTACCGCATTGACCATGCCTTTTAGGTGGCGCGCTTTTAGCGATGCAGTTGCAGCGACTGTTTCTGCGACCGCTGCGTGATCAGGGACTCGAGTGTATTTGATTTGATAAATACCAACTAACAGCAAAAAATGACAAACTCGTTGTTTACCCTTTAATGGCTTATCAACAAAGTGCCTTACTTGGTGCTCCAGCTCCGGTAAATAGCGCAATACGCCATAACAAAGCTCTTGTAATAGGCCCTTGTCTTTGGGCGACTCTAACTGGCTTTGTAGCTTAGGCAATTCATCGGCTAAGCTACGACCTTTATCGACTACCGCAAAACAGCACTTTGCAGCGAGTGCGCGAATATTTTTACTCATTAGTATCGCCTGTTATGGCATAACCCACTTTGAACCAATCGCTACGACCATTGAGTAAATCGGCGACCGACATGGCTTTTTTACCTGGTACCTGCAAGCTTGTTAATACCAGTGTGCCTTGACCTGTAGCTACTTCGATACCGTGTTTGTCGACACTCAGGATGCTACCCGGTACAGCATCTGAGCTAGCTTGACCAATACTGGCTTGCCATACCTTGATGCGGTGCTGCTTGCCATTTTCATTTAGGGTAATTTGCGCAAAAGGCCAAGGCTGATAGGCGCGAATTTTACGGTGGATAACGTCAGCTGGTAATTGCCAATCTACCTCGGCTTCATCTTTACTTAATTTTTCAGCATAGTTAGCTAAAGACTCGTCTTGAGGTTCCGCTTGATGAGTGCCATTTGCCATTTGCTGCATGACTTCGAGTAAAGCGTGTGGACCAAGTACTGCCAGCTTTTCATATAAGGTGGCACTGGTGTCGTCTTGGCTAATAGGGCAGCTCGCTTTAAGCAACATATCACCTGTGTCTAAGCCGATATCCATTTGCATTATGGTCACACCCGTTTCGCTGTCGCCCATTTCGAGCGAACGTTGAATTGGTGCTGCACCGCGCCAACGTGGCAGTAAAGAGCCATGGACATTCACACAGCCTAACCTTGGCGTATCAAGAATGACTTTCGGTAATATTAAGCCGTAAGCCACTACCACCATAACATCAGCATTGTATGCTGCTAATGCTTGCTGATCTTCAACTTGCTTGAAATTAACAGGTTGCTCAACCGCAATGTTATGTTCAAGAGCTAACTGTTTTACAGGACATGCAGTGAGTTTTTTGCCGCGGCCTGCAGGTTTATCAGGCGGGCAATAAACGGCAACAACATTGTGTTCTGAGTTAATTAATGCTTGTAAATGCTGAGCTGCAAAATCGGGCGTGCCGGCAAATATGATATTCAGTGGTGATGACAAAGGAGACTCCTCGGGCAATGTTGAATGCTATTGACGCTTATCCAAGCGTGCTGCTTTTTCAAGTTTTGCTTTAATACGTTGACGTTTTAGTGGCGATAGATAGTCAACAAATAGCACTCCATTTAAATGATCCAGCTCATGCTGAATACAAATAGCCATTAATTCTTTAGCTGGTAATTCAAATTCATTGCCGTCACGATCCAGTGCCTTCACAACGACTTCGGTATTGCGCTCGACTTTAGCGTAGTTACCAGGTACTGATAAGCAGCCCTCTTCGTTAATCATGATTTCACCACTTTTTTCAGTGATCTCAGGATTAATCAACACAATTGGTTGATCTTGTTCTTCGGAAACGTCCATCACCACGATGCGTTGATGAATATCAACTTGGGTGGCGGCTAGGCCAACACCATTTTCAGCATACATGGTCTCTAACATGTCATCGACAATAGTACGGACATCATCATTTACTTGTAGAACAGGTTCTGCAACTGTTCTTAAACGCTCATCAGGGAAGCGTAACACATTTAAAACTGTCATAATTTTTCTAAAATAGTTAGCGGTAACCGCATTACAATGTTATGTTCTAATTTTAGCCATTATTTTTGTTGAATCATAGAGCTTGGCTGTTTTGAGACGATATTTTTCATATATTGCCGCTGTTTTCGACAAACTATGGTGACAACGTATAGGGCTTTTTTCGTTATCGCGCTATCATTACCTCAATAATAACGATAATACCGCTAAAAAATGGACTGGTTGGAATGATAAAAACAATACTTATAGCCATTGTCAGTTTGTGTTGCTCAGCCTTAGCTATTGCTGACCAATTGCAATTAAGAGAGGGAGCACCGAAAACCTACGTGGTGCAAAAGGGCGACACATTGTGGGACATTTCGGCAATGTATCTTAATGAACCATGGTTGTGGCCAAAACTTTGGCGCATCAATAGCGACATCATTAACCCACATCTTATTTATCCCGGTGATGAACTCAACCTAGTATTTGACGCTAAAGGTCAACCTATGTTGGTAAAAGGGAAACCCGAGCTACGTTGGTCACCGAAAGTACGTAAAACCTTAAAAGAGCGTAACCCGGTAACTTACATACCTTTTGATACGGTCGCACCTTATTTGGATTATGCGACTGTGTTGAGTGCGCAACAAATCAACGAAGCTCCGTATGTGCTTGGTGGCGATGAAGCCTTTAAGTCAAGCATGCAAGGTGCAACCTTATACATTAAAGGTGACTTGGCTGTTGATAAAACCTATGCCATATACAAGCGTGGTGAAGAAGTTTTCGATCCTGAAAATGGCGAGAGCTTGGGCTATCATGCACAATTAATTGGTACGGGGCGTGGTATTAAGCAAGGTAATATCGCTAATAAGACACCATCATCACTGTATCTAACCAAATCAATCCAAGAAATTCGCGCCGGCTCAATTGTACTGCCAGTGAGTGAAGGTCAGTTGTATCCTGCCTTTTATGGCATGCAAGCGGTTGAAGGTAAAGTTGTTGATGCGCGCATGATTCGTTCTCGTAATTTGGTCCGTGAATTTGGCAAATTTGAAGTAGTATTGCTAAATAAAGGTGCTAAAGACAATCTAGCTATCGGCGAGGTATACAAAATCAATCGTCAAAGCCCTGCTGTCGTTGATGGTCGCAATGGTCCAACGTACTTAGAGGATTCGTCGGTGCTGCAACGTATTCTTAATGGTGATGGAGATGACAGTGACGTTGTTATGCCAACCGAAAACATCGGTCATTTAATGGTATTTAAAGTGCTTGATGATACCAGTTATGCCATCGTGTTAGGCTCGCAAAAATCAGTACATATAACCGATGAAGTGAGTGCGCCATAAACACCTAGCAAGTTCACTTATTTATCTAACTTCTGCTACACTGAAATTAGATAAACCATTAAATAAAAGCAAAAAAGCGCTAATGATTAGCGCTTTTTTGCTTTTATACGATTGTTCATTATCAAAGGATTGAATTATGACAATGGCCACATCCTCTGCGACCAACGCCTTATACCTTGCCTTGCGTTTAGTACCAAGACTGGCAAATGACATCAAACTGCGGCTAATTGACGAATATGGTTTGCCACAGATATTCCAATTAAGCGAACAGCAACTGACAACGATAGGTTTAAATGACAAACAGCGCCGAGCATTGTTAGAGCCTAACTGGGCGTATATCGATCATGTACTGAATTTAGCGCTGCAACACAATATGCAAGTTGTGAGTATTGATCAACCTCATTATCCGCGGTTGTTAAAACAAATTACCAACCCGCCACTGTGTTTGTTTGTGCAGGGTAATCTTACTTTACTGAATATGCCGCAATTAGCGATCGTTGGCTCGCGAAATGCTAGCTTAGCGGCGCGAGAGCACGCCAAATATTTTGCTATGCAGCTAAGTGACTATGCTGTTATAACCTCGGGCCTTGCTCTGGGTATTGATGGTTGTGCACATGCAGGTGCTTTGCGAGGTCATGGCATGACAATCGCTGTAGTGGCGACAGGGTTAGATATGGTATATCCAACTCGACACAAGATCTTAGCGCAGCAAATATTAGATAATAATGGCGCAATTGTTAGTGAATGTTTGCCTAAGGCACCACCACACCCTGGTGCATTTCCTCGCCGCAATCGTATTATTTCCGGTATGAGTTGTGGTGTTTTCGTCGTTGAAGCAGCAATAAAAAGTGGCTCGTTAATATCGGCAAAACTGGCGTTGGAGCAAAATCGCGAGGTGTTTGCGATGCCGGGCAATATCAATAATCCTAATACCCGTGGTTGTCATAGCTTGATAAAACAAGGCGCACATCTTGTCGATAGCCGTGACGATATCATTGGTGCGCTTAATTTGTCATTACTAGCAGATATCAGCAGCAATATAGAGACCAATTTAGTCGCAAAAAGTTCGCAAAAAAAACTGCAAAAAAGTGAGCAACAAGACTTGTTTATCGACCCATTGTTGCGTACTGTGGATTATGAGACTACAGCCGTAGATACTGTAGTTTCTCGGAGCAAACTTCCCATAGAGGAGGTTTTAACCCGACTAATGACGCTAGAGCTCAGAGGTCTGGTAGCTGCGGTACCAGGAGGCTATATCAAATTGAAAAATTAACTCTAGTGCAATTTTATTCGCTAATAGGGGGATGGTTATGTTTGATATTTTAATGTATCTATTTGAAAACTATATCCATAGTGAAGCAGAGGTAATGGTTGATCATGATGTACTCACTGATGAACTTACCCGAGCGGGTTTTCATCAGGATGAGATATATAAAGCATTGTCTTGGCTAGAAAATCTAGCAGCATTACAAAATAGTGATGCTTATCCATATTTAACCCGTCGCCCCGGTGCCTCGGTAAGGGTATACACACCAGAAGAAATGCGCTTTCTTGATGTTGAAAGTTGTGGTTTTTTGATGTTTCTCGAGCATGTTAATGTCTTGGACTTTGCCACACGCGAAATGGTTATTGATAGAGTCATGGAACTCGATACCAAAGATTTTAATATTGATGACTTAAAGTGGGTCGTGCTAATGGTGCTATTTAATGTACCTGGTAAAGAGTCGGCATACTCGCAAATGGAAGATTTAATTTTCGACGAGTGCGACGGACCATTACATTAGACGCTAACAAGCACTTATATTAGCTTGCCTTGGCGATTATTTATATTGTTGTGGTTTTAGCTGGCTTTAGCTGATTTACGCTTATAATTTCAGCTCTGATTTGCGATAATAGACTACTATTGATCGCAGGTTAGTCATATCGAAATTGCAATGAGTAAAGATAGCAAACCGTTATTTAGTCAACATGAGCATGCCTTAGAAAAAGAGTATGGCGTTTGCCCAGAATGTGGTGGCGAATTACATATTCGTAATTCCAAATCTGGCGCTTTCCTTGGTTGCGGCAATTACCCTAATTGTCGTTATTCTCGCCCTTTAGTGGAGCAAGAAAAGTTTGAACAACAAGTGCTTGCTGGTACTGAATGTCCATTATGCGGCACTGAGCTCGCGGTAAAGCAGGGCCGGTATGGTTTATTTATTGGTTGTACTAACTTTCCACAATGCCATCATATTGAGCATGAACAGCAGCAACAACTTGATGATATAGAGTGTCCGCAATGCCAATCTGGGCATTTGCAGGAAAAACATAGTCGCTATGGAAAAACCTTTTACGCCTGCGACAACTACCCAAAATGTAAGTACGCTGTTAACTATGAGCCAGTTGCCGGCACATGTGAGCAATGTGGTTTTTCTTTATTATTAAAGCGCCATATGGCTGCGGGAGAAAAACTGCAGTGTGCCAGTAAAAAATGCTGTCACTTTCAAAAAGCTGGCTAATTTATTCTCAAAACAGTACCAAATAATAAGGCCGACAAATGTCGGCCTTATTGATTAAATAAGCTTACTATTGCTACTACTGCAGGCGAGCCTGCAAACGTTCACTAAACACTTTTAAATCGGTAAACACTTCAGCATCTAAAATATCTGCTAACTGAGTTAGCTTGTCCGCCAATGCTTGTTCGTTATTGGCGCATACATTGATGTGACCCATTTTACGGCCAGCACGCTTTTCTTTGTTGTACCAATGAACCGCAACGCTAGGCATGGCTAATACACTATCTGGTACCGTATTCGCACCAAGAATATTTATCATCGCAGTAGGGCGAATTAATTCAGTATTGCCTAGTGGCAGACCACAAATAGCACGCATGTGATTTTCGAATTGGCAGGTATCACAACCTTGTTGTGTCCAGTGGCCTGAATTATGAACACGTGGGGCAATTTCGTTAACTAACAGTTGCTCACCTACTTGGAAGAACTCGATCGCTAACACACCAACATAGTTCAGCTTATTAGTTAGCTTTGTGAACACTTCTAATGCCTGCTCTTGCAATGCTGCTTCAACAGGCATAGCTAAACTGACACTAAGCACACCATTGGTGTGGTGGTTTTCGGTGATCGGGTAAATAGCTACCTCGCCATGTTCATTACGAGCACCCACAATCGACACTTCACGATCAAACGGCACCATTTGTTCGGCTACAATCCCTTGCGGAACTGAGGTGTTAGCTGCTTCGATAAAAGCTTGCATATCTTCCCAAACGGCACCGGCTTGGGCGATGTCTTTTAGGCGCCATTGGCCTTTGCCGTCGTATCCTTCAAGGGCACTTTTAAAGATAATTGGTAACTGTAGGTATTCGATAGCGGCATCAAAGTCATCACGGCTGTTGATGATTTTGTGTTTTGCATTTGCCACCTGACAAGTTTCCAATAATGCTTTTTCTAAGCGGCGATCGCCACCAATTTTGATAGCATCACTGCTTGGTAAAAGTTTACCTGAAGCCTCACACACAGCTAATACATCATGGCTAATGTGCTCAAACTCAGCGGTAATAACGTCGCAGTTATCAATACCTGCTTGTAGATCGCCGTATTGATGTTCGTTCGCTAAAGGGTGAACAACTTTACTTATGCGTACATCATAAGCCTTAGTGTCGATATTTAGTGGTGTTGCCGCTAAATCCATCATTCGCGCCAGTTGACCAGCACCTAGTACCAATACATTTTTCATGTCGTTATTCTGCCGGATTTGGGTTATCCAAAATGGTTTGCGTTTGTTGGGCGCGGAACGCTTCAATGTTAGCCATAATACTATCATCGTGAGTCGCTAGAATTTGTGCAGCGAGTAAACCTGCATTTGCCGCACCAGCAGTACCAATGGCTAATGTGCCAACGGCGATGCCTTTTGGCATTTGCACGATAGACAGTAAAGAGTCTTGACCGCTTAGCGCTTTCGATTGTACAGGTACGCCAAGGACAGGTAGTGGCGTAAATGCTGCGGCCATGCCTGGTAAGTGTGCAGCGCCACCAGCACCGGCAATAATCACTTTAATACCGCGCTGTTTGGCTGTTTCGGCATATTCAGCCAGTAGGTGAGGGGTTCTATGTGCTGATACGACTTTTGTTTCGTAAGGGACATTCAGCATATCCAACATTTCAGCAGCGTGCTGCATTGTTGGCCAATCTGACTTGGAACCCATAATAATTCCCACTTTCATGTCTCTACCCTTTAATATTTTTTGTCTTAACATTGAACCCGAGTACATTGCCCAGGCTCGATAAAATGAAAGCGCGCATTATACCCCTGTTTAGCTAAATACCCAACCATTGCGGGCGATTTTTGTGCAATACACCATTCTTTAATGCGACAGGCTGATAAACTGGCTATAATGAGCCATTTTTAGCCAGTGGTAATGGTTACAGGACGACAATAATGAGCGAACATAAGCCACAGTATGACAGTGCCGTAGATGCATTTTATGCTGGAGGTATTATTGCTTACCCAACCGAAGCAGTGTTTGGTTTAGGTTGTGATCCCGACAATGTAGAGGCAATAGAAAAGCTACTATCAATAAAACAAAGGCCAATAGAAAAAGGTCTTATTTTATTGGCAGCAAACTATTCTCAGTTATTGCCATATATTGATGACAGCAAAATACCACAAGATAAGCGCTATAGCGTGTTATCTCGTTGGCCAGATGGCATAACACAAGTGATGCCTGCAAATACCAGTATTTCACGACATCTTAGCGGTAAATTTGACACCATTGCCGTGCGCATTACCAGTCAAAAAGATGTGGTCGCATTATGCACGCAAACAAATAAACCCATTGTGTCGACGAGCTGCAATTTAACTGGCGCGGAGCCTGCGACGACATGGCAACAGGCTGAGCGAGAAATGGGCGAGAAAGTTGATTTTGTCATTAAAGGCAACACACTTGGTTTTACCAAGCCATCGCAGATCATTGACGCACTAACTGGAGAAGTATTTAGAGCATGAGCCAAGTAGATATTAATAAAGTCATAGAGTTTTTAACATCGTTGCAAGATAAGATTTGCCATGCGCTTGAGCAAGCTGATGGCACGGGTAAATTTATCGAAGACAACTGGCAGCGCCCAGAAGGTGGCGGTGGCCGTACGCGTGTTCTTACCGACGGCACTGTCATTGAGCAGGGTGGAGTAAACTTTTCTTTAGTGAGTGGTGATAAATTACCACCATCAGCGACCGCTCATCGCCCAGAGCTTGCCGGACGAACGTGGCAAGCCTGTGGGGTATCGCTCGTTATTCATCCGAAAAATCCATTTATCCCAACATCTCATGCCAATGTGCGCTTTTTTATTGCCGAAAAAGAAGGCGAAGAGCCTGTTTGGTGGTTTGGCGGTGGTTTTGATTTAACGCCATTTTACCCGTTTAAAGAAGATGTTATCCATTGGCATCAAACCGCGAAAGACTTGTGTGCGCCTTTTGGTGATACCGTGTATAACGAGCATAAAAAGTGGTGTGATGAATATTTCTTTTTACCGCACCGTCAGGAAACTCGCGGTGTAGGTGGCTTATTCTTTGATGATTTGAATCAGTGGGACTTCGATACGTGTTTTGATTACATTAAAGCGGTAGGTCAAGGTTATATCGATGCCTACGTACCTATTATCAATAAGCGTCAAGATACCGAGTACAACGATCATCATCGTCAGTTTCAATTATATCGCCGTGGCCGTTATGTTGAATTTAATCTGGTATTTGATCGCGGCACTTTATTTGGTTTGCAATCAGGTGGTCGCACCGAGTCGATATTAATGTCGATGCCACCATTAGCACGTTGGGAATACAATTACACCCCAGCACCCGATAGCCAAGAAGCGGAACTTTACAATCAATACTTAAAACCGCAAGATTGGCTAGCGATCAACGCTTAATTCAGTAATAGCTATTTATTTAGATAAAAGGGCTGATAACAACAAGTTATCAGCCCTTTTTGTATTTTTCATTTATCCTTTGAAACCAGTAGTTTAATTCGCACTCATAGATAGTGTTCGATTTTAAATGCATGTGTTCAGTAAATATTTTTCGACTATTCAATAAAACTTGTTCTAAATCAAATTCATAAACTTGCCTCTTCTATACAATTTACTACAGTTATTTACATTATTGACCACAAGAAATTAGGGTTAGAGCTATGAAAAAGAATTTAGTGACATTAGCGATTGCAGGTGTGTTGGTTACAGGGGTCGCTCAAGCAGCGACATACGAGGCGGGTGATTTTGTTGTTCGCGGCGGGATAACCTCTGTTAATCCAGATAACAATAAAGAGGTTGTTAATGTTGAGGCGCTCGGTGGTGCAACACCGTTGTCTGTTTCTGTAAAGGATGACGAGCAATTAGGTCTTAACTTTGTCTACTTCATCGATAGCAATTGGGCGCTAGAGGTTCTAGCAGCAACGCCTTTTAACCACGATATCAACATTCATGATCCACAAAGCATCAGCCCTGATTTATTTGGCACAGATGTAGATGGCGCAGTTTTAGCTGATGTAACTCACTTACCGCCAACAGTCAGTGCTCTGTACTACTTTGATACAGGTAGCAACTTTATGCCGTATGTAGGGGTTGGTTTAAACTACACCGTGTTCTTTGAGGAAGATTTTAAAGATGGGCCTAGTGACTTAGGGTTTAACGACTTAGAACTTGATGATTCATTTGGCCTGGCCGTGCAGCTTGGTGCAGACTATCAACTAAACGATAACTGGCATGTCAACGCATCAGTTCGTTACATCGACATTGATACTACGGCGACTTTCAAAATTGGTGATGACATCACCGGCTCAGCAGATGTTGCTATTGACCCAATGGTTTACTCTGTGATGCTAGGCTACAAGTTCTAAGCCGGCACTTCATAAACACAACGCAAAATTTCCATATTAAAAGCGGTCGAGTAGGTCTCGGCCGCTTTCTTTTATGTTTTATATTCTTTACTCTATTCGTATATGTGTCGAATTGGATACGGTAATAAGTGGATAAGTTTCTAGTCGTTGGCAATCCCATTGGTCAATCAAAATCACCAATTATTCATAAGCTATTCGCTACTCAAACCAATATTGAGTTAAGTTATGAGAAATATTTAACAACCTCCGATGACTTTGATGATGATATGCGTAACTTCTTTACACAAGGAGGTAAAGGGGCGAATGTCACCGCGCCTTTTAAAGAACAAGCATTTGCATTATGTGATTGTCTATCAAGTGACGCCAACGCAGCTGGTGCCGTGAATACGTTATATATCCAAAACGGAAAGATTGTCGGGGATAATACCGATGGCCGTGGATTAGTTGCTGATTTATTAAATCATAAGGTTACCTTGGCAGATAAAACGATATTGTTGCTTGGTGCTGGGGGCGCGAGTCGTGGTGTGATATTGCCTTTGTTAGCTCAACAACCTAAACACCTTATCGTGGTAAACCGCACACAAAGTAAAGCGGATGCCCTTATTGCTCATTTCAACGATAGCCGATTGTCGACCATAAGTTACCAACAAACCGCAGAGGTTGATGTTGATATCATTATTAATGCAACATCGGCAAGCTTATCTGCAGAGCTTCCCCCACTGGCACCGACTGCTGTGGTAAATGCGACATGTTATGACATGGTATACAACCATCAATTGACACCATTTTTAGCGTGGTGTCAGAACCACAAAGCATCGCAAGTGATCGACGGTTTAGGTATGCTGGTAGGGCAGGCTGCCGAGAGCTTTGCTATTTGGCATGGGGTAAAGCCAGCCGTTGCACCTGTTTTAAACTCACTAAGGGAGCAATTATAAATGAATCAAGCCATATTGTTTAATGATGACTATATCTATTTAACAGAGCAGGGCTGTTGGCATTTTACTGGCATGTTGAGCGGAGCAAAAATTAGTATCTACATCCAATGCTCTGACGATGTCATTAGTGATTCGTTAAAGTTTGATTTAGAAGCACAAGTTGAAGACTTCCTTGAAGAAGATGAACCGGACGAAAATAATGTCATCCGGCTATAGATGTATATAAGTAGATGGATGCTCGTTAGTCTGCTTATCAAAGCCATACGTCACAACCAAATCAATATAGGCTTTGAGCGTTATTGTTCCGTTAAGTATTCGTCTTTTAGGCGTACATAGTTAGCGTTAGTAGATTTTAGAAATTCCATTTCAGCATCGCTAAGTGGACGCTTTTCAATAGCAGGGTTACCAACATATAAAAAACCACTTCGTAATCGTTTGTTTGGGGATACAAGAGAGCCTGCACCTATAATCACATCATCCTCCACTTCTGCACCATCCATAACAATGGCCCCCATACCTACGAGAATCCGGTTTCCTAGTTTGCAGCCATGCAACATAACTTTATGACCAACGGTTACTTGATTACCAATAATCAAAGGGTGGCCATTAGGGTTAGTTTCGGTTTTACGGGTCACATGAAGAACGCTGCCATCTTGGATATTTGTATTCTCACCAATGCTGATGTAGTTAACATCACCACGCGCTACAACTAACGGCCAAATACTTACATTATCAGCTAACGTCACATCACCAATAACGACACTGCTACTATCGATAAAAACCTTATCCCCAAGTTTTGGCGATATACCGTTATAAGAACGTACATTAGTAAACATATAAAACCCTATTTTTGACAAACATAAAGATGAAAAACAAATAAACAGTTATTTAGCCGTATATACCGTCAGACTGTTCATATTAATACTATATTTAAAAACCGATATTTGTACGCGAATATCTGCAAGTGGTCAAAATTAACCACTATTAGCGCTGTTTAATAGGTGGAGGGGCTAGCTTTTGCATATAAAATAACCAAACAAATCTTTTAAGGTGTTTTTTTCTAAAAAAGGTGTTGACGTCTTCACAAAAATCCCTAAAATGCGCATCCACTTCGACGGCACAGCCAATAAGGCTTCACAGCAGTTGAAGTGCTGAAGTTTGTAAAAATAACGAATCCAATTCAGTATTTTTACAAAGCCTCGTTTTGATAAGTTAAGTTGTTCAATGTGAGCCTTAACGGTCAACAAAAACTTTTGAAAATTAATTTTTAAAAGGTGTTGACATCGAAACTGAGATGCGTAAAATGCGCATCCACTTCAACGGCAAACGCCGATGAAGTTCAAGTAATAACGAATGCGATTGTTACTTCAATTCTTTAACAAATAGTTATCATGCAATTTGTGTGAGCACTCACAAGAAAATGGTTTTACCATATTGTCTTTAAGACATAACTTGATGAGTGACACGCAAAACGACATATGTCAAGTTGGTAGCAATACCAACAAGCGTAATTCATTGAGTCGATTCTTCGGAATCACGATTTAATTTTTAATTGAAGAGTTTGATCATGGCTCAGATTGAACGCTGGCGGCAGGCTTAACACATGCAAGTCGAGCGGAAACGATTCTAGTTTACTAGAAGGCGTCGAGCGGCGGACGGGTGAGTAATGCTTGGGAATATGCCTTTAGGTGGGGGACAACAGTTGGAAACGACTGCTAATACCGCATAATGTCTACGGACCAAAGGAGGGGATCTTCGGACCTTTCGCCTTTAGATTAGCCCAAGTGAGATTAGCTAGATGGTGGGGTAATGGCCTACCATGGCGACGATCTCTAGCTGGTTTGAGAGGATGATCAGCCACACTGGGACTGAGACACGGCCCAGACTCCTACGGGAGGCAGCAGTGGGGAATATTGCACAATGGGCGAAAGCCTGATGCAGCCATGCCGCGTGTGTGAAGAAGGCCTTCGGGTTGTAAAGCACTTTCAGTAGGGAGGAAAGGGTAGTCGCTAATATCGGCTATCTGTGACGTTACCTACAGAAGAAGCACCGGCTAACTCCGTGCCAGCAGCCGCGGTAATACGGAGGGTGCGAGCGTTAATCGGAATTACTGGGCGTAAAGCGTGCGTAGGCGGATTGTTAAGCGAGATGTGAAAGCCCAGGGCTCAACCTTGGAACTGCATTTCGAACTGGCTGTCTAGAGTATTGTAGAGGGTGGTGGAATTTCCAGTGTAGCGGTGAAATGCGTAGAGATTGGAAGGAACATCAGTGGCGAAGGCGGCCACCTGGACAAATACTGACGCTGAGGCACGAAAGCGTGGGGAGCAAACAGGATTAGATACCCTGGTAGTCCACGCCGTAAACGATGTCAACTAGCTGTCTGTGGACTTGATCTGTGGGTAGCGTAGCTAACGCGCTAAGTTGACCGCCTGGGGAGTACGGCCGCAAGGTTAAAACTCAAATGAATTGACGGGGGCCCGCACAAGCGGTGGAGCATGTGGTTTAATTCGATGCAACGCGAAGAACCTTACCATCCCTTGACATCCAGAGAACTTACTAGAGATAGTTTGGTGCCTTCGGGAGCTCTGAGACAGGTGCTGCATGGCTGTCGTCAGCTCGTGTTGTGAAATGTTGGGTTAAGTCCCGCAACGAGCGCAACCCCTATCCTTATTTGCCAGCGCTTCGGGCGGGAACTCTAAGGAGACTGCCGGTGATAAACCGGAGGAAGGTGGGGACGACGTCAAGTCATCATGGCCCTTACGGGATGGGCTACACACGTGCTACAATGGCGGATACAGAGGGCAGCAAGACCGCGAGGTGGAGCGAATCCCAGAAAGTCCGTCGTAGTCCGGATTGGAGTCTGCAACTCGACTCCATGAAGTCGGAATCGCTAGTAATCGTGGATCAGAATGCCACGGTGAATACGTTCCCGGGCCTTGTACACACCGCCCGTCACACCATGGGAGTGGGTTGCAAAAGAAGTAGCTAGTTTAACCTTCGGGAGGACGGTTACCACTTTGTGATTCATGACTGGGGTGAAGTCGTAACAAGGTAACCCTAGGGGAACCTGGGGTTGGATCACCTCCTTACCTTAAGTAAAACATTCCTTGTCGAGTGTTCACACAAATTGCATAGATAACGATTGTAAGAGAAGTATCTCAGTAGTGGGGCTATAGCTCAGCTGGGAGAGCGCCTGCCTTGCACGCAGGAGGTCAGCAGTTCGATCCTGCTTAGCTCCACCATTTACTGAAACTTTGGTAGACATACCTATGTAGTAGGTCTGTAGCTCAGCTGGTTAGAGCGCACCCCTGATAAGGGTGAGGTCGGTAGTTCAAGTCTACTCAGACCTACCATTTTACTTCTCAAAGAACTCAAACATAAGCGTTGACGTTTATGTTTGAGTTTTTAACTCACTGTTCTTTAAAAATTTGGAAAGCTGATATTAAACCCGGTATTTCATAGAAGACTATGTCGCGTAGTTCTTCATTAATATGTGAAATACCAAAACGAAGAAGAAATTCTTCAAAATTGATTTTTAAAATCAATTTCTTTCAAGGTCGAATTTAGTACTTCCATGTACAATTCGACATCCAAACATCCGTGTTTGGAACATTCATTTATGAATGCGTGAACATGTCAGACATACATTTGGGTTCGGTTTTGTCACCGAATCACTCGAAACCTTTTGGGGTTGTATGGTTAAGTGACTAAGCGTATGTGGTGGATGCCTTGGCAGTTAGAGGCGATGAAGGACGTGTTAATCTGCGATAAGCTGTGTTGAGCCGATAAAAGGCGTTATAAGCACAGATTTCCGAATGGGGAAACCCACCTGTCATAAGGCAGGTATCGTTAAGTGAATACATAGCTTAACGAGGCGAACCGGGAGAACTGAAACATCTAAGTACCCCGAGGAAAAGAAATCAACCGAGATTTCCTTAGTAGCGGCGAGCGAACGGGAATTAGCCCTTAAGCGGTTTGTGAATTAGTGGAATAAGCTGGAAAGCTTGACGATACAGGGTGATAGTCCCGTACACGAAAATAACCTTACCGTGAAATCGAGTAGGACGGAACACGTGAAATTCTGTTTGAATATGGGGGGACCATCCTCCAAGGCTAAATACTCCTAACTGACCGATAGTGAACCAGTACCGTGAGGGAAAGGCGAAAAGAACCCCTGTGAGGGGAGTGAAATAGAACCTGAAACCGCATACGTACAAGCAGTGGAAGCCTTCGGGTGACTGCGTACCTTTTGTATAATGGGTCAGCGACTTACATTTTGTAGCAAGGTTAACCGATTAGGGGAGCCGTAGCGAAAGCGAGTGTTAACTGCGCGTTTAGTTGCAAGGTGTAGACCCGAAACCCGGCGATCTACCCATGGGCAGGTTGAAGGTTGAGTAACATCAACTGGAGGACCGAACACACGTATGTTGAAAAATGCGGTGATGACCTGTGGGTCGGAGTGAAAGGCTAATCAAGCCGGGAGATAGCTGGTTCTCCCCGAAATCTATTTAGGTAGAGCCTCGGACGAACACCACTGGGGGTAGAGCACTGTTAAGGCTAGGGGGTCATCCCGACTTACCAACCCTTTGCAAACTCCGAATACCAGTGAGTGATATCCGGGAGACACACGGCGGGTGCTAACGTCCGTCGTGGAAAGGGAAACAACCCAGACCGCCAGCTAAGGTCCCAAAGTCTATGTTAAGTGGGAAACGATGTGGAAAGGCCCAGACAGCTAGGAGGTTGGCTTAGAAGCAGCCATCCTTTAAAGAAAGCGTAATAGCTCACTAGTCGAGTCGGTCTGCGCGGAAGATGTAACGGGGCTAAACATAGCACCGAAGCTGCGGATTTGAACTTAGGTTCAAGTGGTAGGGGAGCGTTCTGTAAGCCGTTGAAGGTGTGTTGTAAAGCATGCTGGAGGTATCAGAAGTGCGAATGCTGACATGAGTAACGATAATGGGGGTGAAAAACCCCCACGCCGAAAGACCAAGGTTTCCTGTCCCATGTTAATCAGGGCAGGGTAAGTCGGCCCCTAAGGCGAGGCGGAAACGCGTAGTCGATGGGAAACAGATTAATATTTCTGTACTTCTTATAATTGCGAAGGAGGGACGGAGCAGGCTAGGCAAGCATGGCGTTGGTAGTCCATGTGAAAGTATGTAGGTTGGGAGTTTAGGCAAATCCGGACTCCTAAGACTGAGATACGAGACGAGACTCTACGGAGTTGAAGTTGTTGATGCCATACTTCCAGGAAAAGCTTCTAAGCATCAGATTATAAGGAACCGTACCCCAAACCGACACAGGTGGTTAGGTAGAGAATACTAAGGCGCTTGAGAGAACTCGGGTGAAGGAACTAGGCAAAATAGTACCGTAACTTCGGGAGAAGGTACGCCGGCTAGTGTGAATCCCTTGCGGAGTAAGCACCGGTCGGTCGAAGTAACCAGGTGGCTGGAACTGTTTATTAAAAACACAGCACTGTGCAAAATCGAAAGATGACGTATACGGTGTGACGCCTGCCCGGTGCCGGAAGGTTAATTGATTGGGTTAGCGCAAGCGAAGCTCATGATCGAAGCCCCGGTAAACGGCGGCCGTAACTATAACGGTCCTAAGGTAGCGAAATTCCTTGTCGGGTAAGTTCCGACCTGCACGAATGGCGTAATCATGGCCACACTGTCTCCACCCGAGACTCAGTGAAATTGAATTTGCGGTTAAGATGCCGTATACCCGCGGCTAGACGGAAAGACCCCGTGAACCTTTACTATAGCTTGACAGTGAACATTGCTCCTACATGTGTAGGATAGGTGGGAGGCTTTGAAGCGAGTACGCCAGTATTCGTGGAGCCAATCTTGAAATACCACCCTTGTATGCGTGATGTTCTAACCTGGGCCAGTAATCCTGGCTGGGGACACTGTCTGGTGGGTAGTTTGACTGGGGCGGTCTCCTCCCAAAGCGTAACGGAGGAGCACGAAGGTTGGCTAAGTACGGTCGGACATCGTACGGTTAGTGCAATGGCATAAGCCAGCTTAACTGCGAGACAGACACGTCGAGCAGGTACGAAAGTAGGTCATAGTGATCCGGTGGTTCTGTATGGAAGGGCCATCGCTCAACGGATAAAAGGTACTCCGGGGATAACAGGCTGATACCGCCCAAGAGTTCATATCGACGGCGGTGTTTGGCACCTCGATGTCGGCTCATCACATCCTGGGGCTGAAGTCGGTCCCAAGGGTATGGCTGTTCGCCATTTAAAGTGGTACGCGAGCTGGGTTTAGAACGTCGTGAGACAGTTCGGTCCCTATCTGCCGTGGGCGTTTGAGAATTGAAGAGGGCTGCTCCTAGTACGAGAGGACCGGAGTGGACGAACCTCTGGTGTTCCGGTTGTCACGCCAGTGGCATTGCCGGGTAGCTATGTTCGGAACTGATAACCGCTGAAAGCATCTAAGCGGGAAGCAGGCTTTGAGATGAGTTCTCACTGGGACTTTAAGTCCCCTAAAGGGTCGTCGGAGACTACGACGTTGATAGGCAGGGTGTGTAAGCGTTGTGAGGCGTTGAGCTAACCTGTACTAATTGCCCGTGAGGCTTAACCATACAACACCCAAGAGGTTTTCCTCAGGTGTATATGGTCTGACATAAAAAAGTTCAAGCATTCATATTGAAAGAAAAAGTTAAATATCAGATTTCCAGATTTAAACGATTTTTGTCTGGCGACAATAGCACTTTGGAACCACCTGAACCCATGCCGAACTCAGAAGTGAAACGAAGTAGCGCCGATGGTAGTGTGGGAGTTCCCATGTGAGAGTAGGTCATCGCCAGGCTTCTAATTAAAAGAAAGGCTGCACATTGTGCAGCCTTTTTTGCTATATGGCTAAAATTAAATTTAGCAAGCTAAAAACCTCAAACTCGCTTCCTGAAAATAGTACCGGCACAGATCTTAAGCATTCATGCGTCCACGACATTTCTAGACGAACTCGTTAGCATGTCCGATAAGCTTGCTCGTTATGCCTTTCGATAAACTCCCTACAAAAACGATTAAAGCTGTTAACCATAGCATGGGTACCGTCCCAGAAAGTGTGTCTCTCTTATTTTAATTTCAGTTTCAAATTACCTAGTTAAACAAGTTACTTTTCTCAAAGCGACTTATCGGGTATTGGTAAGTCGTTTTATTCATATCCAGTGCTACCTTACTTAGAATGGTTAATACAGAATCAACACTTGGCATGGAATTCCTTATTTTTAACGTTCGTTTGAATGATTTATTTAATCGTTCAATCCAGTTGGTAGTATAAATCATATTGCGGATGATCGGCTCAAAGTCCAAGTATGTGGCGTAATACTGCAAGTACGGCTTATCAATAAACATCTTAAAGTTAGAATATCTCTTACCCCACTTCTCATATAACCACCGAGCGCGGATCATAAGTTCTTCACGGTCATCTGATTGATCATCTAAATTAAAGACAAACCTCAAATCATCAGCGACTTCACCACGATGAGACTTCTTCACTTTTTTTAAGATGTTGCGTTTCATATGTAAGACGCACTTTTGAATTTTACATTGATAATGCCGTTCAATGGCCGAATCTAAGCCCGATAGGTTATCAATCACAGCAAGGTCGATTTGCTTGAGGCCACGCTCCTTTAAATCTAACAAGATGTCATCCCAATTGGCTGCTGATTCGGTCGGTGCATTGTAAATACCAATCACTTCACGAGTCATGTCGTGCTTTACCGCTAAAACGATATAGTAGGCTTCGCTAGAAACCGTTTCACGCTTTGTTTTGATAAATGTCGCATCGAGATAAATGATGGGGTAATAATCGCATAACTTCTGTTTTCTGAAGTCTTCCATTTCCTCATATAGGCTCTTAGTAATGCGCGATACGGCGCTTCGAGTGAGCTTTTGGCCATAGATAGATTCAGTTATTGATTCAATTTCTCGAGTTGTAAGCCCCTTGGCATAAAGCTCAAAACAAAGTTCGTTCAGTGTATCGCTTTGCTCTTTCATGACATTGAGGATCCAAGGCTTGAATTGATTTAATCGATCACGAGGTACCTGTAAAGATAGAGCATCACCTATACCTAAGCCTGCCACAGGTCTATAGCCATTGCCTTTGTTACCTTGAGAAGATCTTAGGTATTCCGTTCGCTCAGCTTTCATAAATGAATTAAGGGCGAGCTCTAATACCTGATTTAGACCACCTGGCTTTTGGATTAAAGAATCTAATGCTGCTTGAATTTGCTTACTATTCAGCGTTAAATTAGTCATAGTCTCTCTCCGTTTGTTGTTGATTGTTTTTTGGTCGAAACTTTCAACTAAACTAAGAGAGACTTTTTTATTTGTCTAGTGGGACACACTTTAGTGGGACGGTATGATAGCATGAAGCTTGATGGTTCGCTGACTGGCTGTACAGAGGTTCCACTTGCTTTATAAACTAGTAATGTTGACCTATAAGACTCTTTGGAATCCCAATATTGCGTTAAATTACCCTCATCTACCAAACTTAGAGTGTCACTGTAGGTGTTGTTATCAGTCAAAGAGTCGTTGTAGTCTACCGCCCTTACAAAAGCCAAGCCGTTCCTTCCTTCGAAGCATCCTATCGACGAGTGTGCTTCATAAAAGCTTTGATGATAAGCACGGTAAAAATTAAATCCTATGGCATCAAATGTTGTCTCGTATACTGAGTCATCAAAACCGTCACTATTCTCATCGTAAACCCAATTCTCTTTTCGAGTGATATATCCCACATACAGCCATGCTAAACCAGGCTGTTGATATAAAGTTCTTGGGCTTTCTGGTTTAACAAAGCTATTTTCCGTTCTTCATCAACATAGGCTTTCACCTCGGGCAGATTAAATTTGAATTCAGAATATGAATGAATGTTATCAATTAAAAAAGCTAGATCTATACCAACTACACATCTGCCGGGTTGTTCGGCATCTTCAACAGGTATTCTGTCAAAGCGTTCACGTAAATCATTAAGTATGGGGCGCGCTTCCTTAATATTGAAAGCTCGGACACTTGCATTGTCGCCGTTGATATATATCGAATAAAATAAATCTGCGTCAGAACGATTGAATGTGCTGTTTGGTGCAAGATTTAGAGTAATCTGATTTAAGTATCCACTACCCTGTATAAGAATTTTCTCTGATGTGCCCTCAAAGCCATGACTTGTCAAGTCTGTCCATGTAGTTTCAACATGGCTCTGAGTAACATAAACTTGGCTGCATGCGGGGTGGCAAATAAGGTAATTAGTAATAGCATCTAACGCCCTTTGGTGAAATATAATGCCTCGTTCTTTTAATCGGTTCAGTTGTACGCCATAGTTATCCATTCATCATCTAATTTATATAGCAGGCTATAGGAGATTGTGAAATATCTAAGCTGTAAAAGGTTAAAATTAAAAACTCAGCATGAAAGATTAATCTCTCAACGAAAGAAAACATAAAAAAGTTATTTAATCATTTTTGTAGGCTGTTATTGAAAGAGATTCTCTTCTGGAAAGAAGTATTCCAAAAACATCTATTCGTTCATGGTCGCATTTTTATATGTAAGACATTTGCCATTAAATTCCGTTATATTTTCAAATATAGAATTTTTGTTCTATTTTTTAATTAAATAAAATCAATGCGTTATATTTATTCGCTGTGCAATTGTCAATTTTTATTGGTCAGCATACTTGTAACGACAAAGTGTTAATATAGAATATCAATTCGTTACAGGATGTAACTAGTCAGAAACATCAGGATTTATTGGTAGGATGCCATAAGGACAGCTTGATGGATTATTTACCGGCTCAGGAAGAGCTATTATCACGGAAGTGTAATTTTAAGGACAACCCAAAAGAGATCAGGACGATTGATAATATAAAGTCAGGAACACGGATATAGCAAGGAGTGCTATACAAGGAAGGGTCAGGGCTGCAAAAATTTGTACCAGACACAGACAAATGGTTTGTCTAAAGCGAAAGTAGTTACTTTCGCTTTTTCTTTATATACGCCTTAATATTTTCATAATGGCTTTGAAACAGGACTGCTTTTAGTCAATGCTAAGTAATAGCGAGCAGAATTATAGACCACAGTCATGATTCCCTTCTCACGCTAGCGACTGGCATTCTATTGCATTACAGATAAGTTGCTCGAAAAAAGCGCTTATTATTATCCTTATGACGCTGTTTAGCGTAAAATAGTCATTATTATTTGTAAACATCGTACGGTATTATGGCTAGATCAAAAAAATCGCGCAAAGAAGGCGCGTTAATGAAAAAGCTTAATTTAAAGCGTCCTGAAAAAGTTGAAAAAGAACCTCGTAAGCGTAAGGTATCTGGAAATAAATCAGGCACACGTCAACAAGTAGCCTCTCAGAAAGATGCATCGCAACAGCAAACAGGCAATCAAGACCCTAGAGTTGGTAGTAAGAAGCCAATCGATCTGGGTGTTTCTTTAAAGCCGAAAAAGCCAGAGCAACATAAACCTAAGCAGGCTGTGGTTGCGCCAATTCGTGTTGCTGAAACCACCACTGAAACTATCGCCGATGAACAAGCATTAATCGATCTTTATGAGCAAGAGCTTGATGCTATTGAAGCAAACGAAGAATTTATAATCATCGCCGCTAAACTTGAAGCTGGGGAAGAAGTCACTTTGGCTGAGCAACAAAAGCTTGAACAAGCTCAACAGCGCCACCAAGAATTGTTAGATCTATTAGGTTATGAAGAAGACGACTTCATTGAAGACGAGCAGCCTGTCGAAGATGATGACGATGAAGACGCGTTGTTGCGTAAGTTTGATGACAGTGAATTTTCGGAGTTTAAAGAGTAATAGATGACGACCATGCAGTTAGTTTTAGTTATTGTCGCCGTAATTATTATTTTAGCCCTGGCAAGTTATGCCAGCTTCTTACTGTTTAGATTACGAGAACAAAAGCGTTTCCGCGAGCAAGCAGAACGTCAAAAGCGTGAAAAAGCTCAGCAGCGAGATGTTAAAGTCTTAGAGTCAATCATGCATATTTGCCGAGCAATGGCTGAAAAGCAGTGTGAGGTATCTGAAGGCAGTTGGCGATTATCTGTATTGATGGAATCGTTACCGAATCATCAAGCTCAAATGAAGTCTAATTTTCCTGCTATATTTACTTTATATAGTAAGATCAATCACATGCCTATTTTGGAAGCGCGTAAGCAACTGACGAAGAAGGAGCGCTTTAAGTTAGATTTAGAGCGTGCTGGTTATGAAGAGGAATTTGAGTCAGCCGTCAACGCCGATGTTGCTAAGCTATTGCCGTTTGTTAAGTCGCTGATTGATTCAATGCAGAAGCAACAATAAAACCTCCGCTCAGTCGTTGCCAATTCGCTGAACGGAATCAAAGGGTATGACAATGACTGAGCAATTAAAACAAGACTTCACTAAGCGCATTATTGCCTTGCAGGCTCGCGTAGATTCAATTCATGATGACTTTGCCGAAGGGCGAGATGCGGATTGGTCAGAGCAAGCGGGAGAGCGAGAAAATGACGAAGTACTTAACGCCTTAGAAGTTGAGGCGAAAATCGAGATTCAGCAATTATCTAACGCTATTCAACGTATCGAGAACGGTACTTACGGTATTTGTTCTTCGTGTGGTGACCAAATTGCGGCAGCTAGACTGGCCGCCCAACCTGCAGCAACCAAGTGCATAGAATGTGCAGATTGAAGCAATTTCTTTACTTGTGTGTACTAACCGTCTTAGAAACGTTCATTTATATTCTTTACTGTTAATGTTTTGCTAAAACCTTGAGCTTGATCAATAAATTTGCCAACAGGCTTTTTTATAATGTGCAGTCTTAAGTATCTATCGAGCTCGATGCCATGTCTTTTAGTGAAATGTTTTCTCCGCAATTGTTAAGTAAGTACGATGTTAGTGGCCCTCGGTACACCTCGTATCCAACAGCTGTTGAATTTAACGAGGCATTCGATAACGACGATTTACTGAAAGCAATCATCGAGTCAGAAAAACAGAACCTATCTCTGTATATACACATACCATTTTGCCATAGCCTTTGTTACTACTGTGGCTGTAATAAAATCGTAACTCGTCATAAAGATAAAGCAGATCAGTATTTAGATTATTTATTTAAAGAAATTGATACCCGATCAACGCTGTTGGCGAACAAGCCAGTTAAGCAATTACATTTAGGTGGTGGTACGCCAACATTTTTAACCAAGCAACAAATAACCCGTTTAGTTGAGAAGCTAACCACATCATTTAACTTTGCCGACGATGTTGAAATGGGTATTGAAGTTGACCCTCGAGAAATCGAACTAGATTTAGTCGACCACCTGCATGCATTAGGCTTTAACCGGCTTAGTATCGGTGTACAAGATGTCGATGAAAAAGTACAACAGGCCATCAATCGTCTGCAAAGTACCCAGTTTATTGTCGAGCTTGTACAGCGCGCTAAGGCGGTAGGTTTTTCGTCTGTTAATATTGATTTGATTTATGGCCTACCACATCAGAGTAAGCAAACCTTCGCCAGTACCATTGATGCGGTCCAAGCGATTGATCCTGATCGTATTTCATTATTTAGCTACGCCCATTTACCAACTCGTTTTGCACCGCAACGAAAAATTCGCGATGAATGGCTACCAAATTCAAATGAAAAGCTAGCGATTATGCAATTTGCGATAGAGTCGCTTATCGATATGGGGTACGAGTTCATCGGTATGGATCATTTTGCAAAAGTCGACGATGAGCTTGCTAAAGCTCAGCGAGAAGGGCGTTTACACCGTAACTTTCAAGGTTATACAACGCTCGGAGAGTGCGATTTATTAGCGCTGGGTGTCTCGTCAATCAGTGCCATTGGTGCCAGCTTTAGCCAGAACGTTAAAACACTAAAAGAATATTACCAAGCGATTGATGATTGTGGCCATGCATTAGAAAAAGGCATAGCTACAGATCGCGATGATGCGATTCGTGCCTTTGTTATTAAGCAACTTATGTGTAATTTCCGTGTATCGAAGCGTCAAATCGAGCGTCAGTTTAATATTATTTTCGATGAGTATTTTGCTGATGATTTGCCATCTTTAGCTATTTTTATTAATGACGGTTTGTTAATAAATAATGCAGAAGCTATCGATGTGCTACCCAAAGCAAGGTTGCTAATTCGTAATATATGCATGTCGTTTGATGCTTATATTAAGCCTCGCTTACAGCAGCAACGCTTTTCTAAAGTTATATAGGCAGATCTTATCTAGCCCCGTTGGCGAGCCTAAAGCTCGCCGATAACGTGCTCAACGCCAGCACTTTTGATGTACAGCTGCTCCTTATTGCCACTTAGCTTCTCTTGTGCAATTTCCGCCCACTGATAAAAGACATTGCGATGAATACTCGCATATAAATTACGACGTACCTTGATTATAGGCTGTCCGTTATCGTCCAATATCAGTGGCGTTTTGTCATTTAATAGTATCTGATCACCTAAATTGGTTGTTAATAGCATCGTGGCTTGCTCACTGTCATCGAGCCATTGCCATGAGGTAATGGTAAATGGATACCGTTCAACCGAAATGCCAATTTTCTCTACAGGCGTGACTAAATAATATTTATTGCCTTGCTTAATTAACACTCGGGCAAATAATTTAACTAATCGTGGTCTAGTAATCTCGCTACCTTGATACAACCACTTACCGTCAGCTGTTATAACCATATCAATATTGCCACAAAATGGTGGATCCCATTTTTCTACGGGAGGAAGCTCGTTTTGTTTGGCGTGGATCTGTTCACTGATGCGTTGCAGGGACATAAGGCATCTCATCTAATAGGTTCGATATAGGTGCATAACGATAACACAATTATCTATGAATAAGCGGCATGCTAAGTAACTAACGTAGCTAATACATAGCCTAAGCCGCATACAAGGTAATTTTATTCTTGCCTGTGGTTTTTGATTCGTACATGGCATCGTCCGCTTTTTTGAGCAAGGAATCTAGGTCATCACCATCTTCCAGCTCTGCCATACCAATACTGATGGTTGTGTTAAATTTGAGATCTTCATAAACAATTTGATTTTTCTCAATAGCTGAGCGGATACGCTCTGCCACATGATGAGCGTCTAACATGTTATTGTCATGACAACCTACCATAAATTCTTCACCACCAATTCGGCCACAAAAGTCACTTGCGCGGATAATATTGCGGATCAGGTCGCCTATTTCTTTTAATGTTTGGTCACCTGCCGGATGACCAAATTTATCGTTAATAAGCTTAAAATTATCAACATCAAAAGCGATAAAGGTCAGAGGCTTTTGTTGACGTTCTGCTTGGGCAATGGCCATTTTAGCCAAATTCATAAAGGCTCGGCGATTTGGGAGTTGAGTCAGCATATCGGTTCTTGCTTCAAACTCCGCTTGCTCTTTGGCGGTTTTCAGCTTTTGATTTTGCTCTTTTACCAACTCTTGTAGTTTGTATGCTTTCTCATATGCATCACTGATATTATTGATATCTTCAGCTGAGCCCTCAGTGATATGGATACGAATCTTTTGGTAAATACTCCACATAAAGCCTAGCAAATGTGCCACCATAGTCACTATACATACAATGGTGATATTTACATTGGGATAGACAACACCGAGCTCTTGTAGTGTGATTATTAGTAAGGTAGCAAATAGCGGAATGATCGACAGTAACATTATGCTGGTTTTCTTTTCACCCGTATAGCCACAATAGGCCGCAATTAGCACGGCTACCGGTAAAGTAAAGATGGTTATTTGCTGTAACGTTTTTGCCAGATCATGAAAGCCAATTATCGCCACCGGAATGATAAATATAGTGGCGCAAATCATCACATGCATAATCTTATCAAGCGCTTTTGAGTGAAAGCCTATGTTGTTATAGGTACGAATAAACTGCAGAGCACAGCTTAACATCATAGCGATAGCGATGGTTCCGAGTAAGTAATAATCGAGGTTACTTACATATAAATTAGCAACACCGCTAGCAAGCAACATGGCGGGGATCAGACTTATCACATAAAAACCATACCAATAGCAGTATGTTTCTTTAAAGAGTTGAAAATATATAAAGCCGGCTAACAAAGACATTAGTGTTAGCCCCAATATAAGGCCCATTAAGCTATGCTGAATGTTCATCGCTTGGCTTAATTCCGGTAATTTCCAAACGTCCACATGAGCATAGCGAGGCGTTGCGGTTGGACTAAACACCTCTAGTAGCACTTGCTTACTTTCGTTAGCGGCAAGTTGCATAGCAAAAACATTGTTGGCTGAAGCGAGCCGTTGTTTGGCAAATGGATTGGAGATAGGCACCTGCATGAGTTGCTGTGGTAGATTATCGTCGACGACAAATAATGACAGCGTTAAAGCGTTGATCGCCGGATATTGAAAATAGTAGGTGTGTGTGTCGTCACCGTGATTATGGACATCAAATGATAGCCAGGTTGAGCCAGCGCGGACGCCCAGGTAGGGTTTTTGCCCCCATTCAACTGAAGTAAATAGCTCATCGGAACGCCAAATTTCCGCTGCAGTCATTTGCGTATTTTTTTCAAATAAAAAGCGCAAGTCTGATATTGAAACGTGCGCGTTGCTGTCAGCATATGCTTTAGTAATAAAAGCGCTACAAAACATCGCTAATGCACATAGCAATGCTACAACTGTTCGGTGAACGAGATGCGCCATGATCAGCCCTAGTTGTTATTTTATAACTGAATAATTGAGATACATATTCCAATTTAGCAGAGTTGTTAATGCGGTGTAAATAGCCTCTTAGGCGATAATAATGTTTATTAAAGCTATGCTCGAGTTTATCGAACTGATTCAATATCAGAGCGCTATACTTTTAAACGTACTTTAATCCATGTTGCCTGCAAGTTGAGCAAATAAGTAGCTTTTTTGATGAAGATATAAGCAGCGGCTTATATCTTTAAAAAAAATCATCATTTTTACTATTTTTTTCTTGCTAAATGTCGTTAAAGGTCGCTATAATCCGCGCACTGTTTAAGGCAGTGTCCTCAAAAGATAGTGGTGGCTGTAGCTCAGTTGGTAGAGCCCCGGATTGTGATTCCGGTTGTCGTGGGTTCAAGTCCCATCAGCCACCCCACTTATCCTGATGTTAATTCCTATTTTAAAACCCTAATTATTGTTTAGTATTGTAGCGCGTATTTGTTAGTAAACTGCGCTTCGTTCAACTATTGCAAACTTTTTGCTAGCTTATAACAAACTTTATAGCCCAGCTCCAATCCAGTTAAGTCACTCATTAGTATTAAGTTACCACTCAAAACCTTAAGATAATAGCGTCTTACATGCTCGCTCGTGTCGTACTCATTGAGCCGACTAATCTAACAAAATACAAAAGCTCACAAATGTTTTATAGCCAGTCACGGGAGCATATAAATGAAACAGAGTTACAGCTAAAAAATAGGTGCGATAAGAGTGTTAGCAATGACTTAACCGTAAAGTAGCAGAGCAACCTATTATGTCGATTGAATGCTTAGCGTATAAACAAAAACAGCGCCATGTAGGCGCTGTTTTTAGTTAATTCGTTTTATTGGCGATTACTTCAATGATGCCATGTATTCAGCTAAAGCTGCGATATCTTTGTCGGTTAATTTCGCCGCGATATTTGCCATCATGCTATTCATGTCGTTGTTACGAGCGCCGCTACGGAATTGCTCAAGTTGTAACTTCATGTAGTCAGCAGTTTGTGAACCAACTTTCGGGAAGCCAGCTAAGCCTGCGCCTTTACCATCGGTGCCATGACAGGCGATACATGCGGTAATACCACGTGCAGCATCACCACCTTGGTATAATTTCTTGCCGTATTCATTAGCTTCTGCTGCTACAGGTGTTAGTTTTTGGCTTGCGAAGTATGCCGCTAGATTTTGCATATCTTCGTTTGACAATGTTGCAACTTGGCCAGCCATGATCGCATTATTACGTGCACCAGATTTGAAATCTTGTAATTGCTTAACTAAGTATTGCTCGTGTTGGCCAGCAAGTTTTGGGTGATTTGGAAGCGGTTGGTTACCGTCAGCACCATGACATGCCGCACATACCATTGCTTTGGCTTTACCTGCGTCAACATCACCGGTAAACGTTAATACTTCTGCAGAAGGCTTAGCAGCTTCAACATCAGCAACGGCTTCAGGAGACTTAAAGTACGCACCTAAATCCATGATGTCTTGATCTGTTAAGTTCATTGCAACAGCATTCATTGATGCATCCATACGCTCACCAGAGTGGAACGCCTTTAATTGCTTCTCAATGTATTCTGGGTGTTGGTCAGCTAGATTAGGGTTGATCAGAACTTCTGAGTTACCTTCTTTACCATGACAGTCAATACAAGCGGTAATTCCACGAGTGACATCACCATTTTCATAAAGGCCTTTACCTGCTACTGGATCGGCTACGGCAACTGGTGCCGCAGGCGCTGCTGCTTGTTGAGTTGCATCTGTAGCTGAATCTGCCGCTTCGCCTGAACGTGAAAAGCTTGAGAAATATGCAGCAACATCAGCCATATCTTGTTCTGATAGTGGCATTGCCATTGGCGACATCATTGGATCTTTACGAGAACCATCTTTGAAAGCCTTTAATTGTTTAACAATGTAATCGGCATGCTGACCAGCAAGGTTCGGGTACATGTCAGTGGTACCAATACCATTAGCACCATGACAAGCCGCACAAGTTGCAGCTTTTGTTTTACCTGCATCTGCATCACCTGCGGCAAATGCGTTACCAAGCAATCCGCAACCTAAGATTGCTGAAAGAACAAGTTTTTTCATAAGTTTTCTGCCTGTTATTACCGGAATACCTCAATTATAGATTGATTGTATTCTTTAATAGCGCGGTTAAGTTAATAAATTGATATAGATTTTTACCGTATTTTACACAATTCCCACGCGGGTGTAATGGTTATTCTTGATTTTTTTACGCAAAAAAGTGAACGAATTCATGGATTACAAAAAAACAATGCGAAGCGATAGCGAAAACAGGATATAATTGAACAAGTTGTTTTTAAATGTAGGTAAATGATTTTGTCATCTGATGTGAACTTGCATGTGGCCGAGTTTGTCACTAGTGCACCGGATATTCGTAGATTACCGGAAGATACAGGTATTGAAGTTGCTTTTGCTGGGCGTTCAAATGCTGGTAAATCGAGCGCTTTGAATACGCTAACACAGCAAAAATCGTTAGCTCGTACCAGTAAAACGCCTGGACGAACCCAGCTTATTAATGTTTTTGATATTCGCGATAACCGACGTTTGATTGACTTACCGGGTTATGGTTTTGCCAAAGTTCCATTGGAAATGAAGAAGAAGTGGCAAAAATCATTAGCTGAATATTTACAAAAGCGAGAGAGTTTGCGCGGTCTTGTGGTATTAATGGATATTCGCCATCCATTAAAAGATTTAGACGTTGATTTGATTCAGTGGGCAAATGATTGCGAGCTACCTGTGCTGGCGCTACTCACGAAAGCCGATAAGTTAAAGTCTGGAAAGCGCAGCGCGGAAGTGCTTAAAGTGAAAAAGGCGTGTAAAGATTTACATAGCGATATTAAAGTTATGGCGTTTTCTTCACTAACAAAGGTTGGCTTAGATCAAGCCACGGCAATTATTGCTGATTGGTTTACAGAGTTTGCTGATACTGAAACGGATATTGAAGACGGCGAGCATATCATTGAATAAATGATTGTCGTACAAGAAAAGTTAACAATTTTAAAGGGCGCGATGAGCGCCTTTTTTGATCGCTAAAAACGCTTCGAGACCATGTCGATATCTGATTACCAGCTTGTTTCTGTGTTGATGTGGTAACAGGTAAACACTCAGAAAAATAAGCAAAAAAAACCGACGTCACAATGTGCCGTCGGTTGGAAGCTTATGGGGAAGCTAGAAAACAAAAGTTATTACAACAAGAATTCCGTTAGGAATGATTCTACTTTAGAGCTTTTATTCTATAGTGTAAAGCTTTTATGCTAAATATTATTACATTTTGTTGAAAAAAAGACTCATTGTGCTGGTTATTTCCGCACTTGAGTGCTTTTTAGTGTAACTTTATTACATTCCGCGTTTTTTATGCGGTTATCACCGGTAAATGTTTGTCGCCTAATTAGCTTACATCGAGTGCGAACTTGGTAAATTTGATAGCTCAAATGCGGACATGTTTATATGTATTTTTGTGGCGTCATATAGCGCACCAACCTAGATTTTTCATTTATAACTTAACCAATTCTTTCGAATAACTCGCTTGGTCACACTCATCGTGTCACCGTTTAGAATGATTTTTAGGTTTATATTGCAACAAGGCGACTACTAAAATGCAGAGTAATTTAATGATTTATAACCAAATAATTTTGCGGTTAGTCAGTCGACCGTATTTTTTGAGTGCCCGGTGTTAAGCCATTTGTAGACGAGTATGATCGATGAGAGGTTGTGGCTTTCTATAGGAGCAAAAAAAACCGACGTCACAATGTGCCGTCGGTTGGAAGCTTATGGGGAAGCTAGAAAACAAAAGTTATTACAACAAGAATTCCGTTAGGAATGATTGTATTTTAGAGTCTTAACTCTAGGATGTAAAGCTTTTATTCTAAATATTATTACATTTTTGGCTGGCATCTTGTTAAAAGCGTTGGTTATTTCACCGTTTGATCGCTTTTTTTGTAGTTTTATTACATCTAGTGGGCTTGTTGCCAGTTCTCGCCAACGCCAGCCTCGGAGATCAGCGGCACATTTAATTGCACGGCATTGTCCATAATGTCTACTAATTTTTGTACGGTTTCATCGACAATGCTTTCATCGATTTCAAAAATGAGTTCATCGTGCACCTGCATGGTCATTTTTATGCGCTCATCATTTTGTTCTGTCAGCCATGCATCAACAGCGAGCATCGCCTTCTTTATAATATCTGCAGCAGTACCTTGCATTGGCGCATTAATCGCCGCACGCTCAGCTCCTGCTCGGCGAGCACCGTTTTTAGATTTGATTTCTGGTAAATATAAACGTCGACCAAATAGCGTTTCTACGTAGCCTTGCTCGGTTGCTAACTGCCGGGTGTTATCCATATATTCGCGAACACCAGGGTAGCGTTCAAAATATTTGTTCATATACTCTTGTGCTTGGTTACGACCAATGTGTAATTGTTTCGCTAAGCCAAATGCTGACATGCCATAAATAAGACCAAAGTTGATGGCTTTAGCACTACGACGATGATCGGCCGTGACCTCATCAAGCGGTAAAGCAAAAATTTCTGCAGCGGTAGCTTGGTGAATGTCTTTACCCTCAGCAAATGCTTTTAATAAACCCTCGTCATTAGACAAGTGCGCCATAATACGCAATTCAATTTGTGAATAATCGATAGCAACAATTTTACTGCCAGGGTTGGCAATAAATGCTTGGCGAATCTTTTTCCCTTCGTCTGAACGAATTGGAATGTTTTGTAGGTTGGGATCGCTTGAAGATAACCGACCTGTTGCGGTCACTGCTTGGTGATACGAAGTGTGAACACGCCCCGTGTTGGCGTTAATCATGAGTGGTAACTTATCGGTATAGGTAGATTTTAGTTTTGCTAGACCACGATGCTCCAAAATCAATTTTGGTAACGGGTAATCTAAGGCGAGCTCTTGCAGTACTTCTTCCGCAGTTGACGGGGCGCCTTTTGGTGTCTTCTTAATAACAGGAATGTTTAGCTCTTCAAATAAAATGGTTTGTAATTGTTTCGGCGAGCTTAAATTAAAATTTTTGCCTGCAATATTATGTGCCTGCATTTCTATTTCATCAAGACGAGCGGCAATTTGCTGGCTTTGCTCGTTAAGCAAGTCGGCATCGATAAGTACGCCAGTTTGTTCCATTTTGGCAAGGACTGACAATAATGGCATCTCAATGTCGTTATAAACTGTAGCCTGCTGTTTACTCTTGCTGAGTTTTGGCCACAAAACGTGATGCAGGCGAAGGGTAATATCTGCGTCTTCAGCCGCATAGTGACCCGCTTTATCAATATCGATTTGATTAAAGGTCAACTGCTTGGCACCTTTACCGGCAATATCTTCAAAATGAACGGTAGTGTAGTTAAGATAGGTCTGTGCCAATGCATCCATGTTGTGGCGCGTGGCAACACTATTATAACAGTATGATTCGAGCATAGTATCGTGAGCGATACCGTTCAACGATATACCATAACGCGATAGCACATTGCTATCGTATTTCAGATTTTGACCAACTTTGCTAATGGCTGAATTTTCCAGTAGCGGTGTTAGTTTTTCTAACACCATTTGCTTATCAAGCTGCTGTGGCGCACCTTCGTAGTCGTGGGCTAATGGTATATACGCAGCTTTGCCTGGTTCAATGGCGAATGATACACCTACTAACTCAGCTTGCATGTAATTAACTGACGTTGTTTCGGTATCGAAAGCAATTAATTCTGCCGCTTCAAGTTTAGTTAACCATTCATTGAGTTTCAGTTCCGTTAAGATAATCTCGTATTCGCTAACGACATCGGCGATGACTTGACTGTCGTCAACATCGACCGAGTTATCGCTGCTGTCAACTTTGCTGCCGTTATCACTTTGAGCCGTTGCGCGCTTATCCAAATCTGCCAGTAGTCGCTTTAACTCGTATTTACTATAAAGATCACGTAAGGTATCGGTATCGGCTGGACAGGCAACGATATCGGTTAATTCTTGTTCTAATTCAACATCAACTTTAATTGTTGCTAATTGATATGATAGCGGTAGCTGTTCGAGGGCTGCGCGTAGGTTTTCGCCGATCTTACCTTTTACTTTGTCGGCATTGGCGATGACGTTATCTAAACTACCATGTTCAGCTAGCCATTTGACCGCTGTTTTAGGGCCACACTTTTCAACGCCAGGAATGTTATCAACCTTGTCGCCCATTAGTGCAAGATAATCAATGATCTGATCGGGACGCACACCAAATTTTTCAATCACGGCGTCAACATTGGTAACCGTGTTCGTCATAGTGTTAATTAATCGCACATGATCGGTAACCAACTGCGCCATATCTTTATCGCCAGTAGAAATGATGGTTTCAAGTCCTTGGGCAGACGCTTGGTGGGCTAATGTGCCAATCACATCGTCGGCTTCAACCCCTTCAATAACCAACAATGGTAAACCCATCGCTTTAATAATGTTATGTAAAGGTTCTATTTGGCAGCGCAAGTCATCAGGCATTGGCGGTCTATTCGCCTTATATTCTGGATACATATCATTGCGAAACGTTTTGCCTTTCGCATCAAATACCACAATGATCTTGCCGCTAGGGTACTCTTTTTGTAAGGCATTGATCATATTTAAAACACCGGTAATAGCGCCCGTAGGGTGGCCGTCTTTAGTGCTCAATGCTTGCAAATAAGGTACATAATATGCGCGGAATAAGTATGACGATCCGTCAACAAGAATATAAGGGGCTGATTGGCTCATGGTTGATTATTGGTTGCTTGAAATGAATGGCAATAAGAATGCCATATATCACGATAGCGAGCTAGGGTATTTATGTCTTAAAGTGATCATCAGTTGTGGATAAGTCTGTGAAAAAGGATCACAAGATCCACCGGCTGTATAAAAAACTAGCGAGTGTGACGTTTATGTAAACCACGTTTTATAAGGATTTGGGAAGAGGCAATTGATCGTTTCTAATTATTATTGTCGCTAACTTAGATGTGGATAATTATTCCCTTTATGATTTCTAGCTTATTTTTTAAACAAAAATGAGCTAGGAGGGAAATGATATTAGCAGAAAGATTTTTCAAAAAAAACATTTTTTTTACATAATTTTCAGGTGCCGTTAAACGCCTGAAAATAAAGCCCATTATGGAGGGCTTTATGGCAATGTTGCACTGCTTTAGGGCGACCAAATTACCCGTGAATAAATTCGCAAAGTAAGTTTTCGGTATGCCCTTTTAGCTGTTAGCGCATGGTGACAAATTCTTCGGCTGCCGTTGGGTGAATAGCGATTGTATTATCAAAATCACTTTTGGTTGCGCCCATTTTTACGGCAACTGCGAAGCCTTGTAGCATTTCATCGCTTCCTAAGCCAATGCAATGCATACCAACAATTTTTTCATTGTCGCCCTGACAGATCAGTTTCATTCGACATGGCTGACGATGTTTGGTTACCGCCGTGTACATGGACGTAAACTGTGAACGATATACCTTAATATCATCTATGCCATATTGCTCTATAGCTTGCTGCTCGGTTAAGCCGATCGTCCCTATTGTTGGGTGGGAAAATACTACGGTAGGGATCAGTGAATAATCTAAGTGCTCGGTCGGCTTATCGTTAAATAAGCGCTCTGATAAGCGGCGACCTGCGGCTACCGCCACCGGCGTGAGTTGCGCTCTGCCTGTGTTGTCGCCAACAGCGTAAATGCCTTCAACAGCAGTATTCTGATACATGTCTGTATCAATAAAGCCGTGCTTATTGCGCTCAATACCTGTCGCTTCCAGATTGATGTTATCGGTTGCAGGCTCTCGACCAATCGCCCAAATAACACAATCAACCGTTAACGAGTCACCGTTTTCAAGTTGCAAAGTCAGGCTTTCATCGCTGTTTTTAACCACGGCTTTCGGGATGCTGTGAGTTTTCATCGTTGGCCCTTGCTCAGCCATGATTTCAACCAACGTATCAGAAAGCATGTCGTCAAAGTCGCGTAGTGGCTTGTGTTTACGTACCACTAACGTGGTATCACTACCTAAAGCATGTAATACACCAGCAATCTCTACCGCAATGTAACCCGCACCTACCACGGCAACGCGCTTTGGTTGTTCTGTCAGTGCAAAGAAACCGTCGGACGTGATGCCATATTCAGCGCCTGGTATATGTGGGATGCTTGGACGACCACCAGTGGCAATTAAGATGTGATCTGCCGTGTAGGTCTCGCCATTTACTTCAATGGTGTTTTTATCGATGAACTTACCAAAGCCTTGGATAACCTCAACATTATTTTTGCTAAGGACGGAATCATAGGAGTTGTGAATACGAGAAATATAAGCCTCTCGACTTTCAACTAACTTTGCCCAGTTTAATTCGCCAGCGGTTAAGTTAAAGCCATAATCATCAGATAAATGTACGGCTTCGGCGATTTGTCCGGCATACCACATCACTTTTTTCGGCACACAGCCAACGTTAACGCAGGTACCACCAAGTGATTTAGCTTCAATTAGCGCGCACTTTTTGCCATACATGGCAGCGCGATTAACGGAGGCAATACCGCCTGAACCAGCGCCAAGGGCGATATAGTCGAAATGTTTACTCATAATTCTCTCCACAGAGTGTTGATCTATTGTTGTATCAACGTGCTAGCATGGGTAAAACATGGAGGTGATTAGCTGTTATTTCAAGAATAAACACAAACTTGCTCTATTATCACCAGTCATTGCGATGCTATTTTTCGCAATACATCTTGATATTGACCGTTAAGCACCCATCTTTGTATACATAACAAATATTGTTGACTAGATAAGAATTCATATGAGTAATCCGCTATTAGAGCAAACTACATTACCACCGTTTGCCAAAATCAAACCAGAACACATTCAACCGGCTGTTGAGCAAACGATTGCTCATTGTAAGAAAACGATTGATCAGGTCGTGGCGCAAACAACACCACACACTTGGCAGTCGTTAGTCGTTGCCATTGAAGAAGCGGATGATAAGTTAGAAAAAATCTGGTCAGCGGTATCGCACATCAATTCAGTGATGAGCACAGAGTCGTTGCGAGAAGCGCATGATGCCTGTTTGCCTATGTTATCAGAGTACGGTACTTGGGTTGGCCAGCATGAGGGTTTATATCAAGCCTACCAACAATTTGCTGATAGCGATAATTTCAAGTCATTAGATGTTGCTCAACAAAAAGTGATCACTAATGCGCTACGTGATTTTAAATTATCTGGTATTAGCCTACCTGCCGATAAGAAACAGCGCTATGGCGAAATTCAAACGCGATTAAGTGAGCTGTCGTCGAATTTTAGTAATCACTTATTGGATGCCACAGGGGCATTTACGATACACATCACAGATAAAGCTGAGTTACAGGGCTTGCCTGAATCTGCGCTAGCCGGCGCTAAACAATTGGCACAAAGCCAAGACAAAGAGGGGTGGTTATTTACCCTAGATATCCCGAGTTATTTACCGGTGATGATGTACGCTGACAATAGCGAACTGCGTGAAAAAATGTACAAAGCCTACGTGACACGCGCTTCTGATCAGGGGCCTAATGCTGGCGAATTTGATAACAGCGAAATTATGGCCGAAATTATGGCATTACGTCACGAACTGGCAAACTTATTAGGCTTTGCCAATTACGCCGAGGAGTCTTTGGCAACCAAAATGGCTGAATCGCCAGCGCAGGTATTTAGCTTTTTAGAAGACTTAGCGGATAAGTCAAAAACACAAGGCGAGCAAGATCTTGCTGAGCTTAAGGCATTCGCGCAACAAGAATTTGCCAAAGGAGAGTTGCAGCCTTGGGATCTGGCCTATTATTCCGAAAAACTAAAGCAAGCTCGTTACGCTATTTCAGATGAAGATCTGCGCCCATACTTTCCAGAAGATAAAGTTATCGCAGGGTTGTTTACTGTGGTTGAGCGATTGTACGGCATTACCATTAAACCTCGTGGCGATGTTGAGACATGGCACAAAGATGTGAGCTTTTATGATGTATTTGCGGCCGACAACAGTTTACGCGGTAGCTTTTACTTTGACTTATATGCCCGCGATAAAAAACGTGGTGGTGCTTGGATGGCAGACTGCGTTGGCCGACGTCAACTTGCTAATGGCGAGATACAACTGCCGGTTGCTTATTTAACGTGTAACTTTACCAAGCCGGTTGGAGACAAGCCGGCATTATTCACACATGATGAGGTTGTGACTTTATTTCATGAGTTTGGTCACGGTTTGCATCACATGTTAACACAGGTTAATGCGGGCGGTGTTGCCGGCATTAATGGTGTGCCATGGGATGCCGTCGAGCTACCAAGTCAGTTTTTAGAAAACTGGTGCTGGGAACCAGAAGCTTTAGCATTTTTATCAAGTCATTTTGAAACGGGCGAGTCACTGCCACAAGCGATGTTAGATAAAATGCTCGCAGCGAAAAACTTCCAATCGGCGATGCAAATGTTGCGTCAGCTAGAATTTAGCTTGTTCGATTTTTCTATTCACGCTAATTATAACCCTGAAAAGGGTAATGAAATCCAAGCAATTCTCGATGCCGTGCGTGAAAAATACGCGGTAGTTAAAGCGCCTGACTTTAATCGTTTTCAGCATAGTTTTGCGCACATATTTGCTGGCGGTTATGCGGCAGGTTACTATTCTTACAAGTGGGCTGAAGTATTATCAGCCGATGCTTATGCTCGATTTGAAGAAGAAGGCATATTCAACCCTCAAACTGGGCGAGACTTCCTAGAGTGCATTCTAGAAAAAGGCGGCAGTGAAGAGCCGATGGCATTATTTAAAGCATTTAGAGGCCGAGAGCCACAAGTCGATGCGCTATTGCGTCATAGTGGCATTGGCGTATAGTTGTCACGATAGCTATTTTTTGGGCGCCTAAGTGGCGCCCATTTTGTTTAGAGAAGTTTGTTATGGAAAAAATCAGCGCTATTTATCAAAGGGCTATGGAGCGTAAAGGTGGCGAGCAGCAATTACAGCTATTGATGCAGCCATATGCACCGCTAGCGGATAATAACAAGCAATTAGCCGGACTTGGTAGTGACAGGTTTTTGGCGGAGTTTACCAAGAAAGTTTTCCAGTCTGGCTTTGTTTGGCGTGTTGTTGAAAATAAGTGGGCTGATTTCGAGCAGTTGTTTTTCAACTTTAATGTTGAAAAGATATTGATGATGCCCGACGAGATGCTTGAGCAACGCGCCGCGGATCCGCGCATTATTCGCAACTTTAAAAAAGTACAAACCATTAAAGCTAACGCGCAAATGATTTTTGAGACGCAAGTCGAGCAGGGCTGTTTTGCTCAATTTATTGCCGATTGGCCGGAGACTGATATTATCGGCTTGTGGGCGTATTTAAAAAAGCATGGCCAACGTTTAGGTGGTAATACGGGCCCATATGCTTTGCGTGCATTGGGTAAGGATACCTTTTTACTGAGTCGAGATGTTGAAGCATATTTCCGCGCCCAAGATCTTATTTCTGGTGGCCTAACGTCTAAAGCGAGCCTCAATACTATTCAACAATGTTTTAATGAATGGCAACAACAAAGTGGCTATAGTTTAGCGCAAATATCGCGCTTAATTGCCCTAAGTACCGGTGACAACTACTTGGTGATGGAAACTTAATAATGAATCAATCTTTACACTGCGTTGTTTTTGCCGATAACCTCGCCAATGTGATGGCGGCGGAGGACGTTGCTGATAAATGGCAATTGCCCTACGGTGGTGAATTGCGTGATATCAACAAAGTTAACAGCCCATATTATTTGTTGGTTCGTGATGATGATGTGAGTTTATATAAAACCGATGAACCTAAGCTTGGTGGCATCAATGTCGACTTTGTCGGTGGAGCCGTTGGCCATCGCCGCAAATTTGGTGGTGGACGGGGTCAAGACATTGCTAAAGCTATCGGCTTAAAGCATGGTTTTAACCCGCATGTACTTGACGCCACCGCGGGTCTTGGTCGTGACGCTTTTGTTCTGGCTAACCTCGGTTGTAAGGTAACCATGATTGAGCGTCAACGCCCAGTGGCAGCGTTGCTTGATGATGGTTTACAGCGAGCGCAGCAAGATAATGAAATAGGCCAGTGGATTAGCGAGCGGATGCGTTTGATTAATGCCTCAAGTTTAGAGGCCATGCCAACTCTAGACGATATTGATGTTGTTTATTTAGATCCTATGTACCCTCATCGGGAAAAATCCGCCGCCGTGAAAAAAGAAATGCGTGTGTTTCAGGGGTTAGTTGGCAGTGATCCTGATGCGGATGAATTACTCGATAAAGCGCTAGCAATCGCCAAGTATCGAGTTGTGGTTAAGCGTCCTAATTATGCCGAGCCTCTTGCTAACCGAGCACCGTCAACATCGATAAAGATGAAAAAAAATCGTTTCGACATTTACGTCAACCAAGGTATTCCCAAGCAATAGCGGGTTTAAGTCGGTAGTCGTATCGTTATTTACATCGAGGCAATAAAAAGGGGCACTGTAGGAGGCCCCTTTTTACAATCAATCGTTGTTAGAATTCTTTGATTAGGTAATCAAATGCCGATAACGCAGCTTTTGATCCCTCGCCCATGGCAACAACAATTTGCTTGTATGGTACTGTGGTGACATCGCCGGCAGCAAAAATACCCGGCTCAGATGTTCGACACTTTTCATCGATAATGATTTCACCATATTGCGTTGACTCAACCATGTTTTGTAAAAAACTGCTGTTTGGTGCTAGACCAATCTGCACAAACACACCGGCTAAGTCAATTTGTTGACGCTGTTCGCTGTTGCGATCTCGGTATGCTAGCGCGCTTACTTTGCCGTTTGTTGCGATGATTTGTTCGGTTGCGACGTTATTAATTAAGGTGATTTTGCTGTTTGATTTGGCTTTATCAAGTAATACCTTATCCGCTTTAAATTCATCCATAAACTCTAGAACAGTCACCTTGTTGACCATGCCAGCTAAATCTAGAGCTGCTTCAATACCTGAGTTACCACCGCCAATAACTGCAACGTCTTTGCCCTTAAAGAATGGGCCATCACAATGTGGGCAATAAGCAACGCCCGAACCGACATTTTCTTTTTCGCCTGGTACGCCAAGTTCACGCCACTTGGCTCCGGTGGCAACGATGATGGTTTTGCTATTGATCATCTCACCTGAGGATAATTGCAAGGTTTTCAGCTTATGATCACCATGGGCAATGCGTTCAACACGCACGTGTTGCTTTAGAGTAATGTCGTAATCTTGCATGTGCTGCGACATGTTCGCAGACAATTGACTGCCTGTTGTTTTGTTGACCGATATTAAGTTTTCGATATCGACGGTGTCTTTCACTTGACCGCCAAACCGATCTGCAATCATTGTGACCTGTAAACCTTTGCGCGCCGCATATATCGCTGCAGCCACACCAGCAGGACCTCCACCTATAACGGTTACGTCTTGGATTGGAAGCTCGGCTGTTGTTTGCGCGCTGACAATATCAGGGAAGCGCGCAATCAATTTATCGATAAGTTGCGCGGTATCTATTTTACCGTTGGCAAATGGTTCACCGTTTAAGTAAACACTTGGCACGCCTTGAATGTTACGTGCGTCAATTATTTCTTGAAATAAACCGCCATCAATCATTTCCGAATTGATATTTGGGTTTAGCAGCGCAAATTGATTTAGTGCTTGTACTACATCGGGACAGTTGTGACAGCTTAAGCTAACAAATACTTCGAAATGTAGAGGCTGACTGACTTTTTTCACAAGTGTCGCTATGTTGTCATCGAGCTTAATTGCCGTCCCTGCAGACTGTAAAATGGCCAAAATAAGCGAGTTGAATTCATGGCCTCCAGGAATACCTGAAAAGATAATACCGTTAGGTTGATCATTCACTTGCAGGGCAAATGATATTGGGCTGCGCAAGCCTATATCACTATCGACCAATACTAAGTTATCAGATACTGAGCATAGATCGGTTAAAAACTGTTTTAATTCGTCTCGTTTTGGATGTGCACCGGTTTGTAAAACCAATGTCACAGGATTTTCCATCTTGGCTGTGTAAGTTGATAGCGTATTAAGAATATCTTGAGATAACATATGAATACCTTTGTTATTTTGGTTGTTTACACCGGGCGTTAACAAGGCGGGTCGATGTGGGGACTAACCCGCCTTTTAGTGAGGCAGCAAAGCTACCTGTCAAAACGTCGACGGTTTAGATTTTGCCGACTAGATCTAAGCTTGGTGTAAGCGTTGCGTCGCCTTTTTCCCAAGCTGCAGGACATACTTCGCCATCATTCTCACGTACGTATTGAGCGGCTTTAACGTTGCGAACCATGTCTTTAGCGCTGCGACCAATACCACCTGCGTGAATTTGCGCTACTTGAATGATGCCCTCAGGGTCAACTAAAAATGTGCCACGATGCGCCATGTGATCTTCTTCAATCATTACGTCAAAGCCACGGGTGATAGTACCTGTTTGGTCACCTAACATTGGGAATTTGATTTTACCGATTGCATCTGAAGAATCGTGCCACGCCTTGTGAGAGAAGTGAGTATCGGTTGATACCGCATAAACCTCTACACCAAGCTGTTGTAATTCTTCGTAGTGGCTTGCCATGTCTTCAAGTTCAGTAGGACAAACAAAAGTAAAATCAGCTGGGTAAAATAAGAAAATACCCCACTTACCTTTTACTGACTCGCTTGTTACTTCAACAAAGTCACCGTTATGAAATGCTTGTGCTTTGAACTCAGGGATGTGCTTACCAATTTGTGCCATGGTTATTTTCCTTTTTCTTTCGTTAATGTATTAGTTAATAATTAGAGGCAAAGCGGTTAATCGTGCACTGCCTCGTTTCGATAGGTGAATATTAGATTGCATAGGTTGATATGTATAATTGAATGTGTTTATGATGACGTTCAGATAAATTGAATTACTAGGGTGCGTTAATGATTTCAATCAAGCAAATTCAATATGCCTTGGCCGTTGACAAAACACGTCACTTCAAAAATGCGGCTGTGCAGTGCCATGTATCTCAGTCAGCGCTGAGTACCGCGATCAGTGAATTAGAAAAGCACTTAGGTATGCAAATTTTTGAGCGCAATAACAAGCAGGTTTTAGTGACGGAAGTAGGCCGTTTGTTTTTGGACAAAGCGCGCATGATCAAACTGCAAATGGATGAGTTGTCGCAAATAAGCAGTATCAATAAGGCACCGCTGTCAGTACCGCTAACCCTCGGTGTTATCCCAACCATTGGCCCGTATTTATTACCGAAAGTGTTACCTGCGGTACGAGAGTTATATCCCGATTTAAAGCTGAAAATCGTTGAAGAGCAGTCGCATGTGTTGGTTGATATGGTCCGCAATGGCGATATAGACAGTGCCATTCTCGCATTGCCGTATGACACTCACGGGTTATTGAGTTTCAGCTTTTGGCAGGAAGATTTTTATTGGGTGACCCATAAAGACGACGAGTTTATCTCAGGTAATCAAGTGTCGAGCAAGCAGCTTAACCAAGATACATTAATGTTGCTGAAAGACGGCCATTGTTTAAAAGATCATGTGTTAGCAGCTTGTCATTTGCAAAACTTTAAATCCAATGCGGAATTTGAGTCAGCAAGTTTGTACACCTTAATCCAAATGGTGGCCGGTAAACTTGGTACCACATTAGTACCACAAATGGCTTTATCGCAATTGCTGCACGATGAGTCAGAGCTGAAAGCCTTGCACTTAGATGAACCTGGACCACACCGAACCATAGCGTTTATTACCCGACCGAATTATACCCGCGTCAATGATATTACTATTTTACAAGATCTATTCAGCAGTCAACTGGCAGAGCATGATTTTAGCGAGTTGTAGAGTGCTAGGTCATAACCTAGATTTACCCAGGGAATGCAGAATAGGTGAATCAGTAATGCAGATTATTCGCTTTTACTTTACTATCGGTTTTTAGCTAATTGGCTGATGAGCCAATACCAATACGCTACAATAGTGCCAGTAGATTGCCGTAAAATTCAGGTTATTAAGAGAAATAGTGATAGAATTAGCGTCACTTTTCGTAATACTACAGCGAAACATTCGACAAACAGGAAATTTCTATGATTAAAGTAAACGACAAAATGCCAAACGGCACACTTAGCCAGTTAACCACCGAAGGCGTTAAAAACCACGAGGCTGAACAGCTGTTCGCAGATAAAACAACGGTATTATTTGCGGTCCCTGGTGCGTTTACTCCAACCTGTTCTGCGGCGCATTTACCGGGTTTCGTTGTTCATTATGATGATCTTGTCGCTAAAGGCGTTGATCAGGTTATCTGTGTATCGGTGAACGATGCGTTTGTTATGGATGCTTGGGGTAAATCTACCAATGCCGAAAACTTAATGATGCTTGCCGATGGTGACGCAAGTTATACTAAGGCTCTTGGCCTTGAAATGGAGACGGCTGGGTTTGGTGGCTTGCGCTCGCAACGTTACGCTATGGTAATTAAAAACGGTATTGTCAGCCACTTGTTTGTTGAGCAGCCGAAGCAATTTGAAGTAAGCACGGCAGAAAATGTCCTTGCCAATTTATAAAAGAAGTTGAGAAGTAATATGTTAAAACCAGCAATGATCGAGCAATTGAATGCTCAAATTAACCTAGAATTTTACTCTTCAAACTTGTACCTGCAAATGAGTGCGTGGTGCGATGATGCCGGTTTCGAAGGCGCAGCAGCGTTTTTACGTGGCCATGCGATTGAAGAAATGCAACATATGAATCGCTTATTTAATTACGTTAGTGAAACTGGTGCGATGCCGATTATTGGCGCTATTGACGCACCAAAGCATGACTTTGAGTCGTTGGTCGACGTGTTTAAAGAAACCTATAAGCATGAATGTTTGATCACCGAAAAGATTAACGAATTAGCACATACCGCATTTACCACTCAAGATTATTCTACCTTTAACTTTTTGCAGTGGTTTGTTGCTGAGCAACACGAAGAAGAAACCTTATTTAAATCAATTATCGATAAAATTGAATTAGTAGGTAACGACGGCCATGCGCTGTTCTTTGTTGATAAGGACTTAGCTGAAATGGCAAAAGCGACACCGACATCGGTTGCGCCGCCAGCCGAAGGTGCATAATCGTCAATGTCGCTAGAGAAAACCGATGTTTTGGTCATTGGCGCGGGCGCAGCAGGTTTAATGTGCGCCCTCACTGCCGGCTATCGTGGGCGCAGTGTTGTGGTTGTCGATATAGGCAAAAAACCAGGCCGAAAAATAATCATTAGTGGTGGCGGGCGTTGTAACTTTACCAATCAAGGCGCAAGTCCTGCCAATTATCTTTGTCAAAACCCCCATTTTGTTAAATCGGCATTAAGTCGTTTCACCCAATATGATTTTATCGATATGGTGGAGCGACATGGCATCGACTATCATCATAAAACACTTGGTCAGCTGTTTTGTGATAACAGCGCGCATGATGTTGTTGACATGCTTACTACCGAATGTGATTGGGCAGGTGTATCGCTGGCGATGCAAAGCGAAGTGGTTAAGGTTGCGAAAGTTGACGATGGCTTTGTGGTGACAACCAATGGCAAAGATTATCACTGCCAATCGCTAGTTGTCGCTGCTGGCGGTTTGACGATGCCAAAGCTTGGTGCAACACCTATTGGCTATAAAATAGCGGAGCAGTTTGGCTTAAACGTGCTGCCAACCTGTGCGGCTTTGGTGCCATTCACCTTACACGATACGGATAAACAGCGCTTTGATGGTTTATCTGGGATCAGTGTCGACAGCTTAGTAACCAGCGAAAGCGGCGTGAGTTTTAGGGAAAATATCCTCTTTACCCATCGTGGCTTATCGGGTCCAGCAGTGTTGCAAATATCTTCTTTTTGGAGAGCTGGTCAGTTTGTAAGTGTTAACTTACTGCCTAATGATAACTTATTCGAGAAATTACAAACATTACGCAGTGAGTCACCGCAGCGGGCGGTAAAAACAGCGTTGTCACATTTGTTGCCTAAGCGCCTAATTGAACGTTTGTATGCCGCGGGTGAGTTACCCGACAAGAACTTGAATCAACTATCCAATGCCGATTGCCAAGCGTTGCATGATTACTTTCACGATTGGCAAATTAAGCCCAATGGTACCGAGGGTTATCGTACCGCTGAGGTCACCTTAGGCGGGGTTAACACCGATGAACTGTCGAGTAAAACCATGGAAAGTAAAAAAGTACCAGGCTTGTACTTTATTGGCGAAGTCACCGAGGTTACTGGTTGGCTAGGAGGCTACAATTTCCAATGGGCATGGTCGAGTGGCTGGGCCGCAGGACAGGTGGTTTAAATAATTTTTTATAATTAAAACGAAGACAATTTAAATTGCATCGAAGACAATCTCACTACCGCTTAAGAAGAAAGAAGTCTTAACTCATTGAAAGTTAGGCCTTAAAGATGGTCTTCGCTTTTAGCAAGTTTAATTTTTTATAGCTTCGTCTAGTTTCTTAAACCTTTCTTCAATACGTCAAACATCAATCCAGCAAAGCCTTTTGCTATTGATCTTCCCCTAACACTGTAGACATCTTTTATTTAGAATCTAACTAAGAGGTGTCTAGGAAATTAGTGTCGATTCAATCCACATAGAAAAGACTTCCTAGATGCTTTTGGGTAATAAGCAGCAAAGAAGGGCGAGTTCAACAAACTGCCCTTCTTAGGCTCAATTGGTTAATTTTATTAACTAACAAACGCTGGAATAACGACATCTGAAATTTGTTTCATGATGGTATCTTCTCTGTCATGACCAGTAATAGCGATGACTAAGTCAAGCTCCTCAACTACTATTACGCGGTTTCCACCACCGCCCCACGCGATATTAAGATCAAATGTTTTACCTTCAACGACTACAGGCATACTGTACCAGTAGTAACCATAACGGTATTCATCAGGCATCCAGTCTTCAGTTGGCTTGATGATATTACTTGTTGCTTTACTTAAGTAAGTAGGTGAAACAAACTGTTTTCCTTGCCACTTTCCTTCGTTAATAACGATGTTACCTAGTTTAAGCATGTCTCGTGACGTAAGGGCTACTCTATAGCCAGCTTGAGGTAAGCCACTTAGGTGAGTGTCCCATTTGTAGTTTGAAATGTTCAATTTGTCTAATATTTCAGACTTGATAAATGCTTTTGCTCCGCCTGGAACAACGGCATCTATCACTGACATGACAAGTATAGGATTGAAGTTACCGTATTTATACGACGGTGTTTCTTCAGTGATTGGAGCGCTTTCTTGTAAAAGCTTTTGCACTAGTTTTTGGCCTTCTAATTGCTCCGGTGCTTTTTCAATTTCTTGCCATTTATCACGATCAATTGTTAAACCACCTTGCATCGTTAGTGCTTTATGAAGCGTAATATTATCGGCGCCTGCGACTAGCTTGCTAGTGTCTAATTCTTTTAAGAAGCTGATTAGCGGTTTATGTAAGTCAGCCATGGATAAATAGCCCAATTGGATTGCACGGCCAACGATCAAGCTAGTATATCCTTTCGTTGCCGAAGCTTGTCCATGAGCCAACCCAAAGCGACCTCTTTGATGGTAGCTTTCAAAAACAAGCTTATTATTCTTAGCAATTAACAAACTGTCGTATTTTCCATGTTTACCTTCGCCAATTTCTTTTGCTAGGTTAATAATTGCTGACGCCTTATCTTTTGAAAGAGGGAGCTGCCCTGCCATTAAGCTGTTATCAGACGAAGTTGGCGCTGTATTGGTAAAAGCTTTCTCAAGAGGTGCTATATCCCATAGTGATCCTGACGCCTGAACTGCTGTTGGCAATGGGCCTAGTTTGGCTAGATATTTTTTAATGTGAGCTGGTTTTAGGTCTTCAATCACTTTGGCATCTACCCAATAGGTATCTACATTGCGGTCATCGCCATTACGGTTAAAGAACAGGTATTTTCCATCGGGTGATAGTTGTGCTGCAAACTCATTTTCTGAGGTGTTAACGTTATCACCAAATTTAATCGCATCACCCCATGTGCCATCTAGTTCTTTGAAACTAATAAAAAGATCTGAATTACGGGTATCTTCACCCCTTTGCCCGTCCCAAATCACATAGCTTTCATCAGGTGCGATAAAAGGGTGTGCATTCCACGTACCTGTATTAATAACCGTTGGAAATGGTTGAGGTGTACTTAACTTGCCGTATTCCATAGTTGAATAACGCAAAACCCCATTACCGTCACTGCTAGCTTCATCAAACGCTATGGTGCCGTTTAGAGAAGAAGTTACACGCATAATACGATAAGGTTCAAAATCTGGCCCCAATCTCTTCATTTCTGACCAACCATCGGTTGTTCTTTCTTTGTAACCCCTGCCAAAAAACATAATTTTGTTATTCGGTGACAAAGTCGGTGTGCCAACTCTTTTTGAAATGACGCGTTCATTCCAGTTATCACCATCTTGTTCATAAACGACAAATTGTTGTTCAGGTTTAGTGTCTGCATTTACTTCTCGAACCATGTACATTTCTTTCATGTTTGGTGCGAAAACGACGCCATATTCCCAACCTCTTGTTGAGATGATATTTGGTGCGAATATCTCAGCTGTTAATCCCGGAGCTTTTTGTCCTAAATAAGGGCCCGTTAATTTAGTATCAGCAGAAGCCATACTACTCACACTAGCCAATAAGGCTATTGTCATTAGGTTTTTGATAGGTAAATTCATTGTCTTTCTCTCTTTCCTTAGTCACTTGGTTTCATAGTGAATAACTATTGCTCTACCTTGCCTGTATGCGAGCTGACGTACATGAAAAAAACCTGACGTTTAGCTGATTTCTTTGTTTTTTCTTTATTTTGGGGCAAAGAGCGAGGTAAGATTTGATGCATAACGAATAAGAACTGTAATCTCTTTTATGACCAAAACGTTTTGGGTAAATAACTACTTTATTGATGTTTCTCGTAACCAGATAGAGCATCAACAACAGGCTACGCCTATTCCACCAAAAGCACTTAAAGTGTTAGAGGTTTTAGCTTCACGCGCTGGCGAAGTGGTGAGTCATGATGAGCTTATGGACATTGTTTGGGAAAACAGCGTTGTTGGCCCGAATACGTTACAAAGAGCGATTGCTCAATTGAGAAAAGCATTTGGTGACGATAGTAAAAAACAAGCGTTTATCAAAACCCACGCAAAAAAAGGATACAGTTTAGAAGCCAATGTTCGTTGGGATAATAATGAAATTAAGCAAGCCCCGCAGTTAATATCTGAACAACCTAAGCAGGGCAAAAACTGGTTGTTATTTGCTGGTATTGCTATCGCTATTTTATCGCTTATTATTCTATGGCCATCTAAACCCGTTATTTATGATCAAGTAACACCGCTTACTGCAAGTGATGAACAAGAATACAATGCTGCTTATTCTCCTGATGGTAAATACTTAGTCTTTAATCGATTTGTCGGTCAGTGTGAAAGTCATTTATGGGCAAAAGATCTGAACAATAATCAAGAGCAACGATTAAGTACCGAGCCTGGCCACTATAGTCAATTGAGTTGGTCTTCTGATGGCTCACAATTAGCATTTGTGCTGCAATCAAATTGCTCAGATGCACCAACAGAAACCAAGCAGTGCTGGCAATTACAAACCTTGGATTTTGCTCATGCTTGGAACGGCAACGCAAACAATAAGTTGCGTTATGACTGTGCAGAAATAAAAACGACTCACCCAACGTGGTTAAATGACGGACGTATCGCTTTACTTCAATACCCAGACCTAGAGAGCAATCGACCTGAGCTGGTTATCTACGATGCTGTTTCCGATCAAATATCGCAAGTACCACATGAACATGCTGGGCGCATCTACTCGTTAGACTACTCGCGTAAATCAGGCCTTTTGGCGACGGTCACTCTAGGCAGCGAAAATTCGAACGTAGTGAGAACTTTAACGCTATCAGGTAAAGTCAAAAGTGAGGCGGAAATTAAACGTCATGCCAGCCATTCAGTGTATGAGCGATTTTTCATTAAATTTGCGCCAGACGGTAGTCATTTCATTACGGATATAGAAGGCAAGATCTATCGATTGAATTTAGACGGTCAGTTAGATCTCCTGCATCCAGTTAGTCACACCGGATTATGGACACCGAGTTACCATCCAGACCAAACCAGGTTTGCTGTCACCTATGGTACTAAAGACTTTGATATTGGCTACTTAACCTTAGATGGTGAGCAAGCTGAGTTTGATATTTTTTCACGCTCTACTGTCCCTGATATTAATGCTAAGTTTCAGCCTGACGGTAATTTAATTGCGTTTGTTTCTTTTCGTTCAGGAGAACGTCAACTATGGATAAAAGATAATGAAAAAACTTATCAATTAACTAAGTTCGAACAAGGCCTCAAAAGTACGCGATACGATTGGGCACCGGGTGGTAAGAGTTTAGTGGTGAACGTTAATAATCAAATCACTTTAGTCAATTTGGATGGCAGTTATCAAATGGTTGAGTCGCCTGTTGCGGCGCGCTTGGTGTTACCGTGGACTATCCCACATAAATTGCTCGTTATAGACAACCAAGCAGGCAAACAGCAATTATTTGATATTGACCTTAACACAGGTGAGACAACCGACCTCAATATTCAAAACGTTTCGTGGGCAACCTACACCAAAAACAATCAAATTGTTTACGTAGATCAGCAAGGAAACTTCTGGCTTCAGGCAAATGATGGAAAGCAGGCGCTCACTATGCTTAATCAAAAACTAGATGGTGATTATGCGTTACCTATAGGTGACAACATCTATGGTCTTGACCTAAATGCTAATTTCTGGCGTTACAATTTAACTAACCATGAACTTAAAATAGTGGCGGCATTAGACAAAGACACCACTTATATCAGTGATATTAAGGATGACAAAATACTAGCGACTAAGTTTATCGGGGGGCGTAGAGAGCTTGTTGAGTATAGTCAACGTTAATTGACAAGTTAACGCTTACGATCTCTCATAATTATCTATAGCAGCGTTAGCTATGTACCCAGTTGAGAGCGCCAAATAATCAGGCGCTTATTTTACTCCGTTAGCTTTGTTTGTGTATGAGCAAAAGTGTTTACTAATCGCACTAGTCGCCCGTTCTACAACGCTTGGTACATCGTAAAAATCAAACTGGCTAATATTATCAAGCCAGACTGAAGATACATTATCGCCAGATTGTGACAGATATTGTCGAGCACCATCTGGCAATGCCATTGCCTCTGAAGCCACAAGTAATACTGATTTGTCTTGGCTTTTAGCACCTTTTAACGCATCGTATGTTAACCACGGAAGCCATGAAGCGACGTTAAATTGGTTATCATACTCTGGGATTAAGCCTCGATTTGTTTCGGTATAATAAGGTGCTTGGTACATCAGTGCTTTATCATTTTCCATACTCGCCGCTTCGATAAATACACCGCCTTTTAATGCCGCTTGGTTAGCGAGTTCTATAAGTTCATTAACCTGGTTTTCGCCACCATATACTTGGTTAGCGATGTCGCTATTGTGTATCCAAGGCGCTACCGCTGCGACCGCAGTCACTTTATCGTTATCTGTTACGGCATCAAGCATATAACCGGTTGATGCGCATATACCAAGGCCGAAAACTTTACTTGGGTCGATATCGCTAATCTGTTCTAGAGCCTTAATGACAGCACGAATATCTTCCGTTTTACGCTGCGGATCTTCTAAGTATTTGACGGCATCGTCAGACTGCCCCCAACCTCGAAAGTCAAACGTTAATGCTGCAAAACCTTTATCGGCAAATGCCACAGCATACACCGCAGGCATCTGCTCTTTCACCGTAGTCCAAGCGCCGGTAATGATTACGACGGGTGGCTTTTTCGCAATATTGCTGGTTGGTAAATAGAGATTAGCTGCCAATTGTCCTACAGAGGTATTGAGAGTTATCGCTTGCATATTATGTGTTTACCTTAATTATTCGCTATACAGGTAATAAATATAGGCAAGATTATAGTGAGCGGTGATGGCAGAATGATGATTTATCGGTGTAGCACTTGTGCTTTACTATTGGCTTTGTAGTAAAGTATTAATATTCATTAGCTTAGTGTTTTTGCAAGGGCGTTTAATAGGAGTCTGTGTGACATTAACCGATCAAGAATTTCTGCGTTATAGCCGTCATATTATGATGTCGCAAATAGGCGAACAGGGCCAGCAGCAGTTTAAATCCAGTCGAGTGCTTATTATCGGCATGGGGGGCTTGGGCTGTCCGGCCGCGCAGTATTTGCTGAGTTCCGGTATTGGCAGTTTAACCTTAGTTGATCACGATGTTATCGAATTATCTAATTTGCAACGACAAGTACTTTATACCAGTGACGATGTAGGGGAGCATAAAGTTGAAGCGGCCAAATATGTCCTTGAAGCAATGAACCCTCATTGTCAATTACAGGCGATAGCTGAGTCAGTCTTCGATATTAACTTAGCAGCATTACTTGAGCACATTGATATCGTCCTCGATTGCACGGACAACCCACAAACACGCCAATACATTAATCAGCAATGCGTCAATGCTCGAGTGAAATTAGTCAGTGCTTCGGCAATCCAGGGCAGTGGCCATTTACTTAGTTTTGATTTTGCCGACAGTGAGTCACCATGTTACCAATGCTTGTATGCAGATGGCGACAATAGTGCACTAAATTGTTCAAGTATGGGCGTTATGGCGCCATTGCTTGGTGTTATGGGGAGCCTGCAGGCGCTTGAAGCATTACGCTTACTGTTGGGCTACCACGATAATTTAAATAAAGTGTTGTTATTTGATGGCTTTGCTATGCAATTTCATGGTTTTTCAGTGAGCCGAAACCCCACTTGCCCGATATGCAATAGTCGTTAAACACTCCCATTTTGAACTGTATTCGCTTACCTCGATATGCAACTTTTTGGCATGCTGTAAATTTATTGTAAGAAACTTTTGCCTTGGCAATTGCAATAGCCCTTGATGCATTATACTTGATGTACGGCTCGCAATTTTGTTGCATATTCATGACGAAGAAAACCACACTGCTGACGGTGCTAGTGGCAATTTTATTGATTGTCGCACTGGTGTGGTTACGGTTCGATGATATTGTTCGTTGGGGAGCAAACAAGCAGTTAAAAGTTTATAATTTAACGATTAACTTCTCTGAGCTCGATCTCGATCTCAATGCCTTGAAAGCACAGGTCAAACAGTTAACGATCGATTCTGAACAGCACAACCTAATCACAATTGACGATGCGACTATCGATCTCAATCGCAGTTTTATTTCTTCTGATCTTAAACTTATCGACTCGCTTCGAGCGACATCAGCCAAAGTTGATTTATATCACTTATTACAAGTCGACTTTAGCGCAGCACAGCAGGACCACGCTGAAAATGAGCAAGAGCCCAGCAAGCCCCTTAATTTGACTTTAGCCGATGTGGATATAGACGAAGCGATTGTTGTTATTGATGAAGAAAATAACCAATTACATGCGAAGCAAATTAAATTGCTTGATACTCGGTTAATCGGCGACACATTCAGTAGTCAGATAAAAGCTGAGCTAACGCTCAATAACAACGTCGTTAACATGGATGGTTTTATCGACTATGAGCCACAAATCACCACCGTGGATATATCTAAATTAGAAACACGCCTTGATATCGGTGAAATATTAGCTTTGCCCGTTTTTGTTGAGCGAAAATTACCCAAAGCTTCAGGCAAAATTGCACTAAATACCGCAGTTAAAGGTAGCTATCGTAGTGAATACAGTAAGTTTGTTTTTGGCAAAACATCTCTCAATGTCAAAGAGGCTATTTTACCGTTACGCGAACACGGTTTTCGTTTCGCCAAGTTTGCATTTGATGTCCCTGGCGTAACGCTAGAATGGGCAGGCAATGACAACGCTCATTTGATCAGTGATAAATACCGCTTAGAAGTGAGTGATCTGGTTGCCAAAGTTAGTCAGCAAACGGTGTCGGTTGGCGGCTTGTCATCTACCGGTGATATTATGGACATTAACGTTGCCAGAAGTGGATCAATGTCGGTAACGAGCAAGAAACCTAACCTGACGTTAACGAATGTGGGCGCAAAGCTTGCAAAACAATCATTAAAATTAGGCGAGTTAGCTATTTCTGGCAATCTTCTCGATATAAGCGCAATCGTTAATGACTCACTCTCGATCGCTGCGTCTAATAATAATGTCCAAGTCAAAGCGTTAGACCTGCAGGCGCTCGATCAATCGCTGTCTTTGGCATCGTTATCAATAACTGGCAGCGTTTTAGATGTTAGTGCAACAGATGATAATACGTGGACGATTGACGCCAAGAAAACCAAAATGGTGCTCGCCAATATGGACGGTAAAGCCAAGCAAAACCAGTTAGCCATGGCCTCTGCATCGTTATCGAGTGATGCTATTGATTTTGTTAATCGAGTTAATAGCGGTTTGTCCATAAACGGACGTAAAACCGATATACGCTTGCAAGACTTTGTAGCGAAATCGGCAGTAAGCTCTGTCACTTTTAAGGGCGCCAGTTATCGTGGAAATCGCTTTAAGGTGTCGCAATCGAGCAACAGTGGAGTGCAAGTGAACACGTTAGCGAACGAGTTAGCGCTCAACAATGGCAAGTTCGTTTCACCAAAGCAACAATATAGTCTTGCTAATGGCAAATTAACGTCCGATGTACTGACAACCGATGTTAGCGGTAATGGTAACTTTGCGATTAAAACACAGGCTACAACGTTATTTGCGGATGACTTTGATGGTCAGCTACCGGCATCACTAGCACCACTTTCTGAAGCCAGTGCACAGCAACATACTACGCCCAGTTACCTGCGCTTTGATGCTGTTCAAATAAAAAGCCAAGCACTTGATGTTGTAAAAGAGCGGGCAACCAGCGTTGCGATTAATGGCCAGTATAGCAATATAGAGCTTACTAATGTCGATACGCTATTTGCGCAAAAGCTACTTACCTTAGGCTCGGCAAAATTGAAAAGCCAATTGTTAGTGGCAGACATTAATGGCCCTCAAGGCGTTAACATTGATAGCTCAAATAGCAATCTAGAGTTAGCTAATGTTCATGCGGAGCTCGAGCAACAAATCTATGACTTAGGTTCAGGATCACTGAAACTACCTGCGCTCAAGCTCAACATAGCCAATCTTAACCAAGCTCAACAGGCATCAGAACAGACTTTGCAAAAAATAACCGAAATGCAGGCCAATTACAGTGCCGAACTGGCGGCATTGCGTTGGTTTGATGAGCGCCAACAGGCACTGATTCTTGCGGTAGAGAATGTTAGCCTTATTAACGGACGTAGCGATTTAGCTAGCGATTTATGGTTAGCTACAGATAAGTTTGAGGCACGATCGGGGACATTTGCTGATTTAACAACGATACCAACTATTGAGTTAGTTGGTGAAGATGATGCGCAACCGATGGTGCAGTTTCGAGATATTGTGATCAGTAAAGCGAGTATTTATAAACGCTCGGCTGACATTGACAGCATTCGCAGCAATATCGAAAAAATCGTCTTTTATAAAAATGCGCAAACGTCATTTGCCAATATGCCAACATTCTTTACTGATGATGCAGACCATGTTGAGGCAAGCCAAGAGGCAACTGAAGTCAGTAGTTCGGAGCAAAGTTCAGAACCTAATCAAGATGATAGTGCTCCCTACTTAATTGATATTAATGAGATCGTATTAACGGGCGATACCGAGCTTGTTTCATTTGATTACGCCATGGAGCCAATGGTCAAACAGCAACTTAATATCGCAGAATTAAAAGTGGATAGCGTTAATAACGATGGCAAAGATAAGTGGGTGAATGTCGCGCTACGAGGCGATGTCGGCAAACGCTCGGAGGTCTATATCACAGGTAAAATGAATGTCTTTTCAAAGACGTTGGATGCACAAGCTAAAGGTTATTTAAAAGGCCTAGATCTTAAACGCTACACCCCCTATATTGCCAAGGCTAGCGGCTATGTTATCAATCAAGGTTTACTTAATGCTGACTTTGATATCAATGTGGTGAAAAATAAAATTAAAGGGCAGGTGGATACGCAAATCAAATCTATCGACATTCGTACCGATAAGAGCAGTGATAAAGCCTCCGGCAGCACACTGCCCCTCAATACTGTAATTAATCAATTGTCCGATCAATATGGCGTATTTTCAGTTGATGTTGACCTATCGGGAGATGTTACCGATCCCGATTTTGGTATATCTGGCATTATATCCGCGTTAGTTAGTAAAGCCTTGGCACAAGGGGCTAAAACTTACTTATTGCAATCGCTAATACCGTACGCAGCGGTAGTCGATATTGTGTTAATGACATCGGGTGATTTATTTAAAATGAAGGTTTCCGATTTACGCTACCCTATCGGTGAGGTCGATGTCGAAGACAGTCACAAGCAGTTTGTGGATCAAATAGGTAACTTGATGAAAGACAGACGTAAGCTCAATTTGACGGTTTGCCCTGTGGTTGTACGTCAAGATGATATGGATGACAGCGAGCTATTGGAGTTGGGCGAAGAGCGCGCCGATAATTTTATCGAAGAACTGATTGATGAATATGATATCGCAAGCGACCGCTTTATTGTTTGTAAAACAAAAATTAAACAAGGCACAAAAGCTAAACCAGGGTTAACGTTCGAAGTAAATTAACCTGAGTTGGTTATTGTACCGTGATTCATAGCGTAAACTATTCGTTCCGATAGCTTTTATTTAATAACCGATTACAGCGTCACTTTGATCTAACTTACTAATCAATGTTACCAACATTTGCCGTTCTTGCTCGCTAAAATTTTGCAGAGCAAGTTGCTGATGATGTCGTGCTATAGGCAGTAATTGTTGGTATAAATCGTGCCCATCATCCGTCATTTCCAATAGCTTCTTGCGACTGTCACTTGAACAAGTGGTTTTTTTAATGAGCTGTTTTTCAATGAGTTTTTTTACTGATCTAGATACGGCCACTTTATCCATGGCGATAATTTGAGTGATTTCGACAGCACTGGCGGTGAGTTTTTCACCGAGCACAGCAATGATCCGCCACTCACCGACACTAATACCAAATTGCCGCTGGTATTTGGTCGCTAACGACTGCGACATGCGATTAGCAAGGACGCTTAATCGGTAAGGCAAAAATTCCTGTAAAGATAAACTGCCATTATCTTGGCTAAACATATTGCATCCAGAATTGAGTCACTAGGGACTAATGTTTAAAATAGTTTCATATGTAACTATTATAAGAATAATAATATACCCCCTCAACACCTATGGCGCATATTTCAATAGCCTTGGTATAAGGGTGATAGAATTGGAGACATAAGATGGCAGACTTATTTGAAAACCCTATGGGCCTAGATGGTTTTGAATTTGTAGAGTTTACTGCACCTGCAAAAGGTATTTTAGAGCCAGTATTTGACAGTATGGGCTTTACTCACGTAGCCAATCACAAATCAAAAGATGTGCAGTTATGGCGTCAAGGGGATATTAATTTTATCGCCAACTACGAGAAAAAAAGTCACGCCGACTATTATTCTCAAGAGCATGGTCCGTCAGCATGTGGCTTAGCGTTTCGTGTAAAAGATGCCGCCTTTGCCTATGAGCAATGCCTGAAAAAAGGTGCACAACCTGTGCATGTTGAAACAGGACCAATGGAGTTACGCTTACCTGCAATTAAAGGTATTGGTGGTGCAACGCTATACCTTATCGATCGTTACAGCGAAGGTAACACCATCTATGATATCGATTTTGACTGGTTAGAAGGTGTTGAACGCCATCCTGAGGGTTGTGGTTTTCATACATTAGATCACTTAACTCATAACGTATACCGTGGTCGCATGGACTACTGGGCGAAGTACTACGAAGATCTATTTAACTTCCGCGAAATTCGTTATTTCGATATTAAGGGTGAATATACCGGCTTATTATCAAAAGCGATGACAGCACCAGACGGTAAAATTCGTATTCCGTTAAATGAAGAAGCCGCTGGCGGCGGTGGTCAAATTGAAGAATTTTTAATGCAGTACAATGGTGAAGGTATCCAGCATATTGCCTTTGCTTGTGATGATATTATTGCTTGCTGGGATAAGCTAAAAGCACGTGGCATCAAGTTTATGTCGGCACCTCCTAGTACGTACTACGATATGTTAGAAGAACGCTTGCCAGGTCATGGTGAGCCAGTAGATGAACTACAAAGCCGCGGTATTTTACTAGATGGCACCACCGATGGTGGTCAACCACGTTTATTGTTACAGATCTTCTCAGATACCTTGTTGGGCCCAGTGTTCTTTGAGTTTATTCAACGCAAAGAGGACGATGGTTTTGGCGAGGGTAACTTTAAAGCGTTATTTGAGTCGATTGAGCGCGACCAATTAGAGCGCGGTGTGATTGGCACAGAAGCGGAAAACGCGTAAGAGGTTATTATGGCTATCAAGCGTATTCATCATGTCGCCTATCGCTGTAACTGTGCTAAAGAAACGGTAGAGTTCTATCGCGATCTACTTGGTATGGATTTTCAGTTAGCGATAGCTGAAAACGAAGTGCCATCAACGAAAGCGCCCGATCCATACATGCATGTCTTTTTAGATGCCGGCATGGGTAACGTATTGGCCTTTTTTGAATTGCCAAATTCGCCCAAAATGGATCGTGACCATAATACGCCTGAGTGGGTACAGCATATTGCTTTTGAAGTCGAATCAATGGACGACTTACTGGCGTCGAAGCAGCGCCTTGAAGATGCTGGCTTGGAAGTATTAGGGCCAGTTGATCACACTATCTTTAAATCAATTTACTTTTTTGATCCTAATGGTCATCGCATTGAGTTGGCTGCACAAACAGCCAAACCAGGTATGTTAGAAGAATTAAAACGAGTATCAGTAGACATGCTTGAAGAGTGGGCGAAAACTAAAAAAGCGCCACAACATGCAGCATGGTTACACAATGGTGAAGAGTTTTCAGGTAAATAATAATGAAATTAGCAACTATTAAAGCAGGCCGCGACGGTGCCTTACACGTCGTTAATAATGCACTTACTAAAATGGTTTCCGCGGAGGCTATTGCGCCAACTTTGCAATATGCGTTAGATAACTGGGCCACAGTTGAGCCACAGTTAAAGGCACTGTTCAATCAGCTTGAAGCGGGCGAGGTCACGGCTGTCGATTTTAACCAAGCCGAATGTGCATCACCTTTGCCAAGAGCATACCAATGGGCTGATGGTAGTGCGTACGTAAACCATGTTGAGCTAGTTCGTAAAGCTCGTAATGCGGAAATGCCAGAGAGCTTCTGGACCGATCCGTTAATGTATCAAGGTGGTTCTGACAGTTTCTTAGCACCTCGTGACAACATTGTTATGCCACAAGATGATGGTTTTGGGATTGATTTTGAAGCCGAAGTTGCGGTGATCACCAACGATGTTCCGATGGGCGTGTCAGCAGAGCAAGCATTAGAGCACATCAAACTTGTGATGATCGTTAATGATGTGTCATTACGTGGTCTAATTCCGGGTGAGCTAGCCAAAGGCTTTGGTTTCTTTCAATCAAAACCTTCAAGTGCCTTTAGCCCAGTCTGTGTTACGCCAGATCAGTTAGGTGATGCATTTAAAGACGGTGTGCTGCATTTACCATTATGTTCTCGCTATAACAACGAGTTATTTGGTAAACCTAATGCTGGCATTGATATGACGTTCCACTTTGGTCAGTTAATTGCTCATGCGGCGCGTACACGCCCGTTAGCGGCAGGTACCATTATCGGCTCAGGTACAGTTTCGAATAAAATGGATGGTGGCCCAGGTAAGCCAGTAGCTGAAGGTGGTGTCGGCTATAGCTGTATTGCTGAAATCCGTATGATTGAAACGATTGAGCATGGTAAACCAAGCACGCCATTTATGTGCTTTGGTGATAACATCCAAATTGAGATGTTTGATGCTGATGGCCAATCAATATTTGGTCAGATCAATCAAGATGTTGTAAAATCGGCTTAATAAAGTCGCTGATCAATTAACGACAACTGTTAAGAGAAAATATTTGGGTAAATATATTATTAATATTTACCCAGTCTAGGGGGAGTCAGTACCTGCAGTGTATGCTGATATCAGGTCAACAGCGCTAATAATAACAATCATAAAATAACAAGAATAAAAGCGTCCCATTCAATAGCCGCAGATCTTTGCATCTGCGGCTTTTTTCATTGCTTAACTCGTTATATCTGCAGATAAGTAATCTTGGTACTCTTTTACGCCAAAATATCGTATCGACTTTTTGTGGGTCACTTTTTTCGCTATCAGCTTGTCATCACAGTATATTTTTACTATTTGCTTATCGCCATTTCGATCCGATTCATAGCTGTGCTTATCATTGAGACGTAAATCATCGAACTCGCTGCGCATGATTAACTTCATTACAGACTTCCCAAAAGTTTTCCTTATGATGTATCGATTAGACTAATTAATCTGAAGAAATTCAAGTTAAAGCGGCCCGTAAAAAGCCAATGGTAGATTAACTTGTTAGCAAAGTTTGTACGAAATTAACGCAAAGGTATGGCAGTTCGCATAGCGAACCAAGATGTCAATTTGGTTTGCTAGGGTTTGTTTTTATCGGTAAATGAGCTTGGCAGAATGTTGACGCCAACTAAGTGGCTCAGCTTAATCACCAAAGGAATGGTTATCGGTGCAAAGGGTAATACAGCGACAACACCAATACCTAAACCTTTAAGCAAATCAATGAACTGTTGATTGGCCATTTTCATTTCTTCTTTGCTGGCTTGTTTACGCGTGTATTTACGATAAATAACCAGCATTTCTCGAGTTTCTTGCTTTTCCTGGGCAAGTGCTTGCTTAACGATTAGCATCTGTCGCTTAAAACGCAGGGTACTACGCCGTCTTTGGATGCGCAGTACCCTAATCGGGGCTTTTATAACATAAACCCTTAGTTTCATTAGAACTTACGACGCAGTAAGCCTAAGCCAGCAATTAATAGCATGGCATACCAGCTGCCACCTGATGATTTACTGCTGCCATCTGCCGATTCATCGCTTGGCACATACGTACTCATCGGTGGTAGGCTTGTTATGGTATTGGCGCCAGTGTCGACAACCGTGATTGATTCAATGATGACTAAGTGCTCCGAAGATACCGTTTCTCCTTCAGCAGGGAATGATTGCATTGGTGTGTTTGCAAATGCACCGCCAAAGTCGCCTTTTTTTAACTTGTTGATGCTGTCAATAATTTCCATACCTTGCTCTGAAACCACACCAAATACGGTGAAGCCTTGGTTTTGAAAATCCAAATTGCTTGCGTTATCAGCCACGTTAAAGAACCACTGATTGGTAGCGCTGTTTGGATCGTTGCCGAGTTTAGCCATAGCAATGGTGCCACGTACATTTGAGAATACGGGCTCATTTACAACAGGGTCGAGAGATTCTATTGCTACGACCGTATTATCATCAGCGTTGTAGGTGTAGCCACCACTTTGTATGACAAAGTTTGTTTCGAGTCTGTGCACGATAACATCAGTATAAGTGCCGGCATCAACATATTGCAAAAAGTTAGCAACCGTTTCAGGCGTGTGCTCGTCGGTTAGGTTAACCTCGAAGTTGCCCATGTTGGTGTTAAATTGGACTATAGTCGCATGGGCGCTGGTAGCGACTAATAGTGCGGTGATAGATATGGTTTTTATAAATGATTTTAATAATGTTGTCATAATAACTTTCATACTGCGAAAAAGTAGGCAGAGCTTAAACGATTAATACAACAAATCAAGCTTTGTAACGTTTTCTCCTGAAATGCTAGGGAGTAGCGACAGAAAAGTCTTCATTAACTATAGTTAATGATAATGTAAATGAGGGCGCTTGGCGCAGGGTAGGCTATGGAACATAGAGTTGATGTAATGATCAGTGAGGCCGAAGTCGCCGCACGAGTAATGCAATTAGGCACCGAAATTAGTCAGTATTATCAACACAGTGAGGAGCTGATAATGGTTGGCTTGTTGCGAGGCTCGTTTGTATTTATGGCTGATCTTGCTCGGGTCATTGATGTTAATCACGAAGTGGATTTTATGACGGCATCCAGTTATGGCAATGCCATGGAAAGCTCACGCGACGTACATATTCTTAAAGACATCAGTAGCAATATTGAAGGCAAGGACGTGCTTTTAGTCGAAGATATTATTGATACGGGCAACACGTTAGCGAAAGTCGTAAAAATACTGGAGTTGCGCTCACCAAATTCCATTAATATTTGTACTTTACTCGATAAGCCATCGAGACGTGAGGTAGAGGTTGATGTTAAGTGGGTAGGTTTTGAAATTCCCGATGAATTCGTAGTTGGGGTGGGCATTGATTATGCGCAGAAGTATCGTCATTTACCTTACATTGGCAAGGTTGTTCCGCTGTAAACGTGTTATAACACAAAGCACAGCAACAACGTGCCACTGTGCTTTTTAGGGGCTAGCGTTTGCGCATGCTAGAAAAAGGCTTGCAAGCCGGTTTGTTGACGACCTAGAATTAAGGCATGAATATCATGAGTGCCTTCGTAGGTGTTGACCGTTTCCAAATTAATCATGTGACGAATCACGTGAAATTCATCTGAGATACCATTGCCGCCATGCATATCACGCGAAGTGCGAGCTATATCAAGCGCTTTACCGCAGTTGTTACGCTTAATCAGCGAAATCATGGCTGGTTCAAAGCGTTGCTCATCAATGAGGCGCCCGACTCGTAATGATGCCTGTAAACCCAGGGTTATTTCCGTTTGCATATCGGCGAGTTTTTTTTGAAACAGCTGAGTTTGAGCTAGCGGTTTACCAAATTGTAAGCGGTCTAAGCCGTATTGGCGCGCACGATGCCAGCAGTCTTCGGCAGCACCCATAACCCCCCAAGAGATGCCATAACGGGCCATATTTAAACAACTAAAGGGCCCCTTTAAACCGCGCACATCAGGGAACATGTTCTCTTCAGGAACAAAGACATTATCCATAACGACTTCGCCGGTTATCGAGGCTTTTAGTGATTGCTTTCCTGCAATTTTGGGTGTGCTTAAACCTAGCATGCCTTTTTCTAAAATAAAGCCACAAATTTGGTTGTCATGGGCTGCTGATTTGGCCCAAACAATAAATAGATCGGCGATAGGTGCGTTAGTAATCCACGTTTTGCTTCCTGTTAACCGATAACCGCCATCCACTTTTTCCGCACGGGTTTTCATACTGGCAGGATCAGAGCCTGCGTCAGGCTCGGTTAATGCAAAGCTACCGATTAACTCGCCAGTGGCCAGTTTCGGTAAATACTGCTGTTTTTGTGCGTCACTTCCCCAGGTATAAATAGGGTGCATCACTAGTGAAGATTGAACGCTCATGGCACTGCGATAGCCTGAATCAACTCGCTCCACTTCACGAGCGATTAAACCATACGCGACATAAGATACGCCAGAGCAACCATAGCCATCGATTGTTGCCCCTAACAGCCCGAGTTCACCAAATTTACGCATAATACTGATGTCGAAATGCTCATTGCGATTAGCCATTAAAATACCGGGTTGCAACTCGTTTTGGCAAAATTCTCGAGCACTATCGCGGATCATTCGCTCTTCTTGAGTAAGCTGCTCATCCAATAGTAGGATATCTTCCCAGTTAGACGGATTCATAATTATTTTTCTCTCCTAGAGTTTGGTTACTGTCTATTATGGCGGCGAATTCTTTTGTCGGTTTAGCTAGCCTCAGACCCTAGGCACTCGCCAAGGTGGGTTTTTGCGATTTTCACCTGCCCAGTACAGTTTTATTTTATTGCCACTTGGGTCAAATATTATTGCTTCACGCCATAAATACCGTTCATCTTTTGGCATTTGTGCAAACTCGTAGCCTTTGGCTTGCAACTCACCAACCCAAGTATCTAAATCTTCATGCTCAAAGTAAATAACCGATGGATTATCAGAGGTTTTCTCGCAAAGCGATAAAGAAAATGTGGCATCGCCCTCGGGGCATTCAAAACGCGCATAATGCGGTGTGTCAACGATCTGAATGAAGCCCATTCCTCGATAAAACTCGGTAGTTGCAACCATATTAAATGTGGGCAGTGTTACTTGGTTTAAGTTCACTTTAACGTCCTTATTTTATGTGCCGTGCACGCTTGCGATTATGTTTATTATCTACTGAGGTTATCACTTATTTGATGATAATGCCGCCTTTCTGGCGAGTTCCGCTATTTCAATAGTGACATGATCATCGAACGCAAACGAATAAATTTTCCAACTGTCCGTGATTTTGAAAAATTGAAATTCATAGCGAATCGGCTGGCGGTCATAGATAACCAAATAAGTGATATGAACAAAATTATCGCCGACCTTATAGGTGTCTATTTTATCGATATGGTGAATTTTCCCCACTAAAGATTTAAGTGTGGACAACTGCGTCTTCCTATTGCTGACTTGTTCTGATGTGGTGGTAATGTATTGGTTAGAGCGATAGATAAAGTCAATTGCCTCATTTATCTGGTCTTGTTGATACAATTCAAAAAAGCTATCTATTTCATCTTGATAGTCGGTGACAATGACAGGTTCTATAATAATTTTTTGCTCGGTTTCAGTGTTTTCTTGTTGTTCGCTTTCTGTGTTTTGACTTTGTGGTTGTTCTGACTCTTTGGGCTCTGCCTGTTTGGGGTTCGTTTCTGTCACAACTTGCTTTTCAGGCTCTGGCGGTTGCTGCTGAGCGTGCGAGTAAAAAGCCAACAGAACAAAAGCAATTATAACTAGGGATCTCACTGTCTGACACTCCTGGGGTTTAAGGCTTCAGCGTAATATCAATCCCATTACATGCTCGCTGAGTCAGCAAAAATTTAATGGGATTGGTATTACCATTATTACGACTCTAGCAATGGTATAGCACGCAAGCTATCCGATTGCCATGAGATGGCTTTGTGATATGGAATTTTTGTCGAAAGTAATAGGCTTGTATGAGCTTGGCTATTGCCACCTTGTTGCACACAGGTTAACTAAGAGCGTAATAAAAAATAGGGCAATAAATATTGCCCTATTATCGTTGTTGCTAGCAAAGCGACATAATCTAACCGAACTATCGCGGCATTAAATAGCTCAATCGCATATCTAAAACAACATCCGGATGATATTGCCTGCCTTGCTCGGATTGTTGGCTAAGCCATGACATTTGCTCAGGGATATTATTTTTGATACCTAACATGCGGACAGTCACTAAGCGTAAGTCATCTCGATGAGCTAAAGAGTTAATAGCTAATACTTGGCTTTGTGTATAAATCGTATCGCCGGCAAAGCACGGATTGACATGACTGCCACTGTGAATGGCAGATAACCAAATCGCGTTGCCCATACCATTGTAACTTAGGGCGCGACATAAGGAGATGATATGGCCACCATAAACTAGGCACTTACCGTGCTTTGAGTGTTGCATAAGGTGCTGATCAAAGTGTACCCGTGCATTGTTTTGGTAAAGTCGAGTCGCTAATGAATGATCACTGTCATTAATGGTGATGCCATCGCGATGAAAAATGCAATCGCCTACTTCAAATTCGCTAGCGCGGCGTTGCTGGTCGCTAACATGGTTTGGCCACAAAGTAAGATCGAGTTGCCTCGGAATAATTTGCTGTGTTAACTCGACATTATCGGCGAGCTCTGGAATGACATTTTCTTGGCGTGTGAAACCAGCATGACGTTTGTGAACCATTACCCAGCGCTTAAATTCTAAAACCAATTGTCGTTTTTGATTGTAGGCTTTGGAGTGAACGTAAACCACGCCGGTTTTACCATTGGAGTTTTCTTTTAAGCCAATAACGTCGCTACTAACCGATAGGGTATCCCCGGGATATACACACTCTATGAAGCGACATTGTGCATAACCAAGGTTAGCAACGGCATTTAGCGAGATATCGTTCACGGTTTTGCCAAAAGCGATATGAAACACTAAAAAGTTATCGACCGGCGTGGTTCTAAAACCAAGCTTTTGCGCTACGGGGTCGGCACAATGCAAAGCAAAGCGAGATCCGGTTAATGCTGTATACATACTGCAATCGCCGGTGGTAATGGTGCGGGGTACACCATGCTTTAAGGTTTGACCAATGTAAAAGTCTTCAAAATATAGCCCTTCAGGGGTCTTTAAATAATGCTGCTCAGTCATGAACTTACTCTTTTTGTTATTAACAGGGCTTACCAAATAAGTCGTCTTGGCCGATTTCACTTACTTTGTTGTAGAGGCAAATGACGCGATGTGCCCATTGCTGCAAACACGGCTCGATTAACCGGTCATCAATAACGGCGACCGATTGTTCTTGTGCATTAGCATGCTCCATTGCGGCAATGATTTCTTTCGCTTTCTTGATATCTTCTGCTTTAGGCGTCATCGCATCGTTGGTGTAGGTGAGCTGGACTGGATGGATAACAGCTTTACCATCAAAACCTAGATCACGCGCTTGGCGACAACTAAACTCACACGCTACTGCATCCTTTAAATCAAAATGGGGCCCGTCGATAATGGCTTTATCGTGAGCGCGGGCGGCTAAAATACACATAGATAGATAGGTGAGTAAACCTTGTCTATCCAAGGTTAAGTTAATACGCAATGAATTTGCTAAATCAGATGTGCCCATGATAATCGCAGTTAATCGCTCACTCGCGGCGCAAATTTGCTGACAATTTAACACCCCCAAAGGTGACTCAATATTGGCCATGACAGATAATCGCTTACCACCGCACCGATCAAGAGTGTCAATATGGTTTTGCAGTTGTTCCGCACTCTCAATGTCTGCGAACAGGACACCATCAATATTCAACTGAGCGATTGCGGCAATGTCATCTTGTCCCCACGCTGAGTCGAGATGATTAACGCGAACAATTCTTTCGGAATAGCCAAAATCACTGTTGTCCAAATGTTCTACTAAGGTCGCTCTAGCACTGTCTTTGCGATTTGGTGGTACAGATTCTTGTAAATCAAAAATAATCACGTCGGCATTTACTTTACGTGCCTTTTCAATATATTGACTACGATGGGCAGGTACATACAAGGCACTGCGTCGGGGGCGGTATGTTGTTAGATTGCTACAGTTCATTTTATTCTCCCGCATTAAACCGCTGCTCGTTTGGCGTTATGTAATTCAGCAAGCATTTGCTTGCGCAAAACTTTGCCATTTTTGGTTCTTGGAAAGTCTTGGTAAAAGTGGATGATTTTCGGTGCTTTGTATTTGGCAAGGTTCGCATCGGCAAAGCTTAGCAATTGTTGCTCACTAACCTTAGCGCCTTCGCGCAAAATAACACATGCACAAACTAAGGTTTTATCATTGCCGATATTTTGACCTAAGGCGACACAGTCGGCGACGTCGGGATGGGTCTTTATGATTCGCTCTATTTCGTGCGGTGATACCCGGTAGCCAAAGGTATTGATAATGTCGTCTTTACGACCAACAAACCAAATATAACCGTCTTCATCTAGGCGTGCATAATCGCCAGTGTAAAAATAGCCATCGTGAAATGCCTTATTGGTTGCTTCGGGTAATTGCCAATACTGCATAAATAAACCAGGATCGGTTTGTTTTATGGCTATCATTGCTTCTTCACCTATCTGTGCCGGTTGGTTTTGTTCATTGAGTAAGGTGACTTGATGCCCAGGCTGGACAAAACCCGCAGCGCCTGGGCGAATCGCTTGGTGTTTATTTTGCGATATGTAATAAGAGCATTCACTCATGCCGATCGCTTCAAATACATCCATGCCAAAGCGCTGGCGCCAGGCACTGAGCATTTCATCACTTAAATGCTCACCGGCACTCATGCAGTGCCGTAAGCTTGGTACGTCAGCTTTGCTATAGGTGGTTTTTTGAATGATTTGTCGGTAAATGGTAGGCACGCCAATAAAAATGGTGCAATCGTGTTTTTTTATCAGTTTTGGCCAGGTACTGGCATCGTTGTCGCCTTCATGAACAATGACGGTATGGCCATGAAATAGCGGGTCCATTAAGGCTGAGCCGAGTACATAGGTCCAGTTGAATTTACCCGAGTGCATAATCCGGTCGCCATGTTTAAAATCAAACCAGTAGCGACTCGCCGGCAACCGGCCTAATAAAGAACGATGCGCATGCAACACCCCTTTAGGGTAGCCGGTTGTACCAGAGGTATAGACTAAATAGGCGGCATCATCGATACGACTGTTGATGATGTCATCGCGAGCAGAAGCCTGACTAAGTAGGGCATTGAGATCAAATAGTGGCAAGCGGCTATTGGATTGTGGCATATCGCCAGTGCCAGCCAATAATACACTTGTTAATTGATTATCTTGTTCAGCGATAGTTTTTAATTCGGGCCACATGTGTTTGCTGGTGATCAGCACTTTAGCGCCAGAATCTTGTGCTAAATAGGCAACTTCATTCGCTGATAGTAAGGTGGAGGTTGGTACAGCGATGGCGCCATGTTTCAAGCAACCAAAAAAACTGACTGGATAATCGGTTGCATTGGGTAAACGAATCAACACGCGATCGCCTGGCTCAATATTGAGTGAGGCGAGTACAGAGGCCAATTTAGCTGAGTCATGATCGAGCTGCTGATAGCTCAATTGCTGACAGCCAAGCTTATCGTCTTCGACGATCAGCGCGGTGCGATCGCCATGTCCTGCTTGTACGTGCTGGCGAATACAGGCGTCAGCAATATTAAAGTGGCTGGGCAATTGCCATTGCCAACCTTGTGCTGTTTCAATTAATACATCATCGAAGCTTGTCATAGCATCTCCCTAGATACGCCCGTAAGGCCAGTTTTCTCGGATCACGGTTATCGGTAGGCGTTTTAATACATCAAGCGCAAACCTTTTGTCTTTCTCGTCTAATGACTTTAAGGCATAGGCCCTTAACAAGGTTTGCAATGCTTTACCAAACATCGGCGGGTCGAGCATTTCACCTTCGAATTTTATTGCCCCACCTAATAACGCGTCAGCGGCTATTGCAGCCTCGAGGATTTCAATATTGCGCTTAATTTGATTGGGTGACGGGGTAAAGGCCACCTTACACAAATGGATATGATAGGGGTGTATCAATTGCTTACCTGTTAAGCCCATTTGTGTTTCGATAACGGCGTGATCATGAACCACGTGCGATTCATGGTCACCGTGCAAATCTAACCAGCGACGGACGTCGTTTGGTTCAATAAAGTGTTCAGGCATCGGCGTGTCGTTGATCAATACCTCAACGCCGCCAATTACACCCTTACCGGCAATCCGAGCTTCAAGCAGAAGGTTACGCAAATAGGTAAGTAATTCGTTAATCCAACCTTCCGGCGTTAAGTGAATCGCCATCGCCTTGGAAAAATCATGAATACCAAACACCACATGCTTTACTGCTGGAAAGGCCATGAGCTCGGCGGCGATTTTTAAACTTCTCGGATGTTCAATAATCGGTTGAATTTCAATATCTGGGTTAACCCCCAGTAGCCATGCAGATAAATCGCGTATTTCCGCAGCACCGTACATTTCACCTGCTTTCGCCAAGACGATGACGTCGATATATTCAGCCACTTGCATAATCATTTTTAAATCTTTTTCATACTCATCTGTACGAAAAGGATTGATGCGCAACGCGATTTGAAAATCGCGAGCAGGAAATTTGGGCAGCTCATTGAGCAGGAGCTCTCGACTCATCTCTTTTTGTCGACAACCATCTTCAAGATCAAACAACAAAGTGTGGGCTTGGCAATCGTGGGCATGTTTGTGCAAGCGCTCTGTGGCTTGCTCTATTGTTTCATATCGCCCATCTTTGGGAGAGTATTTGATCGGCGGATAATAGAGCTGAATCCCAGGCCAAAAGCCACCGAGTACATCCTGTTCATTTACATGATCGAGGAATTCATTATGGTAATGCATATATCTCCCCTTGCTGTGACGCATTATGGTTTATTGTTATTAATCAGTATTATTTAATTTTGCTGTGAATGAGCAAAACCGAACAAAAAATGAAAACTTTTATTAACAATTACATTATTTGAGTATATATTTCAAACAAATGTTTTAAAAAAGTGTTTGAAATGTGTTCAGGTTATCGCTAGGGTAAGTGATAAAAGTATTGCAGTAACCATTGTGCAATTAGCGTGAGGCTTGTTTAGTTAGGTTAAAGTGATGTTGTCGGCTGAGTTTCGTTTAATGCCTAATGTTGCCGTGATGGAGAGCACTTTGCAGGTGCTTTATATATGTTTTTCTATAATGAGTTTCATAAATAACGTAATTTTATTACAGTGCTGTTCGTTGAGTAGCCAAAAACAATAATCAGGAGAAAAGTATGAGCAGCTTGGTTCATCCAAATGACGCTTTATTTGATGCCGAAAAACCTTTTGCGGTTATTCCTTCATGTGAGCATTTTGCTGGCAGTGAAAAATTAATTAGCAAAGCTATGCAAATGCAACAGCAATTAGGGCCAGTATTTGATATTACCTGCGACTGTGAAGATGGTGCTGCCACGGGGAGCGAGCAGCAACATGCTGAGATGGTAGCGCGGCTAATCGCCTCTGACGACAACCAGTTTGCAATGATGGGGGTGCGTATTCACGATTATACGCACGCTCATTGGCGTCAAGATTTGCAGATTTTAATACCGGCATGTGGCCACAAAGTGGCCTATATTACGTTACCCAAATGCACAACAGCAGCGCAGATCAAAGAAATGGTTGCTTACATTCAAGCGCTTGTTGCGGAGCATCAGCTTGAGCGAGAGATACCTATTCACGTGCTTATTGAAACCCACGGTGCGTTGCGGGACGTATGGGAAATTGCTACTACCGATTGGGTGCAAGTATTAGATTTTGGCATGATGGACTTTGTTTCAGGCCACAATGGTGCGATTCCGGCAAGCTGTATGCGCAGCCCTGGTCAGTTCGATCACGCGTTACTGCACCGAGCGAAGACAGAGTTGGTTGCCGCAGCGTTAGCGCACGGCGTCGTGCCATCGCATAACGTTACCCTTGATCTTAAAAACGCCGATCAAACCTTTGCTGACGCTCAGCGCGCCCGTAACGAATTTGGCTTTATGCGTATGTGGTCAATTTATCCAACGCAAATACAAGCAATTGTTGATGCGATGAAACCCAACTATGAAGAAGTAGCCGACGCCGAGGCGATATTGTTGGCAGCACAACAAAACAGTTGGGGGCCAATTCAGCACAAAGGCGAATTGCATGATAGGGCAACGTATCGTTATTACTGGCAGTTATTGCAACGCGCACAGGTAAGCGGTATCGATATTTCTCCAGATGCTCAGGCTGCATTTTTCTAATCGGCCTGCAAACGTTACTGTTTTACAACATATAGCCTTGTCGATGTGAATTGACGAGGCTTTTGCTTTATAGTGGTTTTATTTACTAATAGAACAAATAGAAGATTATGAGCGATAACAACTTAGGCTTTGCCCTTAATTTTATAGATGACTTACAAGCGCCCCTTGCTGATCGCATCCAGCTTACAGAAAAACCATTACCAGCATTAAAACAAGGGCAGGTGTTGGTGAAAATGCTGGCGTCACCGGTTAACCCATCCGATTTGGTCTACTTAATGGGTAAATATGGCTTACCGCCTGTTGATGGCGCTTATGCGGGCTTTGAAGGCTGTGGTACTGTTGTGGCGGCTAATGCCGGTTTATATGGTAAATGGTTAACAGGTAAGCGTGTTGCTTTATCGGCAGAACCTGGTGGTGACGGTGTTTGGGCGAAATACGCCATTACTGCCGCCAATCATTGTTTACCTGTACGTGCTGATATTGATGATAATCAAGCAGCCACGTTAATTGTTAACCCTTGCACCAGTGTGTGTTTGGTTGAGCGTGCTAAGCAGCTTGCCAGCAAAGCGATTGTCCTTAACGCGGCAGCGAGCCAAGTCGGTAAAGGGGTTATTCGCTACGCCAAAATGCAAGGCTTAAAAACCATCGCCATTGTCCGTTCCGATGCGAACGTCAAGGTATTGCAAGCGTTAGGTGCTGATGTTGTATTAAACAGTGAAGGTGAGGATTATGTACCGCAATTAACACAGGCGGCTGAGCAGTTGCAGGCAACCGTATTGTTAGATGCTGTGGCAGATCAAGCAACCGCTGAGACTATGCATGCATTGCCAAAGTCGAGTACCGCGATTGTCTATGGCAGACTCACTGAAACCATGCACCCATACGGTGGTCAGTATGGCGTTGCTGATTTAATCTTTAAAGATCAGCGTATTGAAGGTTTTTGGTTGGCAACGTATATGAAGAGCGCCAACCCATTAGCGATCTTGTCACTTAGTCGCAAGGTTCAAAAGCTGTTTGCTGAGGGCATTTTTAAAACCGATATTTATGGTGAATTCACACCAGAAACCTTTATTCATGGTCTTGAACACTATGCAATGAATAAGAGCGACGGTAAGGTCATTTTAAAGTTTTAGTGCACTAAAGTTATCGCATCGGGTCATAAATGCCATATTACCTGATGCGATAATAATGCGGTCTGATTAGCGAGCCAAACCGTGTTTATAACAGCAAGCTTTTATGCGCCAGTTCTATCGCAGTTGCGCCATTTGGGTCATTACCGAGTTCAGGTTCTAGCCAACACGAGTTGCTATTGACCTCAAAATGTAGCTGTAAAATACTATTGGCAAATTCAAAGCGTACATCTTGACGATCAGCACCGACAATCGTTTCGATTGTTTTCGAAACATTCAGTTTGGCTAACAGCATTTCAGTTAAGCTATTAATATTTTCATCATCCCAGTTTTGTTCAAAATCGATAATTAGCATACTGGTTTCGAGTTCGCTTGGATGACTGATAGATTGTATCTTATTCATAAAAACTTCCTACTATTTATGAGCCGCGACGATTTACTTATGTACCACAAAAGGTTTGATAACCTTTATCACCATCACTGGGTAGATCTTGATAAAGCGCAATATCAGCTGTTGCCTGATAAGGTCGCGTAACAACCGCTAAAAACTTGTCAATTTGAGCCGTGCTATTGGTTTGGTAGCTCTGCTCGATAAGTGCCTCAACATGATGATTACGGGGAATAACCAAAGGGTTGGATTTGGCCATTAGCGCTAAGGCATTATCAGTATTGCTGATCGCTGCTTGCCATGTTTTACACCAATCACATAAGCTGGCGTCAAGCTGTCTAAGCGCCGTGTCACCCGCTAACACTTGACTTAATGTTATGAATGTTTGTGTATAATCGAGGCCGTTTTCTTGCATGATGTTAAGTAATTGCTCAGCCAAACTGCGCGACTCATCGCTTTGCTCGGTGAAGCCTAATTTGTTTGCGAGCATATCTTGGTATGCGCGCTGAAATTTGTCGCTATAGGCAAATAATATCGGCTTAACTTGCTCTATCGCTTTGTCACTGTCGTCACTTACCAAAGCAAGTAAGGTTTCTGCTAGACGTGCCATATTCCACTGCCCAATTGCCGCCTGATTACCAAAGGCATAGCGTCCTTGATGGTCGATTGAGCTGTATACGGTGCCAGGATGATAAGCACCCATCATGGCACATGGACCATAATCAATGGTCTCACCGCTCAACAAGGAGTTATCGGTGTTCATCACACCGTGAATAAAGCCCACCCTTAACCAACTGACAATAAGAGCAATTTGTTTGTCGATAACGGCGTTAAGAAACTGCAGTAAGTAATCATCATCTTGCTTGTTTATATGCGGGTAATGACGATCAATAGCGATATCAGCCAATGCCCTGATACTGTCGTAATCGCCACGGATAGCAAAGTATTGTAAGCTACCAACCCGGATATGACTTTGTGCAGTGCGCGTCACAATTGCACCCGGTCGAGGTTGATCACGCCATACTGTTTCTCCGGTTGTGACTACCGCCAGCGTGCGCGTTGTGGCAATGCCAAGGCCGTGCAATGCTTCACTCATCAGATACTCGCGGATGGCTGGACCTAATGCGCATTTGCCGTCGCCACCACGTGAAAAAGGGGTTTGTCCTGAACCTTTTAGTTGCAGTTCGGTAACTGTACCTGTGCTCGAGGTTATTTCGCCTAATAAGTGGGCTCGTCCATCACCTAGTTGCGGGTTAAGTTGGCCAAACTGATGTCCGGCATAGGCTAAAGCAAGAGGCTCACTTTCAGCAAACAGCTCAGTTCCACTGAATAACTTTGCTTGTAAGTTTGCGTTGCCAATCAATGACGTACTAAAACCGATTTGTTCTGCTAGAGCATTGTTAAACAATAGGGTGCTAGGGGCCGGCGCTTTGCATGGTAAGCTGCGTTGATAAAACTGCTTACCAAGAGATAAATATTGGTTGCTTAGAACGTCCATAATTGTTGATTAATATCAAATTTTGCGGCGAAAACTGGCTTTATTTTACGATAATTTTATCCACTTGTATGTTTTTCTAAAAAAACCACAGACATGTTACGTTTTTTTCCATATAATCAACTGAGTGTTCAAATTTTAATAACCAAAAGAGTAGTGACTTATGAAAAAATTAACTCTAGCTCTAACTGCGTCTGTTATGATGGCAGCTCCGGCAATGGCCGCTGATATTGAAGCGGGTAAAGCAAAAGCAGCTGTATGTGCTGCATGTCACGGTGCTGAAGGTGTTTCTGCCGTGCCTATGTACCCTAACTTAGCGGGTCAAAAAGAAGCTTACATTGCTAAGCAGCTTAAAGACTTTAAAGCAGGCACTCGTAAAGATCCTGTTATGGCGCCAATGGCTATGCCATTAACGGATGCTGACATTGCTAACTTAGCGGCATACTACGCTAGCCTTAAGTAAGCGACAAATTGAGAAAAAAGCGCATCCTGTATGCGCTTTTTTTGTGTCTATATGAAAATATTCCTAACTATTTTTTGGCTGAATTCTGCGTTGGTTGCAAAGGCGTATGCAAGTGAACCGTCAGTCCCAGCAAACTCTACATTACCCGAAGTTAGCGCTGAAACTGACGCATTAAACACCGTCGATACAGCAAAACCAGATCACCCAGAGCTTGATCAAGAACAACTCGCCGAGCAACAGCGCGCTGTTGAGCAATTGCGACAACACGTTGCTTATTGTGCGCCGTGTCATGGCCAAAATGGCATTAGCCGCGAATCAATTTACCCTGATCTCGCTGAGCAACCTGCCGATTATTTACTCAGCCAATTGCAAGCCTATAAATATCGACAACGAACAAGTGAGATAAAACAGGTGATGATGCAACGCTTTAGCGATCAACAATTAGCGGCGTTAGCAGAATATTATTCACAGTCTTCTAAGGTGGAACAACAATGAAATCAATGATATGCAAGGGTTTGGTTGCTTTGAGTTGTATTGGCTTATTAGCTTGTGGTCAGGTGAAACAGCCATCACAACCAGCAACGCCAGCAAAGACCAGCCAAGCAAGCGAGAATGTTATGAATGAACTAGCAGAACGCTACGTTAAACTTACACTCATGGTAGGCAAGCACCAAGACTATTATATTGATGCTTACTATGGCCCTAGCGAATGGCGCGAGCAAGCAGCACAGTTACCTTTAGCGAGTCTGTTGCAGCAAACGGAGCAGTTAATAACCGAAGTTGAGGCGATCAACGCGCCTTCGTTACGCAAAGATATGCTGTTGGTACAAGCGAAAAGTGTTAAAGCGTTTATTGAGCAACTAAATGGTAAACACTTTAGCTTTGATGAAGAGTCGCTGGCTTTGTATGACGCTAAATCGCCTGATTTAACCGAAGCCGACTTTGATGCGGCCCTTGCCGAACTTGACAGCTTATTACCAGGAGAAGGTGAATTAAATCAACGCTTAGCATCGTTTAAAGCAGAATTTGTTATTCCTAAAGAACAACTAGGTAAAGTGTTTATCGCCGCCATTGATGAGGCTCGCCAGCGCACCAAGCAGTTTATTGACTTGCCAGATAATGAAGCGTTTACTATTGAATACGTTACAGATAAGCCATGGAGTGGTTATAACTGGTACAAAGGTAATAGCTTTAGCTTAATCCAGATTAATGTTGATTTTTCAATTCAGATAGATCGTGCCATTGATTTAGCTAGCCATGAAGGTTATCCAGGGCACCATGTGTTCAACTCTCTAATGGAAAAGCATTTAGTCAATGCAAAGGGTTGGGTTGAATACTCGGTATACCCATTATATTCACCGTTATCTTTACTTGCCGAAGGCAGTGCCAATTATGGTATTGAGGTCGCTTTTCCTGAGCAACAACGACTTAAATTTGAGCAACAAGTGTTGTTTAAATTAGCAGGCCTTGATGCAAGTAAGGCGGCAACCTATTACCAAGTACAGGCGTTATTAGGGAAATTGTCGTATGCCGGCAATGTTGCAGCCAAACGCTATTTAGATGGTGACATAGATAAGCAGCAAGCAGTCGATTTTTTAATGAAGTATGCCTTGAGTGATGAACAAAAATCACGCCAGCGTGTTGATTTTATTGAGCGCTACCGCGCTTATGTGATCAATTACAATTTAGGCCAGGATATCGTTAAGCGCTATGTTGAAGCGCAAAGCCATAACGATACCAACAAGCGCTGGCAGGTGTTTGCTGACTTATTAGCAAATCCACGTAGCGCCTCAATGATGGCTGTAAATTAACGATGAGATCCCTTTGCCATGTTGATGTTGCGCTCATAATATAAAGAGCTAATATGCACACCACGAGACTGGCTTAATAACAAAAAATGCCTGACGATGTCAGGCATTTTGCATTGTTTAGAGTTATCTAGCTAACTAACAAGGTTGCTAAATCGCTTGGTTATACTGCAAGCCAATTAATGTCGCATTACCTTCTGAATAGAATTGCCATTGCTGACCTAAGTTGTCTGCTTCGGTGAAGCTTGCGCCTTTACCTTGAATATAGGTTACACCAAAGTCGATGCTTGAGTTGTCGTCAATTTTGTAGTTAAAGCCTGTGCTGTACCAAACGCGGTTGTTGTCAGGAATTGAGATAGACATGTGTGCAGGGCTACTTGGTGTTTCGTCGTAAGCGATACCAAAACGTACGGTGACATCGCTGTTATATTGATAAGTACCACCCAAGGCATAGCGATATGAATCAGAAAAGTCTTCGACTTTACTGAATAAGATATTTCCTTGTTCTGATACGGCATCTAAACGGTCTAAACTACTCCAACCAATCCACATAACAGAGTAGTGAAGCGATAAATCTGTTGTCGTTTGATGCACACCTGAAATTTCAGCAATGGCAGGTAAACTCACATTTAAGCGACCATCAATGGATGAACCTTCCAAGCCACCAAACGCCGAAGGAAGTTGGTTGGTATAGTCACCTTCAAAAGCGACTTCAACTTCACTGCGGTAACTAAAGCCTAGACGATGATTGTCATTGATGTCGTAGCTTACGCCAACGTTCCAACCAAAGGCGATGTCATCACCTTCAAGTTTCGTTGCAACTGTGTTTACTGGCAAAGGTAGTGGTGTTTCACCAAAAAAGCGCGTTAATTCGGCTTCAGCATAAATAATGTTTAAACCTGCGCCAACAGTCCACTGTTCATTAAGTTTGTATGCCGCACTCGCATTTAAGTTAACAGTAGTAATGCTGGTTTCACCGGCGATTTGACCCGCTGGGTAGTTTTCACTCAACTCTGATGCTAAACCAAAGTTTGAAAACGCACCTAAACCGACAGAGAGTTTGTCATCAACAGGCATTAAGAAATAAGCGCCAGGCACGACTGCAGCTGGTGCGATGCTGTCATCGTTTAGTGAACTTGCATCGATACCTGCCGGTGCGCCTAAACCCTCTAGGCTTACATCGGGTTTTATGTATGTGGCTGCTACGGTAAAAACATTTTGCTCAAATTGGCTCATTAGGGCAGGGTTACGGGCTATAACTGATGCGTCTTCAGCAATAGCAGCGTCACCAGCGAATGCACGACCTAAGCCAGAGGCACTGTGTTCGGCAAGTTGGAAAGCGGCAGAGTGTGCTTGAGTTGAGGCGATCGCACCGATCACCAATAAAGATAATTTGGTTAATTTCATAGTATAAATGTTCAAATTTGTACCGATTGACCAGCGTTGTGTGCGGTACCACGCACCCTTGCTTCGCGGTTAACGGTGTGTATTTACCAACCAGAACAGCTGGCGTTTATCAATTACAACGCCCGTACTGTCAGTTGTTCGATTAACAATAAGCGAATGCAAATGTAGACCTATTTTAGCATAGAACCAATAAAACAGCGGTTTATAGCGTGAAACCAGGTATTACAAACTCGCAATTACTGTCTTTAGGAGATAGACACCTGACAATATGGGGGTTGCTAGGTTTCCTCTGTGATGCGCATCTCTTTAGATAAATGCGAACGCGTCAGCAAACATATGTTCACGTTTAGCGCCGACTTTAATAAATTCATCGCGTAAAAAGCCGACCATCTCAAAACGACCTGCCATGTATATGTCATAATCAGCCAGCGATACTACGTCGTTTAATAGCGGCTCATGAACCTTGCCAACACGACCATGCCAATTATCGTTAGCATTTTCTACGACAGGGACAAATTGGCCATGTGCTAACTGGTTTACTAACGCTTGTGTTTCATCAAGTTGGTAGCATGCGCTTGGTTCACGTAGGCCCCAATACACTAATACCGGCTGTTGATAGTGACGAGTAACCAGCTCGGTTAATATTGACTTAATATATGAGAAGCCAGTGCCGCCAGCGAGCAAGACAATAGGGCGCTCGCTGTTGTCACGTAACTGCGCATTACCACCTGGCATTTCAATATCAACGCTTTCACTTGCTTTGATACGATCGATAACCTGCATCGCCCAGCTATCGGCAGCAAAGGCACCAATTTGCAGTTCTATTAGTTCATCGCTTGGCCCTGACGCAATAGAAAATGGGCGCTTATCGTCCTCTGCCATTACAAAATTAAGGTATTGGCCTGCGGCAAATGCAACTTTTTGTTCAGGCTTTAATAGCACCTGATATACGTGTTCTGTTAAAGGTTGTAGTGATACAACCTGACAGTTAATTCGTTTCATAATCTTTCTTAATAATCACTTATCTTGTGGTTTAGGAGTATCGAAAATATCAAGTTCTTCCCAAATATCATCCACATACTGCTTAATGTTATCGTCCATGGTTATTGGCTCGCCCCATTCGCGATCGGTTTCACCAGGCCATTTATTGGTGGCATCCATACCCATTTTGGAGCCCAGACCAGATACCGGTGAAGCAAAATCAAGGTAGTCAATTGGTGTGTTTTCCACCGTTACCGTATCCCGTGCCGGATCCATGCGCGTAGTCATTGCCCAAATCACATCATGCCAATCTCGAGCGTTGACATCATCATCGCAAACAATAACGAATTTGGTGTACATAAACTGTCGTAAGAACGACCAAACCCCCATCATGACTCGCTTGGCATGGCCTGGATATTGTTTTTTCATGGTGACCACGGCTAGGCGGTATGAACAGCCTTCTGGTGGCAAATAAAAATCGACAATTTCCGGAAACTGCTTTTGAATGATAGGCACAAATACTTCGTTTAACGCCACACCTAAAATGGCCGGTTCATCAGGTGGACGGCCAGTGTAAGTGCTATGGTAGATAGGGTCTTTACGCATAGTCACATGGGTTACCGTCATTACTGGGAAGTTATCGACTTCATTGTAATAGCCGGTGTGATCACCATATGGACCTTCTGGTGCGGTTTCTTCAGGATCTAAGTAACCTTCTAAAATAATTTCTGCCGACGCTGGTACTTCTAAATCATTGCTTAAGCTTTTTACCACTTCAGTTTTGCTACCACGTAACAAGCCCGCAAAAGCGTATTCTGATAATGTGTCAGGGACAGGCGTGACGGCGCCTAAAATAGTTGCCGGATCGGCACCAAGTGCGACAGACACAGGGTACTTTTCACCAGGGTGGCGCTTTTTAAACTCCTGAAAGTCTAATGCACCACCGCGGTGTGAAAGCCAGCGCATAATGATCTTGTTAGGACCTAACAACTGCTGGCGGTAAATGCCTAAATTTTGTCGCTCTTTTTCTGGACCACGGGTAACCGTTAGGCCCCAAGTGATCAACGGTGCAACATCTCCTGGCCAACATTTTTGGATAGGCAGCTTGGTTAAGTCAACATCGTCACCCGTGAATACGATTTCCTGACATGGCGCCTTTTTTAAACGCTTGGTCGGCATATTCAGTACTTGCTTAAACACCGGTAGCTTGTCGATGGCATCTTTAAAGCCCTTTGGTGGTTCTGGTTCTTTGAGTGTTGCCATTAACTTGCCAACATCACGCAAAGATTGAACATCCTCTTGTCCCATGGCCATTGCTACACGTTCTGGGGTGCCAAATAAATTGGTTAACACAGGGATGTCGTAACCAATTGGGTTTTCAAACAGTAACGCTGGGCCACCAGCACGTAACGTACGATCACTGATCTCGGTCATCGCCAAATCAGTTGATATAGGTTGAGTAATGCGCTTTAACTGACCAATCTGTTCTAGTTTGTCGATAAAGTCGCGCAAGTCCTTATATTTCATAGAGCTTATTATGCGTTAATTTGTCTGCATTATAGCGATTAGGGCCGCTTATTTGAACGAAAAATGACGAATATGTCAAAGCTTGCGAGGATCGACAACCGATGACGAGCAAAATGGCGATGATTAACCCAATATCTGCCGTGTATGGCGATGACATTAATAATCTTGCCTGCTAAAGTGTAGTACCCTGACAATAATAAGATGATGAGTAGTAATGAAAAACGTCAATAAAGTCTTGTTGACTTCTGTTTCTTTGCTTGCTGCAGCGGTATTAACCGGTTGTGGTGAACAAGCAAGCGACAAGAAAGAACAAGCAGCCTTTGTTGAAATTAACAAAGATCCATTCCCAAGCAGTTATAAGCCTTTACCTGCTAAAACAACCTTAATCAAAAACGTCAACATGTATGACGGTATTGGTGGTATGCAACAAGGCGTATCAGTTTTGTTAGAAAACGGCAAAATCGTCAAAGTTGGTAGCGATATTAATTTGGCTGATGATGTTGTCGTCATCGATGGTAGTGGTAAATGGTTGACGCCAGGAATTATCGATGTGCACAGCCATTTGGGTGTCTATGCAACGCCTGATGCTGGTGCACATGCTGACGGTAACGAAATGACTAAGCCCGTAACTGCAGCAGTGTGGGCTGAGCACTCAATTTGGCCACAAGATCCTGGTTTTCGTCGTGCCCTTGCAGGCGGTGTAACCACTCTGCAAATTCTGCCGGGTAGCGCTAACTTGGTTGGTGGTCGCAGTGTAACGGTGAAAAACTTACCAGGTCGTGTTATTCAAGACATGAAATTCCCTGATGCACCATATGGTTTAAAAATGGCTTGTGGTGAAAATCCAAAGCGTGTCTATGGCCAAAAAGGTGGACCAATGACGCGTATGGGTAACGTTGCTGGTTATCGTCAAGCATGGTCTGACGCTCAGGATTACAAACGAGCGTGGGAAAAATATGAAGCAGATTACAATGCTGGCAAAGATGCTAAGCCACCAAAGCGTGACTTAAACAAAGAAACCCTAATGGGGGTACTTGATGGTGAAATCTTAGTACATATGCACTGTTACCGTGCAGATGATATGGGCACCATGATTGACGTTATGAAAGAGTTCGACTATCAAATCGCCTCATTCCAACACGCTGTTGAAGCATACAAAATTGCCGACTTACTTGCTGAAAATAACATTTGTTCGGCGATGTGGGCTGACTGGTGGGGCTTTAAGATGGAAGCCTATGATGGGATTCGCGAAAACGTACCTATGGTACATGCTGCACAAGCGTGTGCGATTGTTCACTCAGATAGTGACCAAGGTATTCAGCGTTTAAACCAAGAAGCCGCCAAAGCGTTGTCTGATGGCCAACGTGCAGGTTTAGAAATATCAAAAGCCGATGCATGGATTTGGTTGACCTCAAATGCAGCGAAGTCGCTAGGTATCTTCGAGCACACTGGCTCTATTGAAGAAGGCAAAAACGCCGACGTTGTGTTATGGAATAACGAGCCGTTTTCAACGTATGCACAAGCTGAGTTGGTATTTATCGACGGTGGCTTAGCATTCGATCGCAATACTCCAGAGAGTTGGGCAATTGCCGATTATGAGTTAGGACAAGTAGGTGAAGGAGACCGCAAATGAGCAAATTTAAATTAACCGCTTTAGCGGCTCTGTGCGTAACAAGCTTTGCATCTAATGCAGAAAAAATTGCCATTGTTGGTGGTACCGTGCACACCATGAGTGAGCAAGGTACAGTTGATAATGCCACTGTACTAATCGATGACGGTCGTATTCAAGCTGTTGGTAGTGATATTACTACCGATGGTTACCGTGTTATTGATGCAAACGGCAAAGTGGTTACGCCTGGTTTTATTGGTGCTTATACCTCATTAGGTTTAGTCGAAGTATCATCTTGGGCTAACACTGTCGACTCAACGGTTGAAAATAGCCATTATCAAGCCTCGTTAGATGTTAGCTACGCTGTCTCACCAGATACTACCTTGCGTAATATCAGTCGCATTGAAGGTATTACTAGCGCCGCAACAAGCATGGCATATACCGACACCTTATTTAAAGGTTTAGGGGCTATGATCACCTTAGGTGATAACGAAACGCCAGTAACCAAGCGTCGTGCCTTTATGACCATTGATATTTCTAATAGTGGTGCTGATAAAACTGCCGGTAGTCGAGCTTCATTGTGGATGCAAGTACGTGATGCCTTTGCTGAAGCAGTATTCGCACAAGGTATGAAATTCAGTCCTAAGTCTGATTGGTATGGCGTTAATTTAACACCCGTTACCGACTGGCATGGGACGCTTTCTAAGTCTGACGTGCGTGCGTTAATGCCCGTTGTTAATGGTAATGTACCACTATTAATTGTTGCTCATCGCGCTGCGGATATTCGCCAAGTGCTAGCGTTGTTGCAAGATTACCCTAGATTAAACATCACCCTAGTCGGCGCATCGGAAGCTTGGCGCGTAGCGGATGAGTTGGCAGCAGCAGGTATTGAGGTGATCATTAACCCTGAATCAAACCTACCATATGCATTTGAGCAAAATGGCGCAACGCTTGAAAACGCCGCTCGTTTGCATGCGGCCGGCGTAAAAGTGGCGGTTGGTATGGACACCCATAATATTCGTTTAGCGCCACAGCAGGCGGGTAACGCCGTTGCCAATGGTTTGCCATATGCGGCAGGCTTGGCGGCATTAACAACCGTGCCTGCACAAATCTACGGTATGGATGAACAAATTGGTGCGCTAAAAGCTGGTATGCAAGCCGATGTTGTAGTTTGGTCAGGAGATCCATTAGAAGTAATGGAAGCGCCAACCCACGTGATTATTAATGGTGTTGAAGTGCCACTTGAGTCACGTCAAACCAAATTGCGCGATCGCTACTTAACATTAGACAGCGAGAAACCAAAACAATACACGCGCCCATAATTTGCGATGAGTGTATAGAATAAAAAACGGGACCTGATATAACAATAGGGTCCCGTTTTTATATTATTCGATTAATAATTTAGAAGCTGAATTTTATATTAGCATTCAAAATATCGGTACCATCGTATTGCTCGTAGCTTAGCTCCGCGGCCACGGTGTCAGTAAACTTATAACCAGCACCAGCGCCAAGACCAAACTCCCAAGAGTCTTCAGAAGCGGAAAAGCTTTCGTCCATAAATGATGCGCTTGCCTTAAATTTTGCGTTGGCATATGAAGGAACGGCGAATAGGTAGACACCATTTTTTAAATCGTACTCAGCACGTAACGATAGAGCAAAAAAACGCTCCAGCTCTGTCTTCACTATAAAGCTATTAATAGGCTCGCCAGCAACAATGTCACCTTCGGCATCGACGACGTAGTCGTATTCATAAAAGGTAAACGTATCATCACCTAGACCAAACCCTAAACGTAGCTCGGGTACAATCGAAAAGTTATCATTAATAAGATATTTGTACCCAACTGAACCGATAACAGCGTTAAGGTTAATATCTATACCATCTTCGCTGTCTGAGAAGCTCATATAACCAGCCCCTGCTACCCAATTTGCAGAAGATGCAAACGACGTACCAGCCAGCAATACAGCCAACATAGTTTTTTTAAACATGTAAGTTCCTTAATATTTATGCTTATTCCATATTGATAGAAAAGCTCAACGGGCTTTGGTGATTAGAGTGACCCGTAGAACGAGATTGAAGGCAAATGGCATGACTAGCAAGATACAAAAATGATGAAACTACACCCACTCGCATCATTAATCTAACAGCTTTAAGCTTATGAAATCAATGCGCTTTATTGTGTTTTTGGATGTGTTTGATATAGAGCTGGCAACTAGAATAGCTACCAGCATTAGCATGTGTGAAAATATTTATGTGAGCTATTTTTTTATGGTCAGTTTACCGGTTAATCGTGGTTTTGGTGTTCGCTTTTGATCAGGTTTGTATGCGTGTTTTCGGCTATTGTTGTTATCAGCTTCCGATGTTTTGCCTGTGGTCTTAGCACCCGTTGCTCGCGAGCTGCTTTTGTCGTTAGGTTTCGTGCTTCGGTTTGCTGTTTGTCGTGACACTTGTTCGCTATGTTTTTCGGCGGCTTTGACTTCTTTACCAAGATTTTGCTCTGCTCTTAATGATGTTTTGCGTGAACCGGCAACCGCATCGTTAATTTGCTGCATTTCTTTGGCGTTTAAGTTGCGCCATTGTCCTGGTTTTAAGTTACCTAACTCCACCGCCATAATGCGGGTACGTTTGAGTTTGGTAACCTCGAAGCCCAAGTACTCACACATGCGGCGAATTTGTCGGTTTAAACCTTGGGTTAAAATGATTTTAAAAACAAACTTACTGACCACATCAACCTGACAAGGTTTAGTAACCGTACCCAAAATAGGCACGCCTTGCGCCATACGTTTAACAAAGCGTTCACTGATTGGTTTATCAACGGTGACCACATATTCTTTATCGTGAGCATTTTCAGCGCGTAAGATCTTATTAACGATATCGCCATCATTAGTAAGAAATATTAACCCTTCCGAAGGTTTATCTAAGCGACCAATAGGAAAAATGCGCTGCTTATGACCAATGGCATCAACGATATTGCCTTTTACTTTTCGCTCTGTAGTACAGGTAATGCCAATCGGTTTGTTATAGGCAAGATAGATACGATCGGATTTATCTTCGCGAACGGCATTAATCAATTTACCATTCACACGAACTTCATCACTAGGTAGTACCTTTGTACCTAACTCAGGCGGTTTACCATTGATGGTGACACGTTGCTGTTCAATAAGTTTGTCGGCTTCGCGACGTGAACAATAACCTGTATCGCTAATGAATTTATTAAGACGTTTGCCTTGTTCTGTACTCAAAGTGGTGCTCTCGAAGAATGTTCAATGGGTTATAGACGGTGTTATTATCGCTGATCAGCGCTTTGATTGCTGTAATTTTTTAAAGGGTATCAGCGGGCTTGTGGATCTTGTGTCGGTAGCAATGGGCTGACATCAAGTAATAAAAAAGCCGCTGACCTGTGGTAGATAAGCGGCTTTAATAATTTGCTAGAAAGGTTTACTGGCGCTTATTTGCCTTTTTTCATCGCGTCGAAGAATTCGTTATTGGTTTTGGTCATGGCCAATTTATCGATAAGGAATTCCATTGCCGCAATTTCGTCCATTTCGTGAACGATTTTGCGCAGTACCCATTGCTTTTGTAATTCGTCTGGCTTGGTTAGCATTTCTTCACGACGAGTACCTGAGCGATTAAAGTGAATCGCAGGGAATACACGTTTCTCAGCAATTTTACGAGATAGGTGAAGCTCCATGTTACCGGTACCTTTAAACTCTTCGTAGATAACTTCATCCATTTTTGAGCCGGTATCAACAAGTGCTGTGGCGATAATGGTTAAGCTGCCGCCTTCTTCGATGTTACGTGCTGCACCAAAGAAACGCTTAGGACGGTGTAAAGCATTAGCATCAACACCACCAGTAAGAATTTTACCTGATGATGGAATAACGGTGTTATAAGCACGAGCTAAACGAGTAATCGAATCTAGCAAGATAACCACATCTTTCTTGTGCTCGGTTAAGCGTTTGGCTTTTTCAATTACCATTTCGGCAACTTGTACGTGACGGCTTGCTGGTTCATCAAAGGTTGAGGCAACAACTTCACCTTTAACCAAGCGCTGCATTTCGGTAACTTCTTCAGGACGCTCATCGATAAGTAATACCATTAACTCACACTCTGGGTGGTTGTGAGCAATACTTTGTGCGATGTTTTGCAGTAATAAGGTTTTACCTGCTTTTGGTGGTGCAACAATCAAACCACGCTGACCTTTACCAATTGGAGAGGCTAAGTCTAATACACGAGCGGTAATATCTTCTGTACTACCATTACCACGTTCCATGGTTAAACGTTCGTTCGGGTGAACCGGGGTAAGGTTTTCAAATAAGATTTTGTTACGTGAGTTTTCTGGCTTGTCGAAGTTAACTTCATTAACTTTTAGTAGGGCAAAGTAGCGCTCGCCATCTTTTGGCGGACGGATTTTACCGAAAATGGTGTCACCAGTACGTAAGCTAAAACGACGAATTTGGCTTGGCGATACGTAAATGTCGTCCGGACCCGCCAAAAATGATGAATCTGCACTACGCAAGAATCCAAAGCCATCTTGTAAGATTTCTAAAACGCCACCACCGAAAATGTCTTCACCACTTTTTGCGTGAGCTTTTAAAATTGCGAAGATAACATCTTGTTTGCGGTTACGAGCAAGGTGCTCAAGCTTCATACTTTCAGCAAGTTTAAGAAGCTCGCTAATGGATTTATCTTTAAGTTCGATCAGGTTCATATTGAAGGGTCTTTTAATTTGTGTTTTGCAAGTGCCACTCGACTGAATTGGCTATTAGTTGCTGAAACGAAAAGGGTTAAATTAGAAATTCGGTATGTATAGTGTAACTTAGCATTAAATAACCAATTGGTAAAGCGACTAAGTTAGAAGTACGACCATTTAAAGAAAAAAGGCCAACAATTGCTGTTGGCCTTTTCAATATAGATTAGATGTTAGCGTCTAAAAATTCTTTTAATTGATTTTTAGAAAGTGCGCCAACTTTTGTCGCTGCAACTTCACCGTTTTTGAATAGCAGTAAAGTAGGGATACCACGTACCGCAAATTTTTGAGGTGATGCAGAGTGTTGGTCAATGTTTAGCTTAGCGATGGTTACTTTACCATCATACTCTTCCGCTACTTCATTTAGGATTGGAGCGATCATTTTACAAGGACCACACCACTCAGCCCAGAAGTCAACTAACACTGGGGTAGATGAATTTACTACTTCGTCAAAGCTGTCATCAGTCAGCTGAACAATCTTATCGCTCATTTTTGTCTCCAATTAAGTGGCGATTAGCCTGATAAATCTGTGGCAAACCTACAGTTAGGCTTGCGATATGTGTCGATATTGGGTCGTTTGCCAATAATTACAAGGGATATTGTATCGATATCTTAAAAAAAATCGATAGACGTATATAAATATCTCTTTTCACTAAGATATTACTTACTCGAAAATTTAATCGGTGTTATTCTTTAAGCATGAATAAAACACACTTAACTGATACTAAGTTTAGCGAACTTGGTTTAAATGCTAAAGTTGTGAGTGGCTTAGATGCTATGGGCTTTCACAACTGCACGACTATTCAGGCAAAATCGCTGCCTATCCTCCTCACTGGTAAAGATATTGCCGGCCAAGCACAGACTGGTGAAGGTAAAACCATTGCCTTTTTAGCCGCTACCTTCCACCACTTACTCGCCAATGGTAATCCGGGTCACAATCAGCCTCGAGCGATTATTATGGCGCCAACCCGTGAGTTAGCTATTCAAATTGCTAACGATGCCAAGTTTATGGCGAAAGCCTCGGGCATGCGTCTTGGTGTGATTTATGGTGGTGAAGGTTATGAAAGCCAACGAGAAACGCTGGAGCAAGGTGTTGACGTACTTATTGGCACCTGTGGTCGCTTAATCGATTACTACAAGCAAGGTGTATACCGCTTAGATAACATTGAAGTTGTCGTGCTTGATGAAGCCGATCGCATGTTTGATTTGGGCTTTATTAAAGATATTCGCTATATGTTCCGTCGCATGCCAGAAGCGAAACAACGTCTTAATATGCTATTTTCAGCAACGCTAAGTTACCGTGTTAAAGAGCTCGCATTTGAGCACATGAATGAGCCGGTTAGTGTCGAAGTCGCACCGGAACAAAAGACCAATGTGCGCATTACTGAAGAGCTATTTTATCCGTCCAACGAAGACAAAATGGCTTTGTTGCAAACGCTTATCGAGGAAGAATGGCCTGATAAAGCGATTATTTTTGCCAACACCAAGCATACCTGTGAAAAGGTTTACGCCTACTTGCATGCTGATAAACATCGAGTTGGTTTGCTAACGGGTGATGTGCCGCAAAATAAGCGTTTAAAAATATTAGAGAATTTTACCCAAGGCCATTTAGATATTTTGGTGGCAACCGATGTCGCCGCGCGAGGCTTACATATTCCGGCGGTAACGCATGTGTTTAACTACGACTTACCTGACGATTGTGAAGACTATGTGCACCGTATTGGTCGTACAGGTCGAGCAGGAGCCTCGGGGCATGCCATTAGTTTAGCTTGTGAAGAATATGTATTTAATTTGCCTGCTATCGAGCAGTACATTGAGCATAGTTTGCCGGTAAGCAAATATAACCCCGATGCATTGCTAACCGATTTGCCGAAACCTAAGCCTAAACAGCGTCGTCATAAACCAAGCCCTAAACGTGGTGGTCAGTCAGGTAACCGCCGTCCGGGGCCGCATAAAAACTAACATTTTATGAGTAAACCGCTTCCATCCGTCGCAGAGCCTTTGTACGCCGTTATCGACCTTGGCTCTAATTCATTCCATATGTTAATTGCACGACTTGTTGCTGACAGCGTGCAAGTGGTTGATAAAGTAAAACGTAAAGTGCGCCTAGCATCAGGACTTGATGATAATCATATGCTTGATGATAAATCGATGGCGCGTGGTTGGGAGTGCTTAAGTTTTTTTGCTGAGCGATTGCAAGATATTCCGCGCGAGAATATTCGCGTGGTAGCCACCGCAACGCTGCGTCTGGCAAAAAATGCCGATGTGTTTTTACAACAAGCTGAAACGGTACTCGGGTTTCCTATTGAGGTGATAACCGGAGAGCAAGAAGCTCGTCATATCTATTTAGGGGCGGCGCACACAACGTGTGGTGCTGAAGCCCGCTTGGTGATCGATATCGGTGGTGCCAGTACAGAACTCGTTGTTGGTCAACAGTTTGAACCGAAAATAGTACGCTCTCTTGATATCGGTTGCGTCACTTTTAATCATCGTTATTTTTCTGGTGGTGTTTTATCAGAGCAAGCGTTTAATGACGCGATTCGCGCGGCAAAAACCAAACTTTCGGCAATTAAATCTGACTACCAGCAGTTTGGCTGGGATTTGGTGTTGGGGGTGTCGGGTACCTTGCAAGCCGCAGCTGAAACATTAAGTGCTCAAGGTCTCGGTCAAAAATTAACGCTTGAAAACTTACGTTTATTGAAGACGCAAGTTATTGCTGGGCAGCAATTGAATCAACTTAATATTGTTGGTTTGCAAGATGACCGTAAGCCGGTTTTCGCCCCTGGTTTGGCAATTTTAATCGCCATACTTGAGGAATTTGCGATTGATGAAGTACAGCTAGCTGGTGGCGCAATACGCGAGGGTATCTTATACGAATTGTTACCTAACATGCGCAACATGAATATTCGCCAGCGCACTTTGATGGGATTAATAGAGCGCTTTAGCATCGATGAAATGCACGCTTACCGAGTGGCTAACTTGGCGGATAAAGCAGTTAGTCAGGTGCAAAAATCTTGGCAACTAAGCAATGAGCTTGCCAGCATCTTGCAATCGGCTTGTGTATTACATGAGATTGGTTTGCTACTCGAATTTAAACGTAGTAAAAAGCATGCCCAATATATATTGGCTAATACCGTCTTAGCGGGTTTTAGCCATGACCAGCGATTACTGCTTACCGCCTTAGTTGCTAATTACAAGACAGATATCAATTTGTCGGTAATTACCGAACAAAGTTATACTGAGCAACAAAAAGCCATTTACCTTATCGTCTTATTGCGATTAGCGGTGATACTTGCCAAGCGTCGCCGTGATGACGCGATGCCAGACTTTATCTTGCAAGCCAGTGAGAACACCTTAGTATTAAAGCTTCCCCAAGCATTTTGCCAAAAGCATCCGCTAATTTCTGCTGAATTGAAACAAGAATGCAAAGATATCACCGCATGTGGATTTCACTTTAGTATTGAGCGTAACTAGCCTAGCCATATCATTAGATAAATCACGCGAGCAGTCAGTCTGCGTTGTGAATGATTAATTGGCAGCGTGCGATTGGTACTGCTTTGATGCCGAATAGGCGCAAACTGCGACAATCAGACCACCACCTAACATAGTGGTTAGTGTTAATGGCTCTTGCAGCAGCCAATGGGCTGCGACGATGCCATATACAGGTTCTAGAGTAAATGCCAAACTGGCGCTGAAGGCTGGGATAAAGCGCAAGCAATAGGTGATCAGTGTGTGAGTAAGGGCAGTAAACACCGTACCAAGCAATAATAACAGTAAGATATCTTCTCCACTGATATGTACATCATAGGCAAGTAGCCATGGGCTTAATAACACCATTGCGGTCGCCTGTTGATAAAGGTTGATCAAAAGCGGTGATTGTTTTTGCACAAAGCGGCGATTATAAAACGTCACTAACGCAAAGGTTGCTGCAGATAATAAGCCTAATAGTATACCCACCTGCCATTGTTGCCTGAAACCGACGCTAAGCTCGTCTGGTAGCACCAAATATATGCCCAACAGACATAATAGCCCCTGTATTAGCAACGTCATCTGTAGCGGTTTACCATCAATGATACGTTCTAATATTGGTACAAATAAGGGGAAGCAGGCGAAAGTTAACAAGCCTACGGCGACATTGGTTAGTTGAATGCTGTGAAAAAAGCTCCACCAATGGCAAGCCAGCAGTGCGCCAGTAATAACTAGCCGTTTTACTAAATAGCTACTTATTTGCAGTGAGGTTTTGCGTAAAAAGCAAAATATCAATAGGGCGATGGTAGCGAAAAAGCAACGCCCCCAAACAATATATAGAGCGGGTAAGTTTATCCACTTAGCAAACAAGGCGCATACAGCAAGCATTAAGATTGCCGTATGCAGTAATAGATAATACCGTCCGCTATGTATGGCTTAGTCCTCTTTTAACCAATGAGCCACTTGTTTGGCAAAGTAAGTTAAAATGCCATCGGCACCAGCCCGCTTAAATGCTAATAAGCCTTCCATTATGCACGGTTTTTCAGCTAACCAGCCATTTTGAATTGCGGCCATGTGCATGGCATATTCGCCACTTACTTGATAGGCATAGGTTGGTACTTGAAAGTTGTCTTTAACTCGACGGACGATGTCCAAATATGGCATACCCGGTTTAACCATAACCATGTCAGCGCCCTCATAAATATCTTGGGCGATTTCCTGCAACGCCTCGTCAGAGTTAGCCGGATCCATTTGATAAGAATACTTGTTACCACCTTTGATATTTCCCGCAGAGCCGACAGCATCACGAAACGGACCATAGTAGTTTGAGGCGTACTTTGCTGAGTAGGCAAGTATTCGAGTGTTGATAAAGCCTTGTTGTTCAAGCTCTTGACGTATTGCGCCAACACGACCATCCATCATATCAGATGGCGCCACGACGTCGGCACCGGCACGGGCATGTGATAGCGCTTGTTTGACTAAGATATCTTTGGTTATGTCATTTAATACATAGCCTTCATCATCAATGATGCCATCTTGGCCGTGAGTAGTGAAAGGATCGAGTGCAACATCGGTGATCACCCCAAGCTCGGGAAATTTTTCTTTTAATGCACGTACTGTACGCTGAGCTAAGCCGTCATCATTATAAGCTTCTTCGGCCATGAGTGACTTTTTATCTTGTGGCGTTACAGGGAAAATGGCGATTGCAGGAATGCCTAGTTGCACCAATTCTTCAGCTTCTTCTAATAGTAAGTCTATCGACTTTCGCTCAACGCCGGGCATTGAAGGCACTGCTTCTCGTTGATTTTCACCCTCTAAAACAAATACAGGGTAGATAAGATCGTTAACGGTAAGTTGGTTTTCAGCCATTAAGCGACGTGAAAAATCGTCCTTACGCATGCGACGCATACGGCGTGCAGGAAATTGACCAAACTGATTTGATTGATTCATGTTGTTACTCCTAACCAGGCAAATTAAACAGGGCTTTGGTGTTATTGCTGGCGTGTTCAATTAACGTTTCATTGTCTATATTCATGGCCTTAGCCAAAGTATCTACAACGAAAGCGAGGTATTTGGGTTCATTACGACTTGATTTTGGCTTAGGGCGAATGTTTTTCGGTGTTAAATAAGGGGCATCGGTTTCGATCATAATGCGATCGAGAGGGATATAACGAGCAATGTCGTAAAGCTCTTGACCACGTTTAGGATCACAAATCCAGCCAGTAATACCGATGTAAAGGCCCATATCAAGGGCGCCTTTAAGCTCATCTAAGTTGCCGGTAAAGCAGTGACTGACGCCACCTGATGTTTTGCTTATTTGTTCATTAAGCATTGCCTGCCATGTGGCAAAGGCATCTCGCTGATGCAAAAACAGTGGTTTTTGTACTTCAATAGCCAATGCTATTTGTTCGGCAAAAACACGTTGTTGGTTTTCAGGGGTAGAAAAATTACGGTTAAAATCAAGCCCACACTCACCAACCGCAACCACTTTATCGTTGAGTAATAAGCTTTTTAAGTGTTGTAAGTAATCATCACTGACGTTATCAGCATCGTGCGGATGTACGCCTGCAGTTGCATACAAAGCGGCATGTTGATCAGCAAGCTTGGCTGCCGCTTTGCTTTCGGCTTGATTGGTACCTGTGATGATAAGAGCATGCACGCCGTGCTGCTTTGCCGCGTCAATAACTTGTGCACGATCTTTATCAAAACGACTATTGGTTAAGTTAATACCAATATCTATCAAACCGTAGCTCCTGTGTTATTTTATACGTTTGACTTTTACCGAGCGGTTTTGGCCTTTAATGCTCAGTGAGAAAGAGTTGAAAACGCCACGGCTAATGACTACCTCTTGACCGACTTTAAATTTGCTGCGACTACTGCTGACGGTTTGCCACTGTTGACCATTTTCAAACCATAGGATCCACTCATCATAGGCACGAGCCTTTACTTTGCTGATGGTCATTGTTAGATCATCAGTAGCTTTTTCTTGTTCTGTACGTTTATGCTCTAAACCAAAGCGATCGGCAGTAGCTGGTTGCGCTTGGTTTGTTGTTGTGTTCGTTGCAACCTCAGGCGGTATTACCTGTTTTGTAACAACGTTATCAGCACTAGCCTGTTCTACTGGTGTTGTTAACGAAGCTGCGATGCGATCGTAGCAAGCAAGGCGGTCGCTATCATTGGTTAATTTACTGCAATCGATAATACGGGTATCCGTATTGGCCATAGCGCTTAACGAACATAAGCAAGCCATCATTGTTATTATGCGTTTCATAAAAGTTAGTTACCTATATTGGCATTTTCTTCGTGGTCTTCATCTTCTTCATCTCGAGGGCGATAAAAAGATGCCAAAATCAAGCCGATTTCAAATAACAACCACATGGGTAAGGCCAGTAGTGTTTGCGAAATCACATCAGGAGGAGTGAGCAGCATGCCGACGACGAACACGCCAACAATTACGTATGGTCGCTTTATGCGTAAGCTTTCTACTGTGGTGAACCCTGTCCAGCACATTAAGATAATCGCGATAGGGATTTCAAAAGCGGCACCAAAAGCAAAGAACAGTTTTAATACGAAGTCTAAGTAGCTACTGATGTCTGTTGCAATAGTGACGCCGGCAGGGGCGAAATTGCTGAAAAATTCAAATGCCAGTGGGAATACAACAAAATACGCAAAAGCGACGCCACCGTAAAACAGTAAGCTGGAGCCAAATAGTAATGGCGCGACTAAACGCTTTTCATTGGTGTATAAGCCGGGGGCAATAAAGCGCCAGATTTGATAAAGAACAAATGGCATGGCGACAAAAATTGACACCACCAAGGTAAGTTTAAATGGTGCAAAGAATGGTGACGCGACATCGGTTGCGATCATATTAGCGCCATCAGGTAAAACCGCTAACAATGGTTTTGCGAGATACTGGTAAATGTCTTGCGCAAAGTAGGCTAAACAGAGAAAAACCACTAGTACGCTGACAACCATAGCCAGTAAACGTGAACGGAGTTCGAGAAGATGCTCAAAGAGTGAAGAACCGGATGATTGCGTCATAGTATATGGCTACTTTGTCTTTTCTTGTGAGGTGTCGTCGTTGTTAGGTGTTGACGTTTTAACATCAACACTGTTTTGCTCATCGTGGCTATTAGTAGAAGAAGTCTGCTGATTGTTACTGTTTGCGTATGGGCGATTTGCTTGTTCAGCTGCGGCTTTAAGTTGATCGACAGATTCTTGTAGCTCTGGAGATAAGTTTTTCATACCTTGCTGTTCAGCTTTACGCAAGCTTTCATGGAGCTCATGAATTCGCAGCTCTTCTTTTAGTTCGGTTTGCATGCTACTGCTAAACTGCTTGATACTGCGTACCCAGCCACGAACCGTCCTGATCGCCGTAGGCATACGTTCAGGGCCGAGAATAATGAGGCTGATAACGGCGATAACCGTTAATTCCCAAAAGCCGATATCAAACATAGATTAGGCCTGATCTTTTTCTTTCTTATTGGTTGTTTCGCTATCTTCTACTTTATTTTTTTCACTGATTTGCTTGGCTTCATCTTCTTTTTTATCTTCATCTGTTACCGCGTTTTTAAAGCCTTTAACAGCCGAGCCTAAATCACTGCCAATGTTACGTAACTTTTTGGTGCCAAATAACAAAATGATGATCGCGAAAATGATTAGTAGTTGCCAAATACTGATACCCATCATAAAGCATTCCTATCTTGAAATATTCTTGGTAAGTGTGCGATATATCATATCAATTTACAAACCTTAAATCCTGTTTATTCGTTTTCGTATGACAATTTATTTCTCTAGATAAGCTTATGATTTTATAAGGTGGGGATACAGCCATGGATTTAGTCGCCAGTTTTGGCAACCGAGCCCAGCGTTGAGATTTATGACTATACTAATTAATTGTGACGCTGTTTCGATGATGCTTTGAATTTTAGTAACAATAATTACATGAAAAATATCAACTTATTTACGCTTTTGGCTTTTTTTTTAGTGCTGGCGCCGTGCTGCTTAGACGCAGCGGAGGAGGTGAGTCAAGCTGAACAAGAGCAACAAGAGTATGCCGATCGCATGATAGTGCATCCAGACCCAGCGGATGATTGGCTATTTGGTATACATCAGACCATTAGTGACTCCGTTTACGGTACGGCATTGTGGTTTGATAAATTTTTTGCGGTTGATGAGGTGCTAGAAACCACGCCACAAACGTTAATGCGGATCCGCCTTGGTTATGAACCCAGAGCGCGAGATCTTAATGTGTTTAAGCACCGTTTTCGCTTAAAAATGAAACTGCCAAACTTAGAAGAACGTGTCGATATTTTACTGTCTGATGAGGATGATAGTGAGCAAGGGCTAGAGAGGAAACAAGGTCAGCGACCAAGTAACCCAGAAGAGGAAGACGAGAACTTTACAGCGGCCTTGCGGGTAGTTAATAAAGAATCGGCTGATAGGTTTATTGATAGTCGTATCGGCATTTCGTCCGGTGATTTGTTTGCCAAAGTTAGAGCTCGATTGCTGTATCAGGTAGCAGAGCAGCATATCTTCAAGGTCCAGCCTGAGCTGTATTACTTTTTAGATGACGGCTTTGGATCTCGTCTTTTACTTGAGTACGAGTACAATTTGAGTCCTGAACGGCAGTTGCGGGCTAACTTAAATTTTCGCACGTCAGAAGCTTATTCGGGTTATCGCTGGCGTAATAGTTATTATTACTTACAGCAATACGATCGCTTCCGAGCAGGCGCCTTTGGGGTAATTATTTACGGAGAAGACAGTGATGAACGTAATTTTGAGGTAGAAAACTACATCATCAATTATCGTTATCGTGTTAATGCGTATCGACGCTGGCTCTACTTTGAAGTGGAGCCATTTATACATTTTCCTGAAGAATACGATTATAAAGTCACCCCTGGTATCGCCTTGCGAGTAGAGGGCTATTTTCAAAATAGGTAATTAATAGTTATTAAAAAACATAACCCTTAGTTCGCACACTCGACAGGACAACGAGGTACAAAGCTCGTTTTTACCTAAATTGATGTGCAACAGGCCTATACCTTCTTGGTTGCCCAGAGTAGCACTATTGCCCCTAGCACCGCCCCGGCAATAGCAATGTTTTGCTGACCAAAGCCAAATAATATGGCACTTGCTAAGGTAATGGTTGAGCCTATAATGCCCGTTAGCAAGCGTTTAAATTGGCGCTGTTGGCGGTGTTGTAGCTGCGCTAAAATACGTTGCTGTTCAAGGGCGCTATGGTGTCCTGTTTGCAAATATTGATAAACCATATTTGGTAGTTCCGGCATTTTTTCAGCCCAATATGGTAAGTTTTGCTTAATTGAGCGAAGTAACGCTTTAGGGCCCATTTGCTCTTTTACCCATTCTTCTAAGAATGGTTTTGCGGTTTGCCATAAGTCGAGCTGCGGGTATAAATGGCGACCTAACCCTTCAATATAGAGCAAGGTCTTTTGCAATAACACCAGTTGTGGCTGTACTTCCATATTAAAGCGGCGTGCGGTACTAAAAAGATTTATCAATACCTGGCCAAAGGATATTTCCGCTAATGGCTTTTCAAAAATCGGCTCGCACACGGTGCGGATGGCGGACTCAAATTCATCGACACTTGTTTCTCTAGGTACCCAGCCGGAATCGACGTGCAGCTGTGCTACACGATGGTAGTCACGGTTGAAGAAGGCAACAAAGTTTTCAGCCAGATAACGTTTATCATCCTTGTTGAGGGTACCGACAATACCGCAGTCGATAGCTATCCATGTTGGATCGTTGACATCGCTAACGTCGACAAATACATTGCCAGGGTGCATATCTGCATGAAAAAAACTATCGCGAAACACTTGGGTAAAGAACACTTCAACACCGCGCTCGGCAAGTAATTGCATATTCACACCTAACTCTTTGAGCTTGTCTACTTCGCCAACACCAACACCATAGATGCGTTCCATTACCATAACATCTTTACTGCAATATTCACTGTAGACGTCTGGCACGTAAAGAACTTTATCGCCTTCAAAGTTGCGCTTCAATTGAATGGCATTTGCCGCTTCGCGCAATAAATCCAGCTCATCAATTATGGTTTTTTTGTACTCATTAACCACCTCTACTGGGCGTAAGCGTTTGCCTTCGTGATAAAAGCGACGAAGTAGCGACGCAAATGAGTGCATGACGCTTAAATCGGCAGCAATGACTTGATCAATGTTGGGGCGAATCACTTTAAGAACCACTTCTTTAGCCGGTTGGTCAGGCAATGTCATAGTGGCAGTATGTACCTGTGCAATCGAAGCGGATGCTAGTGGTTGTGCGGAAAAGTCGCTGAATAGTTGAGAAAAGGTGTCCTCGCCAATGTTATCAATGATGATTTGCTTTGCTATATCTGAGTCAAAGGCGCTAACTTTATCTTGTAATAGCGCTAATTCGGCAGCAAATTCTGGGCTCAAGAGATCGCGTCGGGTCGACAACATTTGCCCAAACTTGATAAATACTGGACCGAGAGATTCAATTGCCAGGCGAAAACGCTGTTCTATGGGTTTGTCTTTGTGTTTATTGCGTAGCCAGAATAACGACATCCGTGTGAGCTTGGCGACCCAAGGTAACTTTTCTTTGGGAATTAGCTCATCTAGGCCATAGGTAAGAAATGTTTTAACAATGTGGTATAAACGTTTGCTGCGCACGAAAAAGACTCTTTTTTGTTGTTGCAAAACTTAGCTCTAAGTACTCGGCGAGGCGAGCTTACTTATGCCTAAGCGATTGAAAGCGACTGATTAGACTATCAACTTGTTGAGCAAGCTCTGCAACTTGCTGATTGAATTGCTCAACTTCGTTAGTGCTCACTGCTAATCTTGCCTCATGAAGTACAAACTCACTGGCATCTTCGCCTATTTGTTGTTTGGCAAAGCTGAATTTCTGTTTTAATACGTTTGCCAACTTTTGCAATTGATGAGTAGGTACGTCACCAATTCGTCCAGCGAGTAGGGTACCCCAGTCAATATTTAACCTTTCGGTAATTGAGGCAAATTGCTGGGCTATTTTGACATCACCAACAATGTCTAACTCGCCTGATTTGATAAGCTGAGGGATTAACGATGCTTGTTGTAACTTAGTTAATGTTTGCAAGCTACAGGCAATCAAGCAATCGTCACTAAGCTTGTTGGCAATGACGCTGATGTGGCCATCAGCGACATGTAAGGTAATCGGGAACCCTAGCTCGTTGATTAATACCGTAAGGCTATTATGGTTAATGACCTCTAGGTACTTGCGCGCCTTATCATCTAAATCAATCGTTTTGTTGATCAGTTGCTCAAGTACCGCGGTTAATACCTGTTTGGGCATTAATTGCTGCACGGCATTTGGCGTATCGGCGCTTAACATTAAAACTTGTAGCCTTTGTGTAATGCGACGATACCACCGGTAAGGTTGTGGTAACTGGTTTGCTCAAAGCCAACGTTGTCCATCATTTGCTTTAAGGTTTCTTGATCTGGGTGCATGCGAATAGACTCAGCTAGATACTGATAGCTTTCGCCGTCTTTGGCGACTAGCTCACCCATTTTCGGTAAAATATTGAATGAATAAAAGTCGTAGGCTTTATTCAGTAAGTCATGCTCTGGCTTTGAGAATTCCAGCACCAGCAAACGGCCGCCAGGCTTTAATACACGAAAAATTGACGCTAACGCTTTGTCTTTATTGGTTACATTACGTAAGCCAAAAGCGATGGTAACAATATCAAAGGTATTGTCTTCAAATGGCAGTGCTTCTGCGTTGGCTTGCACGTATTCAACATTACCAACAATGCCGCGATCACGTAATTTATCTCGGCCAACTTGCAACATTGATGAATTAATATCAGCAAGAATGACCTTACCTTGCGGTCCCGTCAGTTTAGAAAACTTAGCGGTTAAGTCGCCGGTGCCACCAGCGAGATCTAAGATGGTGTTGCCTGGACGGACACCACTGGCATCAATGGTGAAACGTTTCCATAAGCGATGGATACCAAGCGACATTAAATCATTCATTACATCATATTGTTTGGCTACCGAGTGAAAAACACTGGCGACCATAGATTCTTTGTCTTGGCTGTTAATGGTTTTATAGCCAAAATGGGTGGTATCTTTGTTGTCGTTGCTCATGCTGCTGCTTGTTTTACCAATAGTAAATAGTGTCCCTAAGTGTACTGGAATATGGCGCCTAGGGAAAACAATTTTGTCGTGAAAGTAGAGGTTACATCGACATGGAAGTGGTTTTTACAACCTTTGGAGCGAGCTTTTATTTGACCTTCGAATTAACTTTGCTGCCATGCTGATATTTGAATATGGCTTTCATTGCTGTTGCTAAAATGATCCCTACCAGCACACCTAAGCTGTTGGCACTCATATCTGCCCATTCGCCATAGCGATTTACGTAGGGTTGGATTAATTCAATAATTCCGCCAAAGGCAATAATAGCGACAATGACATACCACCAAGATTTAGGCTTGCTTAGCGCAACAGGAAAAGCGAGCGCAGCATAGGCAATGAAATGATGGGTTTTGTCACTACCCGGTACTGGCGGTAAACTATCCAGAGGGTATAAAGATAACAACGCGATAAGCGCCATAATGAGGAAAGTCACCCAGTACCAGTACTTGTCGATGATCCGCAGCAAAAGAATCATAAATCGCCTTAAGGTTGAAGTCGTAGAGAAAGCATAGCTAAAACTAGCGATAATTGTGCTCAAGTCAAGCCTAGTGGTAGATAATTAGCGTGCTGGCGAGCTTAATTGCCTAGAAACAATACAAACGCTTGATAAGTGATCACTGTTAGCACCACGGTCGATAGCAATAATATTAACCAACCAAACGCTAGCCAAATTATAGCAAACGAGTTATTAAGCCGTGATGAATTAATTGTTTTCCTGCGAACTAGGCGTGTTTTATGCGTATCAACTCAAGCCGCAAACATGGATGCCAAGTTAGGCATTTGAATACTGCTCTTTATTCGCTAACCAACGGTTAATCAACCTTTGGCTGTTTGCGGGGTATTGTTTCCACAGCAAATAAGCCTGCTGTTGGATGTCGGGAATTAAATCGCCATCTCGCACTAAATCGGCAATCTTTAGTTCGGCCAAACCTGTTTGCCGGGTGCCGAGTAACTCCCCTGGACCTCTAATTTCTAAGTCGCGCTGGGCAATGTAAAAACCGTCACTGGACTCGCGTAGTACGCCTAAACGTTTGGTGGCGGTTTTTGATAGAGGCGACTTGTACATTAATACACAATGAGAAGCGACACTACCTCGGCCCACACGCCCGCGTAATTGATGCAGTTGTGCTAAGCCTAAGCGCTCTGGGTTTTCAATGATCATCAAGCTGGCGTTAGGAACGTCAACCCCAACTTCAATAACTGTCGTGGCAACCAGTAAATGGATATCACCATCTTTAAATTTGTCCATTACCGCTTGCTTTTCAGCCGCTTTCATTTTTCCGTGCACTAAGCCGACTTTTAACTCACCTAATTGCTGCTGTAGGTATTCGGCGGTATCTTCGGCAGCCTGGCATTGCAGTACTTCGGATTCTTCTATCAGGGTACAGACCCAGTAAGCTTGGCGATTTTCGTTGAGACAATTTAGGCGCACCCGTTCAATGACATCATCGCGACGTAAGTCGGCTATCGCCACGGTCTTTATCGGTGTCCTGCCGGGCGGTAACTCATCGATAATGGAGGTGTCTAAATCGGCGTAGGCGGTCATTGCTAAGGTGCGCGGAATTGGTGTTGCCGTCATGATCAACTGATGGGGATAACAGTTATCAAACTTGCCTTTTTCGCGCAGCTCTAAACGTTGCTGCACGCCAAAACGGTGTTGTTCATCAATGATCATTAATGTCATATTGTGAAACTGTACTTGCTCTTGAAACAGCGCATGGGTACCCACCACCATTTGGATCTCACCAGATGCAATGGCAGCCAGAGTTTCGCGCTTTTGTTTCACCTTAGCTTTACTGGCTAGCCAACCAACGCGAATATTTAGCGGCTCAAACCATTTGCCAAAATTAATGGCATGCTGCTCAGCAAGGATTTCGGTGGGGGCCATAAGGCTTACCTGAAATCCTTGACCAATAGCTGTAAGGGCTGCTAGTGCCGCGACTAGGGTTTTACCTGAGCCAACGTCACCTTGAACTAAGCGCATCATCGGGATATCCCGTTGCAGATCTTGACGAATATCATTGACGACGCGTTGCTGTGCATTGGTGGGCGAAAACGGTAATGAATCTAAAAAGCGTTGTTCGAGTTCGCTATCTATCTGTATTGCCTTAGCAGGGTGCTTGTCGCTGGACTGACGTAACTTAAGCATGCTGAGGTTATGGGCAAGCAGCTCTTCGCGAATTAATCGTATTTGTGCAGGGTGGCGACCTTGTTCGAATAAACTTGTTGATACATCCGGTGTTGGTTTGTGAAGTAGCTTAATCGCTTGCGCCAAGGTTAAACCATCATTTTGCATGTGACTCGGTAGGAGCTCTTCTACGGAACCGCGATCGAGTCGCTGTAATGCTTGCTCACAAATATTGCGAATACTGATTTGCCGCAAGCCGTCGGTGGTTGGATAAACCGGTGTTAAGGTTTCTTCTACGGCCACTGCTTCAGCGTCTTCTTCGGCTGATTTATATTCAGGGTGAATGATTTCGAAACCGCGACCGCCACGTTGAATTTCGCCAAAGCAACGTAGCATTTTGCCCGGTGCTAAATTGGCTTTTTGTGCAGCAGAAAAATGGAAAAACCGCAGTGTTAGCTCGCCACTGCCATCGTTGATGCGTACCAAGAGCATGCGGCGCTTTCCAAATTGAATTTGACTATCGACAACAGTGCCTATTACGCTGGTATGAATGCCAGGGATTAAATCGCGAATTTGATAAATGCGGGTGCGATCTTCATAGCGCAGTGGCAAGTGAAACAGTAAATCTTGTAAACTGTGCAGGCCAAGCTTTTCCAGTTTGGCGGCGATGCTAGGACCGACGCCTTTTAATACAGTGACTGGAATATTGGCCAGACTTTGCAATCCTTCGCTTACCGCTGTGGTCATTAGTCGTCTAGATCCTGCCAAGCTTCTTTATTCATTTGCATTTTTTGCCACCATGACTCATCGGCAACAATTTCGCCATCGTCATCAATGTGTGGATACGGTAAGCCTTTGCGCTTGCAGGCTTCGGCAAAGATTGGGTGACCGCCTTCAAATAAAATTCGATTACGCTGCTCATCGCTGACTTTTGATGGGCTATCGTACATGCCCGCTAACTGACGTTGGCGTTGGGCTTCATACAAGGTAACCGCACAAGCGACACTGACATTTAAAGACTGTACCATGCCGACCATAGGAATAATAATATCCTGATCAGCCATAGCCAAGGCCTCATCGGAAGCGCCAAACTTTTCTTGACCCAAAATAATGGCGGTTGGTTTGGTGTAATCTATTTCACGAAAATCGACTGCCGTATCAGACAAGTTAGTCACCAAAATTTGATGTCCCGATTGCTTTAAGCGGGTTAGGGCATCTTTGGTGCTGTCGTAATTATGTAGGTTAACCCAGTTTTGTGAACCGAGTGCGGTGCCACCACCCACGCGCATGCGCTCATTTTTCCATACAGCGTGGACATCGTTAACACCGATAGCATCACAAGTACGAATAACCGCTGCTAGATTGTGTGGTTTATGCACGCCTTCCATAACGACGGTTAAATCAACCTGACGTTTGTTAAGCATGTCTAAGATACGTTTATGTCTTTCTGGGGTCATGTGTTTAGTTCACGTTTGGTAATTCAAGCACGCCGTCAATTTCAATCGCAACGCCTTTAGGTAGCTGTTTTACACCGATAGCGGCACGTGCTGGATATGGTTGTTGAAAATACTGACTCATAATGTCATTAACAATGGCAAAGTTATCCAAATCTGTCATGTAAATGTTGACTTTAACCATGTCATTTAGATCGCCACCGGAGGCTTCACAAACGGCTTGTAGGTTCTTAAATACTTGGTGTGTTTGCTCTGCAAAGCCGCCATCAACAACGGTCATAGTTTGCGGCTCTAACGGGATTTGCCCTGATAGATACACGGTATTGTGAACTTTTACTGCTTGGCTGTAAGTACCGATAGCACTTGGTGCCTTGTCTGTAGTAATAATTGTTTTCATAGCTTACTCAGTAATCTGTGTTGTTATTTTCTCGGTCTGAAAACGCGTTGAACATCAGGTATTATTTTGATTTTTTTAATGATGTTAGCAATGTGTATGCGATCTCTACACGTTATCTCAAAAGTGATTAAGTATAAGTTAGAGTCTTTCTCTTCAGTATACAAGGTACGGATATGAGAATCGGCTTTGGTAATAATCGAGGTCAACTTAGACAGAGCACCTTGGTGGTTGATAATTTCAACGCGCAGTGCGGCTAAAAACTCATGGTCGATATCGCTATCCCATTTTACCGGGAAGAATTTACCGAGCTCTTTTTCTCGACCTTTGATATTGCGACAGCCATCTTGATGTACCATCAAGCCTTTACCTGAACTGATATAAGCAACGATATCGTCTCCAGGAATCGGATGACAGCATTTACCATAGGTAACCAACATGCCCTCAGAACCTTTGATTGGCATTTTTGCCTTACCATAACTTGGTTCATGACTTTCATTAGTAAAGTCACCGGTGAGACGGCGGGCAATACCAATACTTAACACGTTACCTAAACCAATGTTTATCATCAGCTCATCAAGGTTCTTATAGCCGGCTTCGGTCACTACCTCATGAATGATATCTTCGCGGATCTCTTCTAACTTGGTTGGTGCTAATGCGTGGGTTAACAAGCGTCGACCGAGGTTAAGCGATTCATTTTGCTCCATTGAGCGCAAGTAGTTACGAATTTGCAGGCGCGCTTTTGCAGTGACGACAAAGTTGAGCCAAGTGGCATTGGGACGAGCACCTGTTGAGGTGATGACTTCAATTGTTTGCCCAGATTCCAGCGGTTTGCGCAGTGGATACGGTTTACGAGAGACTTTGGCGCCAACACAGCTATTACCGACATCGGTATGTACCGCATAGGCGAAATCAACCGCTGTTGCGCCCATTGGTAACTCAATAATCTTACCGTCAGGGGTGAACACGTATATTTCTTCTGGAAATAAATCGGTTTTTACGTTCTCAATAAATTCAAATGAGCTACCTGCGCTTTGCTGTAGCTCCATTAAGCTTTGCATCCACTTGCGGGCGCGCACTTGTGCCGTTGTGCCCGAATCGTCACCTTGTTGTTTGTAGAGCCAATGTGCGGCTACCCCTTTATCGGCCATTTGATCCATATCTTGGGTACGAATTTGGATTTCCACAGGAATACCGTGTGGGCCTATGAGCGAGGTATGCAGAGACTGGTAACCATTAGATTTAGGGATGGCGATGTAGTCTTTAAAGCGGGTTTCAATCGGCTTAAATAAGTTGTGCACGGCGCCAAGAGCGCGGTAACAGGTATCGAATTTATTATCGACAATAATACGAAACGCGTAAATGTCCATCACTTCATTGAACATCAGCTCTTTATTGAGCATTTTACGATAGATGGAGTATAGATGCTTTTCACGGCCAATCACTTGCGCTTCAATGCCTGATTCTTCTAAGCGAGTAGCAATTTCTTCACGAATATTATCGATGATTTCTTTGCGGTTACCTCGAGCTTGGCTGACGGCCGCCTTAAGGGCGCGATAGCGCATTGGGTAGAGACCTTCAAAGCCTAACAGCTCCAACTCATTTTTAATGCCATGAATACCAAGGCGATTGGCAATTGGTGCATAAATTTCTAAGGTTTCACGAGCGATGCGGCGACGTTTGTCAGGACGCAGTGCGCCTAAGGTGCGCATATTGTGAGTACGATCGGCAAGTTTAATCAAGATAACGCGAATATCTTGTACCATGGCCATGATCATTTTGCGGAAGTTTTCCGCCTGCATTTCTTGCTTGTTACTAAAGCTTAATTTGTCGAGTTTACTGACCCCTTCAACCAGCTCTGCAACCGTATTGCCGAACATTTCAGCCAACTCGTCACCGGTTACTTCAGTATCCTCAATAACATCGTGTAAAAGAGCGGCCATTAATGTTTCATGATCTAGGTGCATTTCTGCCAAGTTACGTGCGACGGCAACAGGGTGAGTTATATAAGGGTCGCCACTCGAGCGCATTTGACCATCGTGTGCGTCATGCGCGACGATGTACGCCTTCTTCAGCAATTCAATTTGCTCAGGCGATAAATAGGTTTCTGCGAGTTTTTTTAATGGTTCAAAAAGATACACCTAGCGCTCCAAAGCCAAACAATACCAAGTGGTACGATAAAACAGATATGAGAGAAAAAGCGGCATCTATGTTAGCTGTTGTGTGCGTGGTCGCCGCAAGATATCTATTCGCAAACGGTATCCCACCTTGTTCCTATAGCAGGGATATCAATTAAGTCAGAGTCATTGCCAGACTTAATATAAAGATACCCTCATCATCGGTGCTGTGCAAGCTACATAAACGGGGCAGACCAGTAGCTATAAACTAAAAGAAAGCCAATGACGTAGGTCATTGGCTTTCTCAAAAAACTTAGCTAAAGGTGAGTTAACCTAGCTTATACCTGATTACCAACGATAGCGGCAACAGCTGCTAATTCTGCAGATTCTTGCTGAACCTGTTCTTGACGATCAGCATTGTCCATAATGTCGTTGTTGATAAGGTTTTGTTCGATTTCTCGAAGCGCTAGTACCGTTGGTTTGTCGTTCTCTACTTCAACCAATGGATCTTTACCGCCTGTAGCGATTTGACGTGCACGACGCGAGGCAATAAGGATAAGATCAAAACGGTTACCAACCTTTTCCACTGCATCTTCAACAGTAACGCGAGCCATTTACTTACTCCAAAAAAGCTAAATTAAATCAATAAGTCCTATAGTTTACTAAATCGTATAATTTTATGCCAGATCTTTATTGATCCTTAGGCAATAAAGTCGATCGAAAAAGTAACGATAACAGAGCGCTTGTCGAAAATTTTATCTGCCCAGCACTTTCTTGTCATTGCGTGATTATAATATTTAAATAAAATCAGTTTGTTACTCTTCAAGCAGGGCGTTAAATAGCGCCTGATGCTGAATCGCTTGCTGTGATTGCTTTAAGCGCTGATTGGCAATAATTACCTTTAAATCGGTCAATGCTTGTTCAAAATTATCATTAACGACAATGTAGTCAAACTCTTGGTAGTGAGAACATTCCGATTTCGCTTGTGCCATACGGTCACTGATAACCTCATCGCTGTCCTGACCACGGTTGCGCAAACGTTGCTCTAATTCTTGTTTTGACGGTGGGCAAATAAAAATCGTTGTTACTTGTGGCTTTTTCAGGCGAACTTGCTGCGCACCTTGCCAATCGATATCAAGAAATACATCGATACCTTGTTGTAATTGTGCGTCGATAGCAGATTCGCTAGTACCATAGTAGTTACCAAAAACTTCAGCCCACTCATAGAATTCACCATTGCTAATGCGCTGTTCGAACTCTTGTTTACTGACAAAATGATAGTGCACACCGTTTTCTTCACCTGGACGTGGCGCTCGAGTGGTATGGGAAACGGATACTTGCATTGGGCGAGTACTTTGTTCAGCAAGTAGCGCTTTAATGAGACTAGATTTTCCAGCACCGCTAGGCGCAGACAAAATAAACAGGTTTCCAGGAACGGTCACAATGATTCCTTATTAGGTGTTATTGACTGAGTTAACCTTATATTTTAAAGCAAAATAGCCAATGGAAAAATGGCTAGCCTATATTTTAATGCGTTTTTCATACATTTGCTGATAATAATCGTTGTTGCGCTCTAGCATCGCACCTAATTCGTTCGGTAGCGAAGTGTCGCTATAGCTGTAACGACTAAAGCCAGTGGAATTTTCGACATTTTTATACCAGTGACTTGCCCAAACGCCATCACTATCGCGTTTCCCCTTGGGCCAGTTGAGCATCTTTTCATCAAAGTGAATGTCGAGTTGTTCACAGAGTTTTTGCAACATGGTCTTGGGAGCCTTGAGTATGTCGTTACTGTCTATTATCGGCATACGCTGTTTGGTGATGTCAGCAAGTTGCTGATAGAGCCGCCATTGCTTGATGATGCCAATATCGTCATCACAGACGCTGGGCATTTTTTGTAAGTAGGAGTGGATCACCTGTTTGGGATCGCGAATGAGAAAGCAATGTCGTAATTGCTTGCACCACTGTAAGTCAATATCATCGAGCATGTGATGCGTCATCAGCTTCTGATAGCATATTGGTTGTGTCTTATTGCTGATTAACTGTGCGCTAACGTCTTGCCAGCGCGTTGGTTGTGAGGCGATAACTTGCTCTGCAAGAGGGTGATCAGCACCGGTTTGTTTTAGATAATAACCGTAAAACGGTTCATCAATAACACAGGTGTCGTCGCGATTTTCAAATGAACGCATCATTGCTGTTGAGATATTGCGCGGCCCCGACCACATGGCAATATTGAGAGTCATAGCAGGATATTCCTCCACTTATATTTTGCCCATTAGCGGCACTCATTTTTTATCAGCTGTTGATATGCGTGTTGCAGGCGACTTACCATTTCACCTTTACCATGCTCTGCGAAGTCGCCAATGTTGCGACCATCTACCGAGTTGACTGGGGTGACGCCGGCAAATGTACCAGTCACAAAGGCTTCATCCGCCGCATAGACGTCAGCGAGAGTAAAGTTTTTTTGATGAACCTTTATGCCTATTTGCCGGCAAAGGTTGATGACGTTACTTCGAGTAATACCGGCAAGACAGTAGTCACCGGTCGAAGTCCATACCTCATTATCGCGGACAATAAAGAAATGTGTTGAGTTACACGTTGACACAAAGCCGTGTGGATCTAGCATCAGAGCCTCATCAGCACCCGCTTTGGTGGCTTGAATGCAGGCAAAAATACAATTGAGCTTGGAATGAGTGTTAAGTTTTTGATCTTGCACATCGGGCGCACCACGGCGCACATACACTGTGTATAAATTTAATCCCGCTGCTAATGTTTGTGCTGCGGGCTGTTTATACTCGGGAATAATAACGATGGTTGCTGATGAAATGGTAACGCGTGGATCTTGATACGGTGTCGATTTTACACCGCGCGATACCATCACCCGAATATGTACATCATCGCTCATATCATTGACATGGCAGGTTTGTAAGATCCGTTCGACTAATTCTTCTTTGCTAATACCTATGTCCAAATCGAGCGCTTTGGCACCATCGAATAAACGACGCATATGTTTGTCGATGAAAGGTAATTTACCATGATGTAGGCGCAGACCTTCCCACACTCCATCACCTAAAATAAAGCCAGAATCAAACACCGAAATTTTGGCTTGATGGCGATCCACTAACTCGCCATTGATGTTTACTTTAATGTGCTCGTTACGCTCATCGGTATTGCTATGATGACTGCTGTTTGCCATAAAGGTACCGTTATTCTTATTATTGGAAATTCTAACTTAACGGCAATTTCAGTGTTGGTCAATTAACAATCAAGATGTGTTTTTTATCTATAGATAGTCCTGACCCGACGCCCATTACGGACATAAAAAAAGCTTCTCGAAAGAAGCTTTTTTAGCAATAAAGGATAATCTTTATAGAACCTTAGCGATACTCTGCGCTAAGTAGTCAACATTTGACTTAGCAATGCCTGCAATACTCATACGGCTTGAGCCGACCATGTAGATGCTGAATTCATCTTGCAAGCGTTGCACTTGTTCTGGGGTAATACCTAGGAAGGAGAACATGCCTTTTTGCTCAGTAATAAAGCTAAAGTCACGTGCTACGCCTTGTTCGAGTAACTTATCAACTAACAACTGGCGGTTACCATTAATGCGGTTACGCATTTCTGCCAACTCTTGATGCCATTGGCCAGTTAATTCAGTTGAATTAAGGATGGTTTCAACAATTGCGGCACCGTGTGCTGGCGGCATAGAATAAATACAACGTACCACACTTAATAATACTGAGTTGGCGATGTCTGTTGTTGCCACATCTTTACCAATAATTGAACAGGCACCGATGCGTTCACGATATAAACCAAAGTTTTTTGAACAAGAGCTTGCTAGGATCATCTCATCAACGTTGTCTGCCATTAAGCGAACGCCGTATGCGTCGTCATCTAAGCCATCACCAAAGCCTTGGTAGGCCATGTCAATAAGAGGGGTAAAACCTTGTTGCTTGGTGAGCTCAACAATTTCTTGCCATTGCTGTTGATTCAAATCCATACCGCTTGGATTGTGACAGCATGCGTGCAATAGCACAACGTCGTCAGCAGCAACCGTTGCTAACGTCGCTTTCATTTCGTCAAATTTTAGGTTTTTATTTTCAAAGTCATAATAAGGGTAGGTTTTTACGTTGAGTCCAGATGCTTGGAACAGACCCGTATGGTTTGCCCATGTTGGATCGCTAACCCAAATCGTTGCGCCACTTTTACATGCACGAATAAACTCGGCTGCAACGCGCAATGCACCTGTACCGCCTGGCGCCGATACCGTACGTACACGGTTTTCACTGATCACTTTATGTTCACCAAATACCAACTCGGTCATTTTCTCGTTAAACAGCGGCGAACCGGTTGGGCCAATATACACTTTGGTGTCTTCGTTTTCGAAACGGAATTTTTCAGCGGTTTTAACGCAATCTAAAATTGCGGTATGACCTTGCTCATCTTTATAAACACCTACGCCAAGGTCTATTTTTTTAGGGTTTTGATCAAGTCTGTATTTTGCCAACAAACCAAGGATAGGGTCGGCCGGAAGTGCTGAAAGGTTACCGAACATAGTGTTGTTTTCCCAGTATGAAAATTTGCTTTTATTTATTGCTTGTTAAAACAAATATAAGCTGTTGTTAGTAATCGCTTAGACTATACCACAAAGCGATGAAAATTAAGCCGCAAAGATCGAAAAATTTGTTGGTGAATGCGAGCTTTTCATGGTGTTTTTAATAAACCATTCAAGGATGCCTGTAGCGCTAATGTTAGCTCACTATTACAGGGTGATGATATAACTGCTGATTAAGCCAATCAAACCACCAAACACACCACCCCAAACCACTAGCCAGCCGAGGTGCTTGCGGATCATATCTTGAATTATTTGCTTGACCAACTGTGGCGTTAATTCATCTAAGCGCTTATCGATAATCGCAGCAACCTTCTCACGCACCGTGTCGAGCACTTTAGGTTGCTCAAGCTGTTGTTTTACGGCGTTGGTTAACTGTTCGTTGTTACTTAGCTTAAGTAAATAGCGTTGCATTTTTTCAATAAAGGGCTGTTTTAAAGGTAATAATGCTTCGCGCCCGCCAAGCATCGCTAACATACTAGCAAATGACGATTGTTCGATAGTGTTAACTAACGAGTCAAAGGCGGGTTCTAAATCAACCTGCTCGATTACTGGCGCAAGATCGATTTGTAAACCGTCACCATTTTGCTCAGTCAAAAATCGATCGATATTTTCATTGGTAAAGAATTGATTCATCATCAATTCACGAATACCTAGCTTAAAATCTTCAAATCGTGCGGGAATAACACCAGACCCATAGAGAAAAGGTATTTTTTCAAATAGCATGTGCACAGCTAAGGTATTGGTTATTGCACCTGATAAAGCAAACACGCCAACCCAAAACAATAAATCGTTAGCAATGACATAGCCCAATAAGGTGATCATTGCCGCAGTAAAGTTAGTGATGAAGTTTTTATTCAGCATAGTAAACGGTAAACAGCATAAGAATGATAAAGGCGATATGTTAGCAATCTTATGGGTGAATTCAAGCATCTAGCCAACAGTTTGGTTAGGCGAATAACCTGCTTATCTTGTATCACGTTTATTACCTTAATATCAGCTAACTATGGTGTCGTTGGCGACAGATATTTGAGCGTTTGGTTATTGACACATTGAGTGAAACTTTTTTGTCGCTCAGCACGAGGGAGCTGTGTGATCGCTGCTTCAACTTGTTGCATGTTTTGCTGGCGCTGGTCAGCTTCAAGGTTGCTCATTTGATCTAAAAAGCAGGCGCGGATTCCACTATTAAGGGCAACATCCGATGCGAGCGAACTATCGCCTAAGCAGTTGATAAGGTTGTCCGCCAACTCTTTTTTATCGGTCTTTAAAATCAATTCAGCCATCGACGGCGGAGTTTGTTGTTTTGCCAACAGGCATCCGGCATACATATCAGCAACAGCAACTTTAGGCATTAGCTGTTGATGTTGCTCAGCAAAAGCATTGACCAAGTCGTTGTTTTGCTGTTCATTAGCTACGGTTGCGCTTGTTACTGAAAGGGATAGTAAAATGAGGCTATAGATGGATTTTTTCATGCAAGTAAATAATTTGCTGTCGATGCGACATTTTCGCAGATAAAAAAAAGCCCTACAAGATTGTAGGGCAAAATAAAAAGGGATATCTCAGGGAGAGAAAACGAATGAAAAATCATTCGGGAGCTATTATACGTAGTGCCTTTGAAAAAACTGTCACCAAGATGTAATTTTCGTGCGGGTTTTTGTTGCCCCGCACTGAACCTATGGCGAAGGTGGGGCATTTGTGATGCTGTTATTTGGTTGCGCAATAATATGTACATCTGTTTGTGGGAAAGGAATACTAATCCCTTCTTTATCAAATGCTAATTTAAGTTCTTCATGGACCGAAAAATAAACAGGCCAATAATCTTCTGTCCTTACCCATGGGCGAACCACAAAATTGACCGAGCTCGCGCCATGTTCAACGACGAATATGTCAGGGGGTGGTGTTTTTAGAATTCGTTCATCGGCATCGAGTACACTGCTGATTACTTGTCGCACATGCGGAATGGAATCGCTATAACTCACGCCAAAACGCATGTCGACGCGTCGTGTAGGGTGCGCAAAGTCATTAATTAAACAGCCGTTAGATAGCATGCCATTAGGAATGAATATCTTTCGGTTATCAAAGGTGATGAGTATTGTATTAAAGATCTGAATCTCTTCAATTTTACCGGTAAAGCCTTGCGCTTGAATAACATCACCAGCTTTAAATGGACGGAAGAAGAGAATGATAATACCGCCGGCGAAGTTCGCTAAACTACCTTGTATCGCTAAACCAACCGCTAAGCCCGCCGCACCAAGCAAAGCAATCAGAGATGCCGTCTCAACGCCAATCATTGAGGCAAAGATAATCAAGCAAATCGCTTTTAAAGCGAGACTAATAATGTTGAGTAAGAATTTATGTAGGGTGATCTCAACTTTTCGTCGAGTCATTGCTGCATCTAAAAAGTTGAGAATGCGTTTAACAAGCCAAAAAGAAATCCATAAAACGACGAATGCAGCGACTAAGGTCACGGAAAAACTCATTAACCATTGAATAAAGGCATCGAGATGACCTTGCACGCTTTGTACGACCATACTCTCAATATTTTCAATGGGTTCTGTTGTTTCTACCGGGTCCATTGCCACTCCAAGCATTTTTGTTGTTTATGTTAAAAAAGCATAGACGATTTTGCTTGAAAGTGGTCACTCGATATAAAAACACAACCTCAACCGAGCATACAAGAGTTGCTTGAAGGCTCATTTAAGATAAACATTTTCACTGGTTTAAAGGTGCAACCAAGCAATTGCAGCAGCGTAGCATGTGATGCTGATAAAACTCGCCCTAGATGAAGGTTCTAGGTCGGCGTTTTCATTTAAATCAACGCTGCGGATGCTGAGCAAGTCGGAGCTGGCTTAGAATATTTCTTCCTCACTTGGACTTAATTCCGGCTGTAAAATTTCTTCAATATTGTCTTCAACGACCCATTCTTGTGGTTCAGTCCCTTGAATAAAATATTCAAAACGAGTGCTTGAATCGGTTTTATTGGTACGCTTACCTGTTTTTTTATCAATTCTTATTGAAACAATATCATCGGGACGAGGAAATGGTGCATAAGGATACTGTGTTAGCGCTTGTTGCATAAAGGCAATCCAAGCAGGCTGAGCGGCGTTAGCACCAGCTTCAGCGCCCGCAGTTTGTTTCTTGCCCATATTTCGGTTCACACGAGTACGACCAAGGTTACGACTCGGATCGTCAAAGCCTATCCAGCTGCTTGCGGCTAGGTGTCGGCTAAAGCCTGTAAACCAAGCATCTTTAGACTCGTTAGTTGTTCCTGTTTTGCCAGCGATATCACGACGTTTAAGCGCTTTTGCGCGCCAACCTGTACCGCTCCAGCCGGTGCCTTTCGACCAGTCGCCACCGCCACCCCAAATCACGCTGTTCATCGCTTCGGTGACTAAAAACGCATTACCACGTGATAAAATACGTGGTGCCACTGGCTTAGTGAGTAAGTTGACATCGATTTGGCTATTGGGATCGAAATCACTAGCATACTGCAATTGCGCTTGCTCACACTCTAAGCAGGCTATCTTTGGTTCAGCTTGATATAGTATTTCACCATTAGCATCTTCGATACGCTCAATAATGTATGGTGCTATTAAAAAACCTTGGTTAGCAAAGGCAGAATAGCCGGTAACCACTTGTAACGGTGTAAAAGACGGTGATCCTAACGCTATCGATTCGTTCTTTGGTAAAGCGCTGCGATCGATGCCAAATTTTATCAGGTGATCAATAAGGTTATTGATTTTAATGCCTCTTAGTAACCTCACTGACATAACGTTTTTCGACTTTGCTAAACCTGTTCTGACCGTCAGTGGACCTTCATAAACGGCAGGTGAATTTTTAGGACGCCAAACAAAACCCGAGCTTTTATCCCATTGGTTAATGGGCGCATCATTAACGATCGATGCTAACGTATAACCATGTTTTAATGCGGCAGAATAAACAAACGGTTTAATATTTGAACCAACCTGACGATTAGCTTGGGTAATACGGTTAAATTGACTTTGCTTAAAACTATAGCCCCCGATACTGGCTAATATGGCACCGTTATCTGGTGATATGGCGACTAGACCTGCTGAAACCTCCGGAACTTGACTGAGTTGCCAACTGTCCGCATTGAGTGGGCGAATCAGAATAACTTCACCACTGAGTACCACATCTGCGGCCTTAGTTGGTGCCCGGCCTTGTGTTTTATCGTCAATAAATCGACGTGCCCATTTCAATCCATCCCAATCAAGAGTGAGCATCTCACCACTCGTGGTCATAATGTCTGCGCTCTTTTCGGCAACATTGATAACTAATGCAGCCTGTAAATCACGGAAAGCCTCTACCGCTGATATGGCTTCAAGTTGTCGATCTTTGCTAACGGGTAGCTCGGGAAGGGCATTGATCATTTGCTTAAATGATTCTAGCTCCTCGGCGTCTTTGTAGTCTTTAGCTTTGTTAAGTGTGATAACTTTATCTTTTGCGGCTAACCACAAGTATTGCACAGGTCCACGGTAGCCATGGCGTTGATCGTAGGCGTAAATGTTGTTGACCACAGCATCTCGAGCCGCAACTTGTAGCTCAGATTGCACGGTTGTATATACTTTTAAACCTTTGGTGTAAGCGTAGTCACTACCATACATTTCAAGCACTTTTTTATTGGCCATTTCGGCAACATATGGTGCGCTTAACTGAATGTCGACACCATGTCTTTTAGTGTGGATTTCTTCACTATTAGCTTGATTAAATTCTTCTTGGGTGATGTAACCACTTACTAACATACGCTGTAGCACTGTTGTGCGACGAAACTTGGCGCGCTTGGGATTACTAATCGGGTTATAGGTGCTTGGCGCTTTCGGTAAGCCGGCGATAACCGCAATTTCCCCAAGAGTTAATTCATCAAGTTGCTTGCCGTAATAGACTTGCGCTGCAGCACCTACACCAAACGCACGATGACTTAGCTCAATTTTATTTAAATACAGCTCTAATATTTGGTCCTTGCTGAGTAGCCTCTCCATATGGAGCGAGATGAATATTTCTCGTATCTTGCGGGTAATTTTTTGCTCTCTGGTTAAAAAGAAATTACGTGCGGTTTGCATGGTGATGGTACTCGCACCACCTTGTATTTCACCGGTACTTACCCATAAAAATGCGGCGCGGAACATACCGATAGGGTCAACGCCAAAGTGCTCATAGAAACGATTGTCTTCGGTAGCGAGAAACGCTTGAATAAGTTTGTCCGGCATGTCTTCTAATTTAACCGGAATACGACGCTTAGTACCGTACTGGGATATCAGTTTACCCTCGGCAGAATAAATTTGCATTGGGATTTGCAATTGTATATCTCGCAATACCTCAACACTCGGCAAATCGTCTTTTACGTATAGATACAATGCTCCTACTGTGAGTAAGCCAAGTAACATAAGGGCTGCCAATAATTTGACTAACCTTTTGAAAATTTGCACAAAAATACTACCATTTCTCAAAGACTGTGATTAATATTATCAGTATAACGACATTAGCGCTGTAATAAATGTATTTTTAGCGATAATATGATTTAATGTTAGCGTAGTTAAAATAACAATAATAATTGATGGGAAGATATGCTTAGTAAGCTATGGAATAAGAACGCTACTAAAATGGTTGGCATAGACATAGGTTCGCATGCCGCCAAAGCAGTATTAATCAGTGAAGATAAAGATGGCTATCATCTTGAGGCTTATGCTGTCGAGCCTATCCCCAAAGGTGTTGTTGTAGATCGCAAAATTCAAGATATCGAAGCGGTTAGCAATATTATCCGCAAACTACGCAAGCGCGTCGTATCCTCCGTACAAAATGCCGCCGTAGCTATTTCTGGCTCTACCGTTATTACCAAGCTTATTTACATGGATGTGTCCCTCAATGACGATGAGTTGGCCAGCCAAATTGAAATCGAAGCCGACAGTTTGATTCCATACCCGTTAGATGAAGTGAGTCTGGATTTTGAAAAGCTTGACGTCAATGAATCAGATCCAAGTAAGGTTAACGTATTGCTGAGTGCTGCTCGAAAAGACACCGTTGAAGCGCGTGTCGCAGCGCTTGATGCCGGGGGGTTTAAGGCGAAAGTGGTCGATGTTGAATCATACGCATTAAGTCGCGCTGCTGATTTGTGTCTATCTTCGTTACCGGACGATATCGCCGATAAAACGGTCGCATTTATCGATATTGGCGCAACCATGACCCTGTTTACCGTTGTTGAATCGGAAACCAACATCTACAGCCGTGATCAGTTGTTTGGCTCAGAACAATACACCCGCTCAATCGTCTCTTATTACAATAAGTCGTTTGAAGAAGCTGAAAAAGAAAAGATTGCTGGCGAATTGCCACCAACCTATACATTTGAAGTATTAGCCCCATTCCAAACAACGTTGATTCAACAGATACGTCGTGCCATCCAAATGTACCTAACCTTTAGTGGTAAAGAAAAACTCGACTATCTAGTTCTTTCTGGTGGTACAGCCGGACTAGAAAATATTCAAGAGCTATTGTCTGCTGAATTAGGTATTCATGCAGTTATTGCTAATCCATTTCAAGATATGTTGATAAGTCAGCATATTGATGAAGATGAACTCGCGCTTGTTGCACCGCAATTAATGGTGGCGACAGGTTTGGCGATGAGGAGTTTTTCGCCATGCCACATATAAATTTATTGCCTTGGCGTGAAGAAGCACAGCGCTTAAGGCAAAAACAATTCTTTTCTCTGTTGCTATTTTTAACGCTTGTAACCTTCTTGTGTGTGTTTTTATTTGCCCAGTACTATCAAGCGAAAATTGATGGCCAACGTGCCCGTAACCAATTTTTGACCAATGAAATTCGCATTCTCGACGCGCGTATTGCTGAAATAAAAACCTTAGAAGAGAAAAAGCGCGACCTTATTCAGCGTATGTCATTGATTGAGCAGCTACAAAAAAGTCGTAACGTTGGTACTCAAGTGTTAGATGAAATCGCGAAAATTGTGCCATCAGGGGTGTATTTAACTCGGTTAACCAAACAAGACAACCAATTGTTGCTTGAAGGTAAGAGCGAATCGAATAACCACTTAGCCAATATGATCCGTGAAGTGCAAAGTTCTGCACTGCTTGCTGATGCCGAGCTGCAATTTATTAGCAGTAGCGGTAAAGACAGTAAGTTATTGAGTGATTTTAAGATGTCATTGCGCATTCAAGGTTTATTGCAAGCCGATTCTCTGACAGCGAAGGGAGGTCGTCGATAATGAATATTGATTTAAATGAATTAAACGACTTAGACCTCAATAATATTGGTCAGTGGCCGAAAACGGCAAAAATAATTCTCTCGGTCGTTTTGGTGTTGTTCATCGGCTACGTCGCTTACTTTATTTTGGTCAGCGATAAAATTACCGAGCTTGATCGTGAAATTGCCCAGGAGCAAAAACTAAAATCCGATTATGAAGCTAAGTACTTTGTTTCTGCCAACCTAGAGTTGTTCCGTGATCAAATGGAAGAAGCCGAAGAGATGTTTGCTAATCAAATTAAGCGTCTTCCAGAGAGTCATGAAACCCCTGGTTTGCTTGATGATATAACCTTTGTTGGCACCACCTCAAGGTTGGATTTTAAAAAGCTAAATTGGCAACCTGAAATACAGCAAAAATTTTACGTTGAGTTGCCGATCGAAGTGCAAGTTAGCGGAACATACCACGACTTTGGTGAGTTCGTAAGTAAGATCTCAGGGTTGCCACGAATTGTTACGTTACATGATTTTTCTATTACCAACGCCAACAAAAAAGGAAACGAGGGGTCGTTGACCTTAACCTTGCAGGCGAAAACATACAAGTATAGGGAGACAGCAGAGTAATGCGTTTACTACGATATTTGCCCCTGCTGTTGCTAGTAGGGTGTTTTGATGACAAGACAGACTTACAGGCCCATATAGATAAAGTAAAAGCGTCTACACCAAGTCGTATAAAGCCAATGCCTGCGATTCACGAGTTTAATCATTTCGATTATTCAGCGTTTGCGTTACGTAGCCCGTTTGTTGCACCTAAGCCTGAAGCGATTCAGGAGAAGATGCAGCAAGTTTCAGATTGTTTACACCCAGACCCGAGGCGCCGCAAACAACCACTTGAAAAGTTTGCCTTAGATACTCTGAGTATGCGTGGCACGCTTGGCGAAGAGGGGATATTGTGGGCGTTAGTCGAATCCGGAGACAATGCGTTACACCGCGTGTCTATTGGCAGTTATTTAGGGCTATATAATGGCCGAATTATCAGCGTTGCAGACGAAGAAATCATTATCGTTGAGCTTATTCCTGATGGCGCAGGCTGTTGGGTTGAGCGTGAGACCACGGTAGCAATGATTGATACAGAGTTTAAGGGGCAAAGGAATTAATGATCAGTTTGAAGTTTTTCAATAGCCATGTGTTAGCACCCGTTAAAAAGGTGCTGTTTAACGGTTTTGTTGCTGGTGCCATTACCTTAGCTGCCATGCCAAGTTTTGCTGCGGGTCAATTAAATGACATTTACTACAATACATTGCTCGCTGATGAAATTGAATTCACCTTCGGTTTTGATCATCCATTGAGTAATCAACCCGTTGTAAAAACTTATGCGGAGCCGGCACGAATCGAAGTCGTATTTAACGCAGATTCGTTTATTGAGCCATTAGCTAAAACTCAAGTAAACCATGCTGGTGTTAAATATATCGATGTGCAAAAAGGTGGCGGTCAGGTTAAAGCGACGATTTATCTTGATGAATTAAAGCTATATCAAACCGATATTATCGAAGGAAAGTTCGTAATATTGTTAAATAGCATGTCAACCTTTGATAAGCCAGACTCTAAAGTTGACACCAGTAGCTTTATTAATGGTATTCAAGCCATCGATTTTCGTAAAGGCGAGGGGAGTGCCGGGCAAGTACTGGTGTTTCTTGATGATAATAAGTCTGCCGTTGATGTTACCGATAAGCTAGGCAAGATAAATGTCGAGTTTTACAACACCGCCATTATGGACGAGTTGTTGTACAAACTTGATGTGACTGATTTTGGTACATTGGTTAAGAGTATCGAAACGTTTAAAGAAGGCAATAATGCACGGTTGGAGATTGAAACCAGTAAGGCATTCCAATTCGAGCACGACCAAATTGATAATATCTTCTCCTTAACAATAAAAGAGCAAGAAGAGAAAAAAAGTTACATGGAAGATGGCAAAGAGTTTAATGGTAAAGCCATCTCATTAAACTTCCAAGACATCCCGATCCGTACCGTATTGCAGATTATTGCCGACTATAATGGCTTTAACTTAGTAACCAGCGATACGGTAAACGGTAATATTACCTTGCGTCTTGATGGTGTGCCTTGGGATCAGGCTCTTGATATCATTCTTAAGGTCAAAGGTTTAGGAAAGCGTTTAGATGGCAACATACTGATGATTGCCCCGAATGAAGAGTTAATGGCGCGCGAAGCGAAAGAACTGCAAGCTCAACAGCAAGTATCAGAATTGGCGCCGCTATACGCAGAGTATATACAAATTAACTACGCTAAAGCGACTGACTTTGCATCGCTACTAAAAAATGAAGGCACAAGCCTGTTATCAGATCGAGGTAGTGTTACCGTTGATGATCGCACCAATACCTTATTAATTCGTGATACCGCGAAAAGCATTGATGATGTTAAGCGCATGATCAACGTCTTAGATATTCCAATTCGCCAAGTTGTGATTGAATCTCGAATGGTAACGGTGAAAGATAATATCAGTGAAGATTTAGGTATTCGTTGGGGCATGACATCCAATGGTAGCGATACCGCATCAGCAGGTAGCTTAGAAGGTGCAGACCTTGCTAATGGCGGTATAATCCCATCGATTGATGAGCGCCTAAATGTTAATTTACCTGTTGCGGATCCTGCCGGCAGTATTGCCTTTCAGGTAGCTCGCCTTGCCGATGGTACGATCTTAGATCTTGAGCTATCGGCAATGGAGCAAGAGAATAAGGGGGAAATCATTGCCAGCCCGCGTATTACCACATCGAATCAAAAAGAAGCGTATATTGAACAAGGTACGGAAATTCCTTTTGTTCAAGCTGCATCGAGTGGAGCAACATCGGTAACTTTTAAAAAGGCAATTTTAGGGTTACGAGTGACACCGCAAATCACTCCAGATAACCGCATTATTCTTGATTTGGTTATTACCCAAGATACCCGTGGTGATACGGTTTCTACAGGAACCGGTTTGGCGACAGCAATTGATACCCAAGAAATCGGTACCCAAGTATTGGTGAACAATGGTGAAACGATTGTACTAGGTGGTATTTACCAGCAACAGATTATCAATGCCGTTTCTAAGGTACCGGTACTAGGGGATATTCCATATATTGGTTGGTTGTTCCGCACAGCTAATGAATTTAACGAGAAAAAAGAATTGCTTATCTTTGTTACACCGCGAATTGTAACAGAAAACCTTTAACCTATTAGGTTAACGGCATGTAAATGCAATGGCTGTCACCTGCAACAAGCTTGCCTTGTTGTAGGTTGAGTTGCGTTTTTTTAAAACAGGTGCTTGCATTTTATCTAATATTACTGCGATAATTGCGCCCTTAATTTCGTCGAGGAGCGTCCTCAAAATCGTTAACTTATCAATATTTCGAGTAGTAATAAGCTCATGGCAGAAAAACGTAACATCTTCCTGATCGGCCCTATGGGGGCAGGTAAAAGCACAATTGGCAGAGAAATCGCTGACAAACTACACCTGGAATTTTATGATTCAGACCAGGAAATAGAGCGCCGTACCGGTGCTGATATTTCATGGGTTTTTGATTTGGAAGGCGAAGAAGGGTTTAGAAAGCGCGAAGAAACCGTCATCGATGACCTTACCGAATTACAAGGTATCGTATTAGCAACGGGTGGTGGTTCAGTAATCAGCGACCTAATCCGTAATCGTCTATCAGCGCGCGGTATTGTGGTGTATTTAGAGACCACAATCGACAAACAAGTAGCCCGCACTCAGCGTGATCGCCGTCGTCCACTACTGCAAACTGATGAAGACTCTCGCTCGGTTTTAGAGAGACTTGCACAAGAGCGTAATCCTTTATATGAAGAGATCGCTGACATTGTTGTGCAAACTGATGATCAAAGTGCGAAGGTTGTCGCCAATAAAATCATTGAAAAATTGGATTTCTAAATTCAATGCCCGATTTGATAGTACAACTTGACTCTAGAAGTTACCCTATCTATATCGACTCAGGGCTGCTAAGCGATAGTAGCCCAATCCTTTCCCACATCAATGGTAAGCGTGTTGTTATTATTACCAATGATGTCGTTAACACACTCTATTTACAGTCTCTGCAACATCAATTGCCTGGTTTAGAAATTGATGTTGTTGTGCTTGCCGATGGTGAATCTGAAAAAAATCTCGCTAACTTTGAGTATGTCATTGCTCATATGCTTAAGCACCAGCATGGCCGAGATACAACATTGATTGCGCTCGGTGGTGGTGTTATCGGAGATTTAACTGGATTCGTAGCAGCTTGTTATCAACGCGGTATTAATTTTATTCAAGTGCCAACAACGTTACTGTCGCAAGTCGATTCTTCAGTTGGTGGTAAAACTGCTGTCAATCATCCTCTGGGTAAGAATATGATTGGTGCATTTTATCAACCTCAGGCGGTAGTCATTGATATCGATACCTTGAAAACGCTACCCAACAGAGAGTTTGCTGCAGGCATGGCTGAGGTCATCAAATACGGTATTTTGGGTGATGTAGAGTTTTTTTCTTGGTTAGAAGAAAATAAGCAGGCAATTAAGCAACAACGCTCAGATGTGATGATTGAAATGGTCCAACGCTGTTGCCAAGCGAAAGCCGATATTGTTGCCGCTGATGAAAAAGAATCAGGCGTACGTGCGTTATTGAATTTAGGCCACACCTTTGGGCATGCGATTGAAGCAGAGCAAGGTTATGGTGTTTGGCTGCACGGTGAAGCGGTTTCTGTAGGTATGGTTCAGGCTGCGCGCTTAGCTCGGTATTTGGGCTTTCTAACGCAAGCAGATGTTGACCGAGTGACATCGCTAATTAGCTTTTTCGATTTGCCAACAGCTGGCCCTGAGGATATGACGTTAGCTGCGTATTTACAGCACATGGCACGCGATAAAAAAAATCTCGCTGGTAAACTTCGTTTCATTGTACCGACGGCTATTGGCAAAGCTGAAATTTTTGATAACATAACTGAACAGCAGTTACAGCAAGCGATTGCGCCTTAATCCTTTTTCGCCACCGGGCATAGCAACACAAGAACGATAACATAATGCAAAAGCAACGCGCCTTCCTAAAATGGGCCGGTGGTAAATATACATTAAGTGATACCATTGCCAATATGCTCCCCCGAGGTAAACGTCTAATCGAGCCATTTGCTGGAGCAGGGTCGGTATTTCTTAATACCAAGTATCAGCGTTATCTACTTAATGACATTAATAAAGATTTAATTAATCTGTATAAAACATTACAGCAAACCCCTGAGAAATTTATTAGCGACGCAAGAGCATTGTTCAATGCAGAATATAATGATGCTGACTGTTATTATCAGCTCCGTGCTCAATTTAACGCTAGCCAAGATCCGTACCAGCGTAGCTTATTGTTTTTATATATGAATCGCCATGGCTATAATGGATTGTGCCGTTATAACAGCAAAGGTGGCTATAACGTTCCTTTTGGTAAATACAAACGACCATATTTTCCAGAGAAGGAGTTAAACGCGTTTGCTGCGAAAGCCCAAGTTACGGATTTTGTCTGTGAAGGCTATCGACAAACATTTGCTCGCGCTGAAGATGGCGATGTCATTTATTGTGATCCACCTTATGTACCTTTAAGTAAAACTGCAAGCTTCACTAGTTATGCCGGCAATGGCTTTGGCTTAGATGAGCAGGCTGACTTAGCCAATGCTGCCGAAGAAGTAACCCGTGAAAAAAACGTAACCGTGTTGATATCAAATCACGATACCATTTGGACGCGCAAGATTTACGAGCATGCCGATATATTAAAAACGGTGGATGTGGCTCGCACCATCAGCCAAAAGGGCAGTAAACGCAATAAAGTGGCTGAACTACTAGCTTTATATAAACCACAATAGCCCTGATTATTGGCTAACCCTCAATACCACATTAACAACGAAAACTAGCGCTAATACAAATACCGTCACCGCAATAATTCCAGCGATGATAAAGTGGCTTAATTTTCCTTGGCGAAAGTCTCGTTGTCGGTAAGCATCACTTTGTACGCCTATTAGTGCCGCTAAAATGCTTGCCAACAGTTGTTTGAGCGTTAATGTGTTTTTAGCATTCGCTGGCATGTTCCTACTCCTAATCATTACCTCGGTGTTGATGTTTACCGTTTGGCTTATGTGCATGTGTATTTTATGAATAGACTTGTTTTAGTTAACGGCAAATGATTTGTAAAGTAAAGACATGAAAAAGGCAGCGCAGTGCTGCCTAATGAATGGAGGAATGCAGTCGTTAATGTGTTATCATTTTTGTTATCGGCGATAACCGAGATTAAAAAGTTTTGCCGATACTAAACACTAATGAATCTTCACCATCGAATGTTTCAACATCAAGCTCTTCTGAGTTTTTAATGAGTGATACGCCAACATCAAAACCTCCAACCTCGGTACCGTAGCCGACTTCAAAGTAATCACCGTCAAAGTCTTTACCCCAGCTACCCACGGTTGCGTAGAAACCTTCATATTCGGCAGTAAGCGCGATAAAGTCATAGTCTGACTCTTCAATACCTATTTCTTCATCGTCTTCGTGAGTACCAACACTGTACTCAAGAGAAAGAAAGCTGTAGCTCGCCCCTAAATTTAGTTCATTGTAAGCTGAGTCAAATAAGCCAGTATATTGGTAGGTCGTAGCACCAATACTCAAACCTAAGCCCCCTTCGGTCTCATAACCATAACCAGCGTAAATATCTATTTCCAAACCATCTTGTACATCAGCAACCCAAGTGCCAACATAGATACCGTCATACTCATAATCTAAACCAGCGCTTGCTGAAGCGGTTTCTGTTTGCGCGATACCACGGAAGAAATATTGTGATACTAAGCCGACATTAGCGCTCCAGTTCTCACCAAGATCGTCTGCGATGCTAACAAAGCTGGTTAGTGCCAAACTGGTTGCCAGTAAAGTTTTCTTAAAAGCAATTTTCATATTTTCCCACCTGTCTTAATAGTTTATTAATGTTATTCACCTACTAAGGGTTGATTGCAAAGGTGATGCCAAAAAGTGATAACCGGCTTCTAGCCCTTTTCGTAACGGGGTTTCTAAATATTGGAAACAATAAAATTCTTACCTCTGGTTAAATCTTGCTCGCTTTTGGTGCGGGATGGTCTTTTTTTGTGCACTAACGGCCAGAGATATTAAGCAACTAATGATAAAATTTAGCCATTTTATTGATTGTGAGTTCTACTTATGGCGACAAATTTGCTAAAGTATGGAGCTTATAAGAGTTGACTCCGAGGCACGCCAGTCATGTCTGAAAAATCATCGTTTTTAATTGCTCCCTCAATACTGTCGGCAGATTTTGCTCGGCTCGGTGAGGATGTCGCTAAGGTCTTGGCGGCAGGTGCTGATATCGTTCATTTTGATGTAATGGATAATCATTATGTTCCGAATTTAACGATCGGCCCTATGGTATGTAAAGCATTACGTGATTATGGTATTCAAGCGCCAATCGACGTGCATTTAATGGTGAAGCCCGTTGATAGTTTAATTCCAATGTTTGCTGAAGCCGGGGCGAGTATCATTACTTTCCATCCAGAGGCCAGCGAACATGTCGACCGAACGTTACAGCTAATCAAATCGTATGGTTGCAAGGCTGGATTGGTACTGAACCCAGCAACACCATTACACGTGCTTGATTATGTTATGGATAAGCTGGATGTTATTTTATTGATGTCTGTGAATCCTGGCTTTGGTGGGCAAAGCTTTATCGAGACGACATTTGATAAACTTCGCCAAGTTCGAGCTAAGATTGATGCCAGCGGATACAACATTCGTCTTGAAATAGACGGTGGTGTGAAGGTCGATAATATAAAACAGATAGCCGAGGCGGGCGCCGATATGTTTGTTGCTGGCTCAGCTATTTTTTCTCAACCAGATTATAAGGCTGTTATTGATGCGATGCGCGAGCAACTCGCCAGCATTGATAATGGTAATTTCAATAACTAAGGAATCGCATGACTAAGCCAGTTGTTTTAAGTGGTTGTCAGCCATCGGGTGAGCTGACTATTGGTAATTATCTAGGCGCATTGCGTCAATGGGTTGGAATGCAGGATGATCACCAGTGTTATTATTCATTGGTTGACCTACACGCCATCACAGTGCGTCAAGATCCTGTCGCGTTGCGCAAAGCCGTTTTAGATGGCTTAGCACTATATTTGGCCTGTGGCGTTGATCACAATAAAAGTACCATTTTTGTTCAGTCACATGTACCAGAGCATAGCCAACTTGCTTGGGTCCTTAATTGTTACACGCAAATGGGCGAGCTTAACCGCATGACTCAATTTAAAGATAAGTCGAGCAGGGCGGGTGCAGATATCAATGCAGGTCTATTTACCTACCCAGTATTAATGGCTGCAGACATCTTATTATACAACGCCAATCGCGTGCCGGTAGGCGAAGATCAAAAGCAACATCTTGAATTAGCTCGTGATATTGCAACCCGTTTTAATAACATTTACGGCGATACCTTCCAAGTACCAGATCCGTACATCCCGGAAACAGGTGCTCGAGTGATGAGTTTACTTGACCCACAGAAAAAGATGTCTAAGTCAGATGATAATCCAGGTAATTTTATTGGTTTATTGGAAGATCCGAAGAAGATCACTAAGAAAATCAAACGCGCGGTAACCGACTCTGATGAATTAGCTCGTATTTACTATAACGTAGAAGAAAAACCAGGCGTATCGAACCTACTGAGCTTATTGTCGTGTGCTACTGGTGAAAGCATTGAGTCTTTAGTGCCTAAGTACGAAGATAAAATGTATGGTCACTTAAAAGGCGATGTAGCAGAAGCTGTGGTAGCAATGTTGCAGCCGATTCAACAAAAATTCCATGAATACCGCCAAGATCAAGGATTCTTAGATCAAGTTATGCGTGAAGGTGCTGAAAAAGCATCGGCTCGTGCCAGCAAGGTATTGGCATCTGTTAATGAGGCTGTTGGTTTTATCCCCAAACCTTAAGCATCAGCTATATTTTTACAAAAGCCCGAACAACATAGTTCGGGCTTTTTCGTTATTAGCTACCCCGTCTTGAAATACGTTTTTCGTATCAAAACACGCCAGGATTACAGCGCTATTGCTTATTAGCGTCAGCTTTTGGTTGCTGGCTTGCTTTACTAACTTGTTCGAACAACTGGTCAGTATTGTTATTAAATTGCGCACTATCAGCCGCGGGCTTTATCGACAGCGATGGCATCATAATCGTGCTATCGTAGCTTGGATAGGCATTAAATTCTGGTTGTTGAGTTAAGTCATTAAGGTATAAACCACCGTAAATAAGCAGTGTTAATAATGCCGCAACCTTGCTTCGTCGCTTGTTTGATTGTGAAAAAGCGATATAAAGGTTAAACCAAAACAACATAAAGGTGGTGACAATATAGAGTGAATTGGTGAGCCAGCCCCATTGCCACAGACTAGAGCTGTTAAATGCTAAAAAGCGATCGGCAAAATCGATCAGCCAAAATAAATTGAGAATAAAAAAGCTCACTCCTAGTTGGCTACCTACCCGGGCTTCATTTTTGTTCATAAATGCCATTAATGAACATAACAGTGGCCACATCGCATAAGCTAAGGTTGTGTAAATTGTAGTCTCTGTCAGTTGCCCATAATTGACATCTCGTACAGCGATTTGTAAATAATTTAGGGCAAAAGTGATCAGCGCAAAGATTGCAACCATGGCGATCACCCAAGATAGGCTACCGAGGCGCTCAACGAAGCGTTCGACTTTGGTAAATGCCACGCTTTTCGCGACAGGGTGATTGGCAAAAAATAGTCGTAGGCGGGTTTTGCCAAGGTGAACTATGTCACCAGATTGCACTGGCTGCCAACCGACAACTGGCTGCTTGTTATCTAGCTGCGTGCCATTAACCGATTGCATATCTTGCATTAACCACTGACCGTGCTCAAATCTTAAATTTAAGTGCTCAGAGCAAACGTGTGGGTCGGATAAGATAATATCATTTTGAAAACCACGACCAATGTGCACCTCGTCCGTGGCAAACTTATGACGGTTTTTGATTTTTTTACCTCGGCTGATTTCTTCAATAATTAGTTCCATTTTACAGCCTCCATAAAGCGTTGATTGAAGGCTTGCGCGAAGTCCTTGTTTACGCCTGCAAGTGTGTAATGGCCTACTATTGCCGAGTTGGTTTTATCCACCGAAGCCGACAAGTACATAATGTCGTATAAGCCTTGGTACTTTTTGTATGCGCGCACACATAGAATCGCTTTGTTACGAATGGCTACAGATGCCGACTCGACTATGTCATGTTGGCATGCAAACTCAGTTACATCCTCTTTGCTGGCGCTGTTTCCAGGACCTGCGCCGCTAATATAGCCTTGGTACAATTGATAAAAGCGATTGGCACCGAGTTGATCCGCATCAAAATAGTGAAACTCCATATCAATATTGCCCGTTGTTAAGGTATCAGATAAATAAACGTACTCTTCCATTTGGCAATTGGTAACGGCTTTAAATATTAATTCGTCTGGGCGATCTGCATTAGAGTTACCCCAGCAGCGGATAAAGTTGACACCGGTATCAGGGATCAACGCGTTGGCAAACTTCTTTAACGGCCAGTCATGACTTAATAACGTACTGAATAAGTGACTCTGATATTGATGTAGTTGTTGGTTAATTTGCTGGGTATACGATAGGCTCACCTGCTCATCAAACTTAGCGATTAAGTTGATCAGTTTACTATGGGGAATAAGAAAACCAATTTGATTTCCAGACGTAGCAACATTAATGCCGATAACTTCACCGGCTTTATTAACGACCGGGCCACCACTCATTCCAGGGTTAACGGAACCGGTAAAATGAATCCGCTCATTAAATGATTCTTTTTTCAGGCCATTGTAAGTTCCCGGGACAACGATCATACCGAGATCATGAGGGTTGCCTAATGAGTATAATTCCTCTCCTTTTTCTGGAATATGCTCGGCAAGGGTGAAGTGTTGTTCACCAATGTTATCTTGCTTAACAACAATAGCAAGGTCGTTAATCACATCAACGGTTTTCAAGTGTAACTGGCCTTTGTTACCGAGGTGATCTTCATACTCAATGAGATATTTTTCCGGATGTTGTGCGTAACCAGAGATAACGTGATAGTTGGTAGCAATGTGGCCGTAGCTATTAATTTGAAAGCCAGAGCCGATACTCGATTTTTCCGACGTGGCTTTATCGATTAAGCGAATTTGAAATAGCGCAGGAGCTAAATCTTGAAATATTTGCTGTGCTTTATCGTTGGCATTAACCATATTAATGCTTAGTAGGCATAGCAATACTGCGAATGCTCTCATGAAACCGTCCATTTGATTTTTTTTCATTCTGCCACGATGTAACAGGCAATTAAAGTAGAACAAGCAATCGTTCGAGTCAGCACGCAATGTAAGCGCTACCAATTTTTAACAAAAAATCATCATTTTTTTCTCGATTTTTTGATTTCTATACTCTACGCTTAGCGTAAATAAATAAAAAAACTGCGCTAACATTTCACTGTCTGCCTTACATGGTATTTAATTGTCTGCCTCATGTAGTATGCTGTCTGTGACGTTTTTTGTAGATGTTATTTCCGCATAAATAACATCGATTAGCGTGTATTTTTAAAACTATCTCACTGAGGCATTTTATGAAATACACTTTAAGTTTTGGTTTTGTGTATCAAACATCTGCTGATATCGCGGAACTTATTCCCGATAACAACACTTTAATCACTGCAGCCAAGTATGACGAATATCGCGAGTGCATAAAGCAGCACTTTAGCGGCCCTTATGGTGTTGTCATCAATTTAGTGAATACCCCTGATTTTGATGATGAGATCTTACAAAAAATTTCATTATCCAAAAGAGTGGTTGGTATCGCTTTGGTTCACTTTTGGCCCCACACCAGTGTGCAAGTGCAACGTTTTACAGAGCTCAGTAACAAACTCAATATTCCAGTCCGTATATTTAACGCATACCAACTAGGTCGGCAAAATGCGCTTAATTGGATAGAGTTGCAGTTAGTGAATAGCGATTACCGAGTATAACGTACATGATGAAAATCCGATTAAGTTTTGCCCAAGTGATTATTCACAGTGATCATTTGGCGGAAGTCATTGTAGATCACAACGTGTTAGTTACTCTTGAAATGTGTGAACGTTTGGATCAATTATGGGTTGAGACCTTTGATAAGCCGTTTGCCTTGCTGATAAACCGCATTAACCATTACTCGTTAACCTATGAGGCAAAACTGAGCATAGCCTCGCTTGAACAGCAAGTTGCAACAGCTATTGTCATTTATCATTGTCAAGGAGCCAATGATGCCAACAAATTTATTGCTTCACGACGAGCGGATAATTTAAACGTGCGTCAATTCGATGGCTTACAACAAGGTTATCAGCAAGCTTTTACATGGCTCGATTCTCAATTGGAACTGATTTCAGAGCCGTACTATCGTGATTAACCAATGATACCTGCACTAGCGCTGTATTTCTTTTTAATGACGAATAGTTAGATCCAAGGAGGTCGACTTTGGCTGACATACGTTGTGAATTAAATATAGACAGTATTCGTCAATATTTATCGGCTAGGCCAATGTCTTATATTGATTTTCCATTTGGTAATGATGTTGAAGTTTATAAAGTTAAAGGTAAAGTTTATGCGCTCCTCTCGTGCACCAAAATCACGGCTTTGTCACCATACCAAGTAGGTGGCTGGTGGCTTAACTTGAAATGTGAGCCCAGTGAAGCCATCATGCTGCGTGATATATTTCCTGCAGTCATTCCTGGCTACCATATGAATAAGCGACTATGGAATACCGTTATAATCGATGGCTCAATAGCACAAGGAGAAATAGAGAGAATGATTGATAATTCATTTCTGCTTGTGGTTAACACCCTCAAAAAAACGGATCGAGCAAGCGTGCTAGTACACCTGTAAGGTTATCTATTGCCCCAACTAATCGATTTTCCCCCACATGCGTTTTAAGGTGTCATCTTTTAATACGAAATGGTGGAATAATGATGCACCAACATGGGCAAATAATAATAAGTAACACACCCACTGCAAAAAAGAATGAACATCTAGAGCGATCAGGTACAAGTCCATATTTCGTTCAGCTAAACCAGGAATAGAAAATAAGCCAAAAACGGACGTGTCCCGAGCCCGAGCCACATTAATCAGTAAACCAGACAAGGGCATGAGCAGTAGAATACCGTAAAGTGCCAAGTGGGCCATATGAGCAAGAAATTGCTCCATTTGCGTACCAAGTGCCTCAGGCTTGCCAAACCAAGCCATCAGTACGATTCGCCCGAAATATAAAATAAAAACAATCACCCCAAACGACTGATGAAGTAACATGGCGTCAGAGGAACCAAACAGCTGATCATAGGCCATTAGCAGTAACGCACCAATAAACATAACAGCCGAAATATGATGCACGACACGATTGGTCGGACTAAATTCTTTGACTGGGATCCAAGTTTTCATATGAGTAACCTTTGTATGTTGTCGGGCATCGTTTTATTCAGGGACTGCACATTGATCGTCGGCGCTGACGGTGATCTCTGGAGGCATAGAGCCAACGATATTACCAGGATGAAGCACTGGTGGTGGCGCAGGTATCGGCCCTTGCGATGTCATGCGAAACTGTACATCGTATTTGGCTGCTGCTTCATTGAGCAATAACTGGCCTTGGCGGGCTAAATCTTCGGCATCATCGAGTACTCGCCATGCTTCTCGAGGGCTATGTACACCGGTAGAGTTTTCAGCACTAACATAGTCCCAACGCATACTGGCGCGACGATGCATCATCAGTGCCGGTTCAATCGCGGTTGAAATAGCCGCTTGCTTTTCATCTTCTTTGTTAATGTTTTTAAATTGCGAGTGCTGTGCAAGTTCTGAGCGTACTTCTTTAATATCATTAATCAATGCCAAAATCGCCAGTTCAGCATTTTTCAGCTCGCTTGCTGTATGGCGCTGAACATCGGATACCATTTTACGAATGTCTTTTTCAGATTGAGACTCATGCGCATGACAACTCTTACACGCAATTAGGTCATTTAATGGTGAGTCAATGGTGTGGTCGGTGACTTTTTCGCCACCACGTTCAATGACTGGCATGTGACAATCGACGCAACTTACGCCATCACGGGTATGACGACCGCTTGAAGTCATTTCTGCTTCGGGATGTTGCATTTTTAACATCGGTGCTTTGGTTGTCGCGTGTGTCCAATCGGCTTTAAAAGCACCGGTTTCATAGGCATTGTCATAATAGGCTTCAATCATTTCGATTTTCAGTGGCTTATCTTTCGGCCAATTGGCCCAAGGGAAGGTCAGTATTTTATCTTCACCTAAAAAATAGTATTCAACATGACATTGCTTGCATACATGATCTCGCATTTCCTGCTGAGTCGCTTTTAAGCCAAAGCGAGGATCGGTCTCGTAGCCTCTACCTGCCATCGCATTGATATATGCAGGGCGGGTAACTCGTAAACTCATATCATCGGCGTTATGACAGTCGGCGCATGTACTACCGAGCTCTGAACCATGAATGCCTTCGCCATGATCTTTCTTAAGTTTGCTGACGATATCCCAATAAGGGGTGCGATTGAAGTTGGCCCAGCCCAGTTCTCTTATAAGCTCAGGTACCCAACCACTATGGCAATTCATACAGGCGCCTGGCTGACCTTTAAATTTGGTTAACCCCCGCTCATTTAAAAATTGTTTGTCGTTACGCTTGGTTTCATATTGATCGATTTGACTATAGTAATGGCCACGCTCTTCATTGAAATCATGTGCAAAGGCATATCCAGCCCAAAGCTCTACTAATTGGGGGTAGCGAATAAGCTTACTGTAGGGCGTATTGCCACCATATTCGGTTGGTTTGCTGGTATCTTGCATTTGCATATACATGTCAACATACAAAGGGTATTCCTTACCCCAAGCGCGTAGCGTGGGATCGGCATCGGTGCGCATTACTTCGCCATCTTCTGCCTCTGCTTTAGCTGTGTTGGTAGAGATAACGGCAATGACTATAGCGAGCAGACAGCAAGTTAACTGCTTGCACAACATAGAAATTGGTGTAGGAAGGATCATAACAATACCCTATGGCAAACCTATATTGGGTAGTTCAAGACTAGTCCGAAAATAGCAAAATGCCAGTGCCATAGGCGCTCTAGGCCAATTTTATCGTCTTTTTCGGTAATCAGCGTATCCGCAACGTGTCAATTTATGGGGCTTGGCTATACTTTAGCCATCTTTTTATTGGAGACCATATTATGTCCACTTTTCCTCGTACGTTTTCGCACATTGGTATTTCGGTACCCGATTTAGAAAAAGCCGTTAAGTTTTATACTGAAGTTTTAGGTTGGTATTTAATCATGAAGCCAACCGAAATCGTTGAAGATGATAGCGCCATTGGTGAAATGTGTACCGACGTCTTTGGTGCTGGTTGGGAGCGATTTAAAATAGCCCATTTGTCGACAGGCGACCGCATTGGTGTAGAGATATTCCAGTTTGTTAATCAGCAAAACCCAGAAAATAACTTTGAATACTGGAAGACGGGTATCTTCCATTTTTGTGTACAAGATCCAAACGTTGAGGAGTTAGCTGACAAAATTGTCGCAGCCGGCGGTAAACGTCGCATGGAGCGTCCGCGCTATTACTATCCTGGTGAAAAGCCTTACCGCATGATTTACATGGAAGATCCGTTTGGCAATATCTTGGAAATTTACAGTCATAGTTATGAGTTGACCTATTCTGCAGGTGCTTACTAAGTCTTCTATAACAACATGATTTAAATAAACATTGCGTGATACATGAGCGTCATAGCGAACGTTCAGTAGGCGCGTTTTTGCTTAAATTTGCGGGCGATGACTTGTTGCTGGTATTCGCTAAGTTGTGGAGTTAGCGACTTTACTTGGCCTTCAATGTTGCTGTTTAACGTCACGCATCGTAAATATTCAATATTGAACGGGCAGCGATCAATAAGTTGTTGCAGTGCTTTTAGTAACAATGTTTGCCGTTGGTTATTGAAGTAATAAAACAAGCCCTCAGCAAAGCAAGTTGGTGTGACGATATAAATGGTATGATCTTGTGGCGTAATAAACTCGGGGCGAAAATTTGATTGCGCTAGTATATGGTTGGGCTTTGGGAACACAGCGGTAGCGCCTTTATTGTGCATTGTTTTTCCCGTAGCTTGTTTGTAGCCTTGTTCTGTTAAGTGTCTTTGTACGTGGCGTCGCTGACCAAGCGATAATATGTCGTAGTCATTAGCAAGGAAAAAATTATCGTCATAGACAGTCAGCATCGGAAGTGGCGATAAGGCAAACATATCTTTGCCAATGGTGATATTCAGTTTATTTAGCGCCGAAGACATACTCATCCCCTTACCTCAATGGCCAGTTATTTATCAGTACGAGTTCACCATAGTTTCAGATTGAAAAATTTCATAGAAGCTGGACTTAACAAGCTTTAATTTGTCGGGTATGCTAATTTTTAAACAGAATTAAGGGCGAATTATGCAAACAAAACAGATAGATAATAAAAATGGGATGATGAATCGTTTCCTCAATGGTATTGAGGTGGTTGGTAATAAAATCCCTGATCCAACAGTGTTATTCTTTTGGGCATTATTGCTTGTTTGGGTATTATCGGCCCTATTAGCTAATGTGAATTTTGATGTTATTAATCCGCGCACGGGTGAAGCATTAGCTATCAATAACCAGCTCACCGGTGACGCCATGGCCAACTTTATGGCCAATATGGTACCGGTGTTCACCTCGTTTGCACCTCTTGGCTTAGTTTTGGTGGCGGTACTTGGTGTCGGGGTTGCCGATTCGTCAGGTTTTATTACCACGGGCCTTAAAAAAATGTTGGCATTTACGCCAGCAAAACTTCTAACACCTATGGTGATTTTAGTTGCTATCGTATCTCATACCGCAGCAGATGCGGGTTATGTGTTAGTGATACCGCTCGGTGGTATTATCTTCCATGCAGCCGGTCGCCATCCATTAGCTGGTATCGCCGCAGCCTTTGCTGGTGTTTCTGGTGGCTTCTCGGCGAACTTTATTCCGTCTGGAATTGATCCATTACTCGCTGGCTTTACTCAAACATCAGCACAAGTGCTTGATGGCGATTATTTGGTTAACCCTCTGGCAAATATCTTTTTTACTGGCTTATCGTCTATTCCTGTGATTCTGGCCGGTTGGTGGGTTACCGAAAAGTGGATTGAGCCACGCCTTGCTGGCGTTGAGCTTAATGACGATGTTGAAGAAGCGCAAAACTTAGGTGAGTTTACTGAGCAAGAATCGAAAGCGTTTAGTATTGCTGGTTGGTCAATGATCGTCGGTTTAATCCTATTGGCATTAGCGGTTTACCCTGTCGACTCGCCACTACGCTCACCTGATGGACAAATCACCGCCTTTAATGCACCATTAATGAAGATGATCGTACCGCTCATTTTTGTTTTGTTTATTATTCCGGGCATTATCTACGGTAAGGTCTCTGGGAAATTTAAAACATCTAATGATATCGTCAATGCTATGAGTCATAGCATGACAACCATGGCTGCTTATATTGTTATGGCATTCTTTTGTGCGCAATTCCTAGCGGCATTTGGTAATTCCAACATTGGTACCATGCTGGCGCTTTATGGTGCGGAAGGGCTTAAGGCGATGAACTTACCAGGCGAGGCGACCATTGTTGGTATGATCTTACTCACTGCGACAGTCAACTTATTGGTTGGCTCGGCATCGGCTAAGTGGGCGCTTATTGGCCCAATTCTGGTACCTATGCTGATGGTTGTCGGCATTTCGCCAGAGCTATCACAAGCCGCCTACCGTGTCGGTGACTCTGTATCCAATATCATCTCGCCATTGATGGTGTATTTCCCACTTGTTGTTGTTTATTGTCAGCGGTATGTAAGAACCACGGGTATTGGCTCTTTAGCATCCATGATGATGCCTTACACCTTAGTCTTGCTAGTTATTTGGACGGCATTTTTACTTATTTATTGGTCAATCGGTATTCCATTAGGTATTCAAGCACCTTATGAGTATCAAATGCCTCAATAACGGTGGCAGACACATTGGTCAGCAGGCCATTCAATACTTAGGGGGCTCTTTGAGCCCTCTTATCGTTTTGGGCTTTCGTGAGTATTTCAGTCTGGTATTGTAGTCACGTGTATTTAAGTAAAGAGAGGTAACCCACAAAATGCATATTTAACGGCCACAGACGATGTGCCGGATGGGCTGATGCTCATGTTGCTGAGCGATATGTAGAGTAAGCTTATCGGCCATTTTTGAATCGCTATGTACTAATACACTGATTGTGTTCACTCTCTGGCGTGCACTCATGACATCGGCTATTTGCCAATCACTTACTTTCTCTGCATCACGACGACAATAATCGTTGAAGTATTGCTGTAATTCGGCGCTAATAAATACTTGGTCACTGCTTTGCAGCTGTCGGTATGCTTGTAGAGTTAATGTGTCTGGATTATCACTGAACACTGTTATCAATGTGACTGTCGCTGTATCACTTTGTTCGCAACAACCGAGTAATTGACTAAACTGAAGCTCAGCCTTTTCAATGTCACCTTTGGTTAGGTACTCGTTAAGGTCAGAGTTAATAACGTTTTGCCAAAATTGTCGGCGCTGTGCAAATGACGGGATTTGTTGTTGAACTTTTTTACGCTTGTCACCAAGAAACGTAGCTAATACACCATAGCTTGCAGGCAGTAGTTGATCTATTTGTTGCTTTAATAGCTGCAACATCATGGGCGCTTGACCACTGCTAGATAAGGCAATCAGCATTGGCTCTCGGTCAATTATGGCGGGGGTGATATAGCTGCATAACTCTGGACTATCGACCACATTAACTAAGATATTACGTTGCTGACATTGCTGGGCAATTTGTGAGTTGACGACATTGTTATTGGTTGCGGCGATGACTAAATTCGTCTGCTTGGGCAGTAAACTGATATCATAATCGGCTTTTATCAGCTTAAGCTTGTGATGACTAATAAGTCTGTCAACGGTCACTGAAGTGGCAGAGCTTAGTACAGTAATGCCTGCTTGGCTTTTTAATAGCAATTCAATTTTGCGAGCAGCCACCTGTCCGGCACCAATCACTACGCAGTGCATCTTTTTCGCATCTAAAAATATCGGAAAATAATCCATATCAACTCATTACCTGACGATTGCTGTTGCCATTATGGTTGTTCACTTTATCGACTTATCTTTGTTGATAACAATATTTTTTTATAATTTCATATAAGCCTTATCCCTTTTAGGGTGACAGTGGTAAAATTATCAGTAATTTGTGATTTAGAGATGAAAACATGCCTTGGATACAGTTACGTTTACAAGCAAATGAAGAAACGGCAGAAAAATACAGTGATTGGCTAATGGCCTGTGGCTCACAAGCTGTGACTTTTATTGACGCGAAAGATACGCCTATTTATGAGCCATTACCTGGTGATGAAGTTGTTTACTGGCATAACACAGTTGTCATGGGCTTATTTGATGCAAGCCACGATATGGAAAAAGTCATTAGCTACTTACAAAGCATCCATCCTGATGGCAAAAACATGCAGTACAAGCAAGAGCTACTCGAAGACAAAGATTGGGAACGCGAATGGATGGACAACTTCCATCCAATGAAGTTTGGAACTCGCCTTTGGATTTGCCCAAGTTGGCGCGAAGTACCAGATCCTGACGCGGTCAACGTTATGCTGGATCCGGGTCTTGCTTTTGGTACCGGTACGCACCCAACAACGGCACTGTGCTTAACCTGGCTAGACTCACTCGATCTGGAAGGTAAAACTGTGGTCGATTTTGGTTGTGGTTCGGGTATTTTATCATTGGCGGCGCTAAAGCTTGGTGCTAAGAAAGTGATAGGTATTGATATTGACCCACAAGCATTACAAGCCAGTGAAGAAAACGCTAAGCGTAACGGTGTCGCCGATCGTTTAGAGCTGTTTTTACCAAAAGATCAACCTAGCTTAAAAGCCGATATTGTGGTGGCCAATATCCTTGCGGGTCCGTTGCGTGAGCTTGCCCCGGTAATTACTGACTATGTTGCGCCTGGTGGCTTGTTAGCGTTATCCGGCATTTTAGAAGAGCAGGGCGAAGAGCTTAATAAAGTATATGGCCAATGGTGTGACATGGCACCAATCACCGTGCAAGAAGAATGGGTACGTTTGAACGGTGTTCGCTACAAATAGTTAACCGTTGTGTACTAATTAGCCGACTTTATGTATCTAAATGACGGGAACCTGTAGCCAATTTCCGTCATTTTTTTGATGAAAATATGAATTGTTAAAAGTCAACCAGAAAAACATATAAAAAAGGCTGAATTGTTCAATTTATCTACTTTTATTTCCTAAAAAAAACACGTAAACTTAGCGCCCTTTTTAGCCTTAGCTCAAAAAAACATCACGTGAAAATAGGTCCATATCAGTTAGACAATAATGTCATTCTCGCGCCAATGGCGGGAATTACCGATAAACCGTTTCGACAGCTTTGTTGTCGTCTTGGGGCAGGTATGGCTGTAGGTGAAATGCTGTCTTCAAACCCTCAGGTTTGGAAGTCAGGCAAGTCGCAGCGACGTATGCAACACAGTGATGAAGCGGGAATCCGTTCGGTACAAATCGCCGGTTCAGAGCCAGAAGAAATGGCTTTTGCTGCGCAGTTTAATGCCGACAATGGCGCACAAATCATTGACATTAACATGGGCTGCCCAGCCAAAAAAGTGAATAAAAAACTTGCAGGCTCGGCGTTGCTTAAAGCACCACAACAAGTGGAGCAAATTGTTAAAGCGGTGGTGGCTGCGGTTGATATTCCTGTGACCTTGAAAATTCGCACCGGTTGGTGTGAAGATTCTCGTAATGGTGTGAAAATCGCCAAAATTGCCGAGGCTAATGGTATCCAAGCACTCGCGGTTCATGGCCGTACTCGTAGCGACTTTTATAAAGGCGAAGCAGAGTACGATACCATCAAAGCGATTAAAGCGGCGATATCGATACCAGTGATCGCCAATGGTGATATCACTGGCCCAGAAAAAGCAAAGCAGGTATTAGATTATACCGGAGCTGATGCGGTCATGGTGGGACGAGCAGCGCAAGGCCGACCATGGATTTTTCGAGAAATTAACCACTTTCTTGAAAGCGGTGAGTTATTGCCGCATCCAGACGTGAGCGAAGTTAGGGATATTTTACTTGGCCATGTTTCTGAGCTACACAAATTTTATGGCGAGTTTATGGGTGTTCGTATTGCTCGTAAGCACGTGTCTTGGTACTTGCAAACGCATGATCAAGGTAAACAGTTTCGTTCCATATTTAATGCTCTTGAGTTGCCCGAGCAACAATTATCAGCATTAAATATGTTTTTTGAAAATTTAACTAATTAGAAAGAGTCTGAACTTTATGTTTGAACAAAATATTACTTCTCCATTTGTTATCGGTGACCTACAAACTCAGACCAAGGCATCACCATTACGTACTCAAGCGAAGGTAGCGATTAAAAACTACTTATCTCAATTAAACGGTAACGATGTTGATGATATGTACGAATTGGTTCTATCAGAAATTGAAGCGCCAATGCTTGAAGAAGTAATGCAGTACACTCGCGGTAACCAAACTCGTGCAGCAAACTTGCTAGGTATCAACCGCGGTACTTTACGCAAGAAGCTGAAAAAATACGGCATGAATTAATTCCGGGCAGGTTAGCCTGCCTTAAAGCACCTTCGGGTGCTTTTTTTATTCAAGGGCAAATTTATTTCTGTTGCCCCATGGAAGGTAAAAAACAGATTTATTCAGGGACGAATACTCAGGGAGTAGCTGTTTACGTAGCGTACTCTATATAAAAATAAGAAATGTTTAGTTGTAGTTTAAGCGCAAGTAATAATCACCCGCGGTAATTTTGGCTCGCACAGTTACCTCAACGCTCAGCTGCAATCATCTTATTCAAACAAATTTGATTTTTAAATTTACACTGAAAAGGTAAACAAAAACTATGGAAACCCCACGTCCAATTAAACGTGCGCTACTTAGCGTATCTGACAAAACAGGTATTGTTGAGTTTGCTACTGCCTTGGCTAGCCAAGGTGTGGATATTTTATCAACAGGCGGTACAGCTAAGCTACTAGCTGAAAATGGTATCAAAGTGACTGAAGTGTCAGATTACACCGGTCACCCAGAAATCATGGACGGTCGTGTAAAAACCTTACACCCAAAAGTTCATGGTGGTATTTTAGCGCGTCGCGATATGGACGAAGCGGTGATGAGCGAAAACAACATCTCTGCTATCGATATGGTTGTTGTTAACTTGTACCCATTTGCAAAAACCGTTGCGAACGAAGGTTGTACATTATCAGACGCAATCGAAAATATCGATATCGGTGGCCCAACTATGGTACGTGCGGCAGCGAAAAACCACAAAGATGTGACGATTGTTGTTAACGCCCATGACTATGACCGTGTGTTAGCTGAAATGGCCGAAAACAATGGCTCACTAACTCAACAAACGCGTTTTGATTTAGCGATTTCTGCATTTGAACACACAGCAAGTTATGACGGCATGATTGCTAACTACTTTGGTAAAATGCTACCAGCGTACGGTGAGCAAGAACAGTCAGCTTCTGACTTTCCACGCACCTACAACACGCAGTTCATCAAAAAGCAAGACTTGCGCTACGGTGAAAACTCTCATCAGCAAGCAGCATTTTACGTAGAAGCAGAACCACAAGAAGCGTCGGTGGCAACTGCAGAGCAAATTCAAGGTAAAGCATTATCGTACAACAACATCGCTGATACCGATGCCGCGCTTGAGTGTGTTAAAGAATTTGATAAGCCGGCGTGTGTTATCGTTAAGCATGCTAACCCATGTGGTGTTGCATTAGGTGATAATATCCTTGAAGCTTACGAAAAAGCATTTAAAACAGATCCAACGTCAGCGTTTGGTGGCATCATTGCCTTTAACAAAGAATTAGACGCTGATACTGCAGAAGCGATTGTATCTCGTCAATTCGTTGAAGTGATTATTGCACCAGTGGTTTCAGAAGCGGCTAAGCAAATCGTGGCAGCTAAGCCTAATGTTCGTCTATTAGAGTGTGGTCAGTGGAACCAACAAACTAACGGTCATGAGCTTAAGCGCGTAAACGGTGGTTTATTAGTACAAGACCGTGACCAAGGTATGGTTGGCTTGGACGACTTGAAAGTTGTAACTAAGCGTCAGCCTACTGCTGAAGAGATGAATGATTTATTATTCTGCTGGAAAGTAGCGAAGTTTGTTAAATCAAATGCAATCGTGTATGCAAAAGGTGATATGACTATTGGCGTTGGTGCCGGTCAAATGAGTCGTGTTTACTCAGCGAAAATTGCAGGCATTAAAGCAGCTGATGAAAACCTTGAAGTTAAAGGTTCTGTGATGGCATCTGATGCATTCTTCCCATTCCGTGATGGCTTAGACGCAGCAGCTGAAGCAGGCATTACTGCGGTAATTCAGCCGGGCGGTTCAATGCGTGACGAAGAAGTTATCGCTGCAGCCGACGAGCACGGTATTGCCATGGTGTTTACTGGTATGCGTCACTTCCGCCACTAGTAAATCGAGATTGCCGAGACCAAACTCTCGGCAATCAATGTCTTGTGAACAAAGTTTTTTAATCTCTCGTTTATCTGTTATAACTAAGTTCTATCTACCTGTAGAAATTAGCTTTTTTGTAATAATTGGGTGCATATAGATAATCTATCTTAGATACCTACCAACAAAGTATATTTCGCCATGTTCGTAGGTCTTAAAGTTAAACAACAATAAATATCAGGGAAATGTTATGAAATTAAAAACCTTAATTGCTTCGGCTATTCTTTCTGTTTCAGCATCAGGCTTTGCTGCTGATGAGACTAATACTGAGGCAGCAGTGACTGCATTACAGCAAGCGGTAAATGCTGAGCACCGTAGCGACAAAAATAAGTTACGCGATCAATACCGTAACCCAATAGCAACGCTGGAATTTTTTGGCTTTCGTCCAGACATGACCGTTGTTGAGATTGCTCCTGGTGGTGGTTGGTACACAGAAATTTTGGCGCCAGCATTAAAAGGCACTGGTAAGCTTTACGGTGCACATTACCCGGATACCGGTGAAGACAATTATTACAGTCGCTCGCGTAAAGCACTTGAAAAAAAGCTGGCTAGTAATGAAGTTTACAGTGAAGTTACCTTAACGGACTTTACCCCGCGCGTTGAAAGTGAAATCGCCCCACAAGGTAGCGCTGACTTAGTATTAACGTTCCGTAACCTACACAACTGGCGTGTAGAAGGGGTAGAGCAAATCTTTAAAGATAGCTACCGCGCGTTAAAGCCAGGTGGTGTACTTGGTGTTGTCGAACATCGCATGCCTGAATCACAAGACTTTGAAGAGAATTATAAAAGCGGTTACTTCCCACAAGCACTTGCTATCGAACTTGCTGAAAAAGCAGGTTTTGAATTAGCTGCAAGTAGCGAGATTAATGCCAACCCTAAAGATACTGCCGATCATCCTGGTGGTGTTTGGACATTACCACCGGTTATGCGCCTTAAAGATGAAGATCGTGAAAAGTATCTGGCGATTGGCGAAAGTGACCGTATGACACTTAAATTTGTTAAGCCTGCTGCTAAATAGCAGGCTCATAGGAACATTGTAATAAATGAACGTTTTAGTTATTGGTAGTGGCGGCCGTGAACATGCGCTAGCATGGAAAGTCGCACAATCAGCACAAGTCGAAAAAGTTTTTGTGGCCCCAGGTAATGCGGGCACAGCAACCGAGTCTAAGTTAGAAAATGTTGCTATCGACGTTGGTCAAATTACTGAACTTGTTGCTTTTGCCAAAGACAACCAGGTTGCGTTGACGATTGTTGGTCCAGAGCAACCCTTGGTTGATGGTGTTGTTGATGCATTTGAAGCCGAAGGCTTAATGATTTTCGGCCCGAGTGCCAAAGCAGCTCAGCTTGAAGGCTCAAAATCATTTACTAAAGACTTTTTAGCGCGTCATAACATTCCTACCGCCGCTTACCAAAACTTTACTGAAATTGAGCCAGCAATTGCTTACGTCCGTGAGCAAGGTGCGCCAATCGTTGTTAAAGCAGACGGTTTAGCCGCCGGTAAAGGTGTTATTGTAGCGATGACCCTAGAAGAAGCGGAAGATGCAATCAAAGATATGCTAGCTGGAAACGCATTTGGCGATGCGGGTCACCGAGTAGTTATTGAAGAATTCCTAGAAGGTGAAGAAGCAAGCTTCATTGTTATGGTTGACGGTAAAAACGTGCTACCAATGGCAACTAGCCAAGATCATAAACGTGCTTACAATGGTGATAAGGGACCAAACACCGGTGGTATGGGGGCTTACTCGCCTGCGCCAGTTGTGACAGCTGAAATTCATGATCGCATTATGAACGAAGTTATCTGGCCAACGGTTGAAGGTATGGCTAAAGAAGATGCACCATATAAAGGTTTCTTATACGCGGGATTGATGATTGCTGCTGATGGTACACCAAAGGTTATTGAATATAACTGTCGTTTTGGTGATCCTGAAACACAACCAATCATGATGCGCTTACAATCTGACTTAGTAGAGCTGTGCCTTGCGGCGTGCAAAGGCGATCTGGATAAAGTCACGATTGAATTTGACTCTCGTGCTGCGGTTGGTGTGGTATTGGCCGCGGGTGGTTATCCTGGTAGCTACAACAAAGGCGATGTTATCTCTGGTTTAGAGCTAAACACCCTAGTTGATCGTAAAACCTTCCATGCTGGCACGACAACTAAAGATGGCCAAGTGGTAACCGCTGGTGGTCGTGTATTATGTGCAACAGCTTTAGGCAATAGTGTAACCGATGCACAAAAAGCCGCTTATGAGTTGCTACAGCAAATCTCTTGGGAAGGTGTTGAGTTTAGAACCGACATTGCTTACCGAGCTATCGCTAGAGAGCAATAACCGTTAAGCCGACTTAAGGATTAACTTAAAGCAAGAAAAAACGGCAGTATATACTGCCGTTTTTATTATCTATAATTGAGCCGTGTGATAACGTTCCTTCAGTAAACGATTAAGCTCTACTTTGATCTGTATTCGGTCGCTCTTTCGCTTCGCGCACTTTTAATGTGCGTTGCTGAAATTCGGTATCGTTTAACGCTTCGATAATATTGTCTATATCATTCGCCGCAATTTCAACAAAGCCAAATCCGCGACGCTTACCTGTGTGCTTATCCTTCATTAATCTAACCGAATGCACAGAACCATACTCAGCAAATAGGCTGCGAACGGTCGCTTCGTTGGCTCGGTAGGGTAAATTGCCAACATATAATGTTTTTAGGTTGGTTTCTTCAACCTCATAATCATTACGACGATAAATGAAGTTAACAACGCATGGTGCAAGCAAGGCACCGACGAAAAGGCCTAAGGCAAGAGATGCCTGATCTAATTGTCCAGTAGCAGAAGCTGCATAGTAACCAATGATGGTAAGTGCTATTGCAACTAAGGCCCAAGTTAAAACTAATCGAGAATTCATGACTATTACCTGAGTTGATCTATACATTTTTTAAGCTATCAAATCTCATGTTAACGATATTTTAACAAACTGCAATGGTCAAATTTAAAAAAGCATATATAAAACAACAAACTTAGCCAAACTAAGCCCAATACTTGGGCACAGGTTTGTGACCAAAATGTAGTTAAAGGTGCGGCTTTTGGTATTTAAAACGCAATCAATTATTAAAATCGACCGCTTTTTGAGCAAACGATCCATTTGGCGCACTTTTTTCAAAAAAGGTGTTGACGTCTTCACGAAAATCTCTAAAATGCGCATCCACTTCCACAGGGCGCAAGTCAATACGGAAGCGGATTTGAAAAGCATCTTAGGTCGAATTATCCAAACTTAATGATGCCAACAAATTAAATTGAAAAAATTCAAATTTAATTGTTGACTTCAAATCTGGGATGCGTAAAATGCACATCCGCTTTCAACGGAAAGCACAGGCAACAACGAGTGTGATTGTTGCTTAAATTCTTTAACAAATAGTTATCATGCAATTTGTGTGAGCACTCACAAGAAAATGGTTTTACCATATTGCCTTTAAGGCATAACTTGATGAGTGACACGCAAAACGACATATGTCAAGTTGGTAGCAATACCAACAAGCGTAATTCATTGAGTCGATTCTTCGGAATCACGATTTAATTTTAATTGAAGAGTTTGATCATGGCTCAGATTGAACGCTGGCGGCAGGCTTAACACATGCAAGTCGAGCGGAAACGATTCTAGTTTACTAGAAGGCGTCGAGCGGCGGACGGGTGAGTAATGCTTGGGAATATGCCTTTAGGTGGGGGACAACAGTTGGAAACGACTGCTAATACCGCATAATGTCTACGGACCAAAGGAGGGGATCTTCGGACCTTTCGCCTTTAGATTAGCCCAAGTGAGATTAGCTAGATGGTGGGGTAATGGCCTACCATGGCGACGATCTCTAGCTGGTTTGAGAGGATGATCAGCCACACTGGGACTGAGACACGGCCCAGACTCCTACGGGAGGCAGCAGTGGGGAATATTGCACAATGGGCGAAAGCCTGATGCAGCCATGCCGCGTGTGTGAAGAAGGCCTTCGGGTTGTAAAGCACTTTCAGTAGGGAGGAAAGGGTAGTCGCTAATATCGGCTATCTGTGACGTTACCTACAGAAGAAGCACCGGCTAACTCCGTGCCAGCAGCCGCGGTAATACGGAGGGTGCGAGCGTTAATCGGAATTACTGGGCGTAAAGCGTGCGTAGGCGGATTGTTAAGCGAGATGTGAAAGCCCAGGGCTCAACCTTGGAACTGCATTTCGAACTGGCTGTCTAGAGTATTGTAGAGGGTGGTGGAATTTCCAGTGTAGCGGTGAAATGCGTAGAGATTGGAAGGAACATCAGTGGCGAAGGCGGCCACCTGGACAAATACTGACGCTGAGGCACGAAAGCGTGGGGAGCAAACAGGATTAGATACCCTGGTAGTCCACGCCGTAAACGATGTCAACTAGCTGTCTGTGGACTTGATCCGTGGGTAGCGTAGCTAACGCGCTAAGTTGACCGCCTGGGGAGTACGGCCGCAAGGTTAAAACTCAAATGAATTGACGGGGGCCCGCACAAGCGGTGGAGCATGTGGTTTAATTCGATGCAACGCGAAGAACCTTACCATCCCTTGACATCCAGAGAACTTACTAGAGATAGTTTGGTGCCTTCGGGAACTCTGAGACAGGTGCTGCATGGCTGTCGTCAGCTCGTGTTGTGAAATGTTGGGTTAAGTCCCGCAACGAGCGCAACCCCTATCCTTATTTGCCAGCGCTTCGGGCGGGAACTCTAAGGAGACTGCCGGTGATAAACCGGAGGAAGGTGGGGACGACGTCAAGTCATCATGGCCCTTACGGGATGGGCTACACACGTGCTACAATGGCGGATACAGAGGGCAGCAAGACCGCGAGGTGGAGCGAATCCCAGAAAGTCCGTCGTAGTCCGGATTGGAGTCTGCAACTCGACTCCATGAAGTCGGAATCGCTAGTAATCGTGGATCAGAATGCCACGGTGAATACGTTCCCGGGCCTTGTACACACCGCCCGTCACACCATGGGAGTGGGTTGCAAAAGAAGTAGCTAGTTTAACCTTCGGGAGGACGGTTACCACTTTGTGATTCATGACTGGGGTGAAGTCGTAACAAGGTAACCCTAGGGGAACCTGGGGTTGGATCACCTCCTTACCTTAAGTAAAACATTCCTTGTCGAGTGTTCACACAAATTGCATAGATAACGATTGTAAGAGAAGTATCTCAGTAGTGGGGCTATAGCTCAGCTGGGAGAGCGCCTGCCTTGCACGCAGGAGGTCAGCAGTTCGATCCTGCTTAGCTCCACCATTTACTGAAACTTTGGTAGACATACCTATGTAGTAGGTCTGTAGCTCAGCTGGTTAGAGCGCACCCCTGATAAGGGTGAGGTCGGTAGTTCAAGTCTACTCAGACCTACCATTTTACTTCTCAAAGAACTCAAACATAAGCGCTGACGTTTATGTTTGAGTTTTTGACTCACTGTTCTTTAAAAATTTGGAAAGCTGATATTAAACCCGGTATTTCATAGAAGACTATGTCGCGTAGTTCTTCATTAAATGTGAAATACCAAAACGAAGAAGAAATTCTTCAAAATTGATTTTTAAAATCAATTTCTTTCAAGACATTCTTATGAATGCGTGAACATGTCAGACATACATTTGGGTTCGGTTTTGTCACCGAATCACTCGAAACTTTTTGGGGTTGTATGGTTAAGTGACTAAGCGTATGTGGTGGATGCCTTGGCAGTTAGAGGCGATGAAGGACGTGTTAATCTGCGATAAGCTGTGTTGAGCCGATAAAAGGCGTTATAAGCACAGATTTCCGAATGGGGAAACCCACCTGTCATAAGGCAGGTATCGTTAAGTGAATACATAGCTTAACGAGGCGAACCGGGAGAACTGAAACATCTAAGTACCCCGAGGAAAAGAAATCAACCGAGATTTCCTTAGTAGCGGCGAGCGAACGGGAATTAGCCCTTAAGCGGTTTGTGAATTAGTGGAATAAGCTGGAAAGCTTGACGATACAGGGTGATAGTCCCGTACACGAAAATGACCTTACCGTGAAATCGAGTAGGACGGAACACGTGAAATTCTGTTTGAATATGGGGGGACCATCCTCCAAGGCTAAATACTCCTAACTGACCGATAGTGAACCAGTACCGTGAGGGAAAGGCGAAAAGAACCCCTGTGAGGGGAGTGAAATAGAACCTGAAACCGCATACGTACAAGCAGTGGAAGCCTTCGGGTGACTGCGTACCTTTTGTATAATGGGTCAGCGACTTACATTTTGTAGCAAGGTTAACCGATTAGGGGAGCCGTAGCGAAAGCGAGTGTTAACTGCGCGTTTAGTTGCAAGGTGTAGACCCGAAACCCGGCGATCTACCCATGGGCAGGTTGAAGGTTGAGTAACATCAACTGGAGGACCGAACACACGTATGTTGAAAAATGCGGTGATGACCTGTGGGTCGGAGTGAAAGGCTAATCAAGCCGGGAGATAGCTGGTTCTCCCCGAAATCTATTTAGGTAGAGCCTCGGACGAACACCACTGGGGGTAGAGCACTGTTAAGGCTAGGGGGTCATCCCGACTTACCAACCCTTTGCAAACTCCGAATACCAGTGAGTGATATCCGGGAGACACACGGCGGGTGCTAACGTCCGTCGTGGAAAGGGAAACAACCCAGACCGCCAGCTAAGGTCCCAAAGTCTATGTTAAGTGGGAAACGATGTGGAAAGGCCCAGACAGCTAGGAGGTTGGCTTAGAAGCAGCCATCCTTTAAAGAAAGCGTAATAGCTCACTAGTCGAGTCGGTCTGCGCGGAAGATGTAACGGGGCTAAACATAGCACCGAAGCTGCGGATTTGAACTTAGGTTCAAGTGGTAGGGGAGCGTTCTGTAAGCCGTTGAAGGTGTGTTGTAAAGCATGCTGGAGGTATCAGAAGTGCGAATGCTGACATGAGTAACGATAATGGGGGTGAAAAACCCCCACGCCGAAAGACCAAGGTTTCCTGTCCCATGTTAATCAGGGCAGGGTAAGTCGGCCCCTAAGGCGAGGCGGAAACGCGTAGTCGATGGGAAACAGATTAATATTTCTGTACTTCTTATAATTGCGAAGGAGGGACGGAGCAGGCTAGGCAAGCATGGCGTTGGTAGTCCATGTGAAAGTATGTAGGTTGGGAGTTTAGGCAAATCCGGACTCCTAAGACTGAGATACGAGACGAGACTCTACGGAGTTGAAGTTGTTGATGCCATACTTCCAGGAAAAGCTTCTAAGCATCAGATTATAAGGAACCGTACCCCAAACCGACACAGGTGGTTAGGTAGAGAATACTAAGGCGCTTGAGAGAACTCGGGTGAAGGAACTAGGCAAAATAGTACCGTAACTTCGGGAGAAGGTACGCCGGCTAGTGTGAATCCCTTGCGGAGTAAGCACCGGTCGGTCGAAGTAACCAGGTGGCTGGAACTGTTTATTAAAAACACAGCACTGTGCAAAATCGAAAGATGACGTATACGGTGTGACGCCTGCCCGGTGCCGGAAGGTTAATTGATTGGGTTAGCGCAAGCGAAGCTCATGATCGAAGCCCCGGTAAACGGCGGCCGTAACTATAACGGTCCTAAGGTAGCGAAATTCCTTGTCGGGTAAGTTCCGACCTGCACGAATGGCGTAATCATGGCCACACTGTCTCCACCCGAGACTCAGTGAAATTGAATTTGCGGTTAAGATGCCGTATACCCGCGGCTAGACGGAAAGACCCCGTGAACCTTTACTATAGCTTGACAGTGAACATTGCTCCTACATGTGTAGGATAGGTGGGAGGCTTTGAAGCGAGTACGCCAGTATTCGTGGAGCCAATCTTGAAATACCACCCTTGTATGCGTGATGTTCTAACCTGGGCCAGTAATCCTGGCTGGGGACACTGTCTGGTGGGTAGTTTGACTGGGGCGGTCTCCTCCCAAAGCGTAACGGAGGAGCACGAAGGTTGGCTAAGTACGGTCGGACATCGTACGGTTAGTGCAATGGCATAAGCCAGCTTAACTGCGAGACAGACACGTCGAGCAGGTACGAAAGTAGGTCATAGTGATCCGGTGGTTCTGTATGGAAGGGCCATCGCTCAACGGATAAAAGGTACTCCGGGGATAACAGGCTGATACCGCCCAAGAGTTCATATCGACGGCGGTGTTTGGCACCTCGATGTCGGCTCATCACATCCTGGGGCTGAAGTCGGTCCCAAGGGTATGGCTGTTCGCCATTTAAAGTGGTACGCGAGCTGGGTTTAGAACGTCGTGAGACAGTTCGGTCCCTATCTGCCGTGGGCGTTTGAGAATTGAAGAGGGCTGCTCCTAGTACGAGAGGACCGGAGTGGACGAACCTCTGGTGTTCCGGTTGTCACGCCAGTGGCATTGCCGGGTAGCTATGTTCGGAACTGATAACCGCTGAAAGCATCTAAGCGGGAAGCAGGCTTTGAGATGAGTTCTCACTGGGACTTTAAGTCCCCTAAAGGGTCGTCGGAGACTACGACGTTGATAGGCAGGGTGTGTAAGCGTTGTGAGGCGTTGAGCTAACCTGTACTAATTGCCCGTGAGGCTTAACCATACAACACCCAAGAGGTTTTCGTATGGTCTGACAAATAAGTTCAAGCATTCATATTGAAAGAAAAAAGTTAAATATCAGATTTCCGAATTTATAAAAGTTTTTTGTCTGGCGACAATAGCACTTTGGAACCACCTGAACCCATGCCGAACTCAGAAGTGAAACGAAGTAGCGCCGATGGTAGTGTGGGAGTTCCCATGTGAGAGTAGGTCATCGCCAGGCTTCCAATTTCTGGAGGGGTTCCCGAGTGGCCAAAGGGATCAGACTGTAAATCTGACGGCTCCGCCTTCGGTGGTTCGAATCCACCTCCCTCCACCATATACAAAAGCCTGCTATCTAGCAGGCTTTTTTGGTTTCTAAGCCTTCAATATTTTCCCAATGCGTGTAACGCCATTCGCGTTTCACGCATTTCACTGTCACCAACTCCATATACCCTAACGATAAATCTAAGCATTGGTTTTAGAAGCGCTTTTCTTAATATCGTTAATAGGGCGTGCTCCTTCTAATAAACGTTAATGATTGCAGTGCTTTTAAACGCTGGGCTGTACCGCGTTGTTAACTGCCAGCTAAATAACGTTGAGCTCAGCTTTAATTGTATCTTCCTATGGTCTATTTCCTATTTTTCAGAGTAACTTGTTATTTTTGCACAAAGTTCAGAGTATTCTTCAGACGCGTAGGCAATACCTTGTTTCCTGGCTTCAGAAAACCAATACAGAGCTTGGTTGTAATTGACTTCTACTGATTCACCGTCGCGATACATTTGTGCTAAATTAATTTGAGCATATGGATGACCATCATGTGCGGCTTGCTTAAACAGTCGGAAAGCCTCATCAATATCTTGTTCGTATCCCATATTTCCTTGATAGTAGGAAATAGCCTGCTGATTGGCTTGCCCCCCTTGCCTCATGTTCCTTATTTTTTGGGTAGGTTGGTTAAGGTGATTAATTATCCCACCATATAAGTGTATCCCATTTGCGGAGCGCCCAACTTTACTGATGGTACCGTTTAGCCAATGTTGCTCAATTTCAGATTTTGCTAGCCGTACTAACTTATTTGAGAAAAACCTTCTCGTGAGTAATTTATCCGTGCGAATGCCTTTAACGGCATCCGATACCCTCAGATATACAAAATTACTGACTCTAAAAATTAATTCTGTCTCGGTTACAGAGTTAATTTGTGCAATCACGTATTTTTCGCGCAAAGGGGTATGGTCCTTGATTATCTTTTTTTCAAGGATATATACGTCATTTCTTTGTGGCGACTGGATTAACTTAAGTGTTTGCGCTTTTTGATAGTTATAGTACGAAAACGCTCCCCCGCCGATAAAGACTATCGAAAGAGTTATTGAAATTTGAACGAGTACTTTGCGCCACATGGATTTTCCGATTACATGTTGTGAATATCGCCTGAAAGATCTACCCATACAAATACATGATCGCTTTTGTTGGGAAGCCAGTTTTCAAAATGTTACTTCTTACTCTAAACGGCTGACTCAAGGCCCTGGATAGAGGGGCTTAGAATTTTAAAGGTTGGTATTAATGGGTTTTAAGTCCAAACCTGCATGCCGATCACGCCAAAATAAAAGAAGTAACATGCAACGATAAAGTGAATGATCGCACTGGTTTTATAAAACCAATAAGTAACAGGGGGAACAGATTGGATGCTTATCTTATTGCTCTGAAAAATTGCAATAAGTGTAAATATTGCAAAAGCGATGGTTGATAACATCATAGCGACAGAGATGATAGTTATGTTACCTAAGTGTGTGTGGGGAGCTTGCATGCCAACAAATACTGAAGCTAAGAAAACGAACCCTGAAACAGAAGCAAGACATGTCCAGCGTCGTATCCTTATGACATATTTGGAAAACGTCCTTCCTAGAAGCCTTCTAATTTCGTTAATTAACAACAATAGCAAAGTTAAAATAATTACCAGCAACCAGAGCATCGCAAATACAAATTGGCTATATAAGGCAAGTGAACTGATCCGCTTTAAGACTTTATCCTTGTAATGTAGCACTTGTCCATCTACGGGGTCATCGGCAATGGTTAGCTCTACCAATCCGTGTTCCGCAGATTTAAAACTATTTTCGCTTGCAGGGAGTAAAAGGTTGGCGGTGGTATAAAACAATAGACCGTTAATCGTCAGATTATTTTCTTTTGTGGTGACTTTATACGTCGCAGCCAGCCGGTTAAGAAAGTGAGCGACTTCATAATCTGAATTTAATTTATAATAGTAACCGCTAACCTCTGATGATTTGTTGTGAATGATGCTTTTTGCATTAACTCTAGGGGCGTGTAGGTACTGAGTTTGATAATTGACGATCTCCTTAGCGACTTTCTTTATCGCCGCTTGATTATTACTATTTGATAAAACGACAAAACCTACATTTGCTTCTGGCAGATACCGTAACTCAGCGAATGCACCATTTACAGAGCCATCATGTCCATAATATACCCATGGACCATATGCCCTTGCCGAGTTATTTAGCCCTTGAGCGGTTTGTATCGCACCTGCATTTGTCGATTCAGAACGTTGCATTCTTTCTAGTAATGCCTGTGCCAGTATCGGCTCGCCTTTTTGTACAAAAAACTGCGTAAATTTAGCCATGTCTTCTATGGTTGAGTTCACCGCGCCAGCAGGGCGGTAGATAAGGTGCTTATACGGCTGTGGGATGGTATTAATATAGGATGTGGCTCCGTTGGTTTTTACCTGCTCAGTTTGATAATAGGTTGAATTGACCATATTAAGTGGATTGAAAATTTCCGCCGTTACGAAGTTTTCAAATGTTTGTCCGCTAATTTTCTCAACGATTCGTGCTGCAACTGCGGCCCCAGAGTTTGTATAAGCATAGCGAGTACCTGGGGGCCAGCGAGATGTTCTTGATTCTGGATAAAATGTTAAGCTTTCACTCAAGTTTTGTTCAGGGGAGTTTATGCGAGCATACTCTTTAAACGCCAGGTTATCCCAACCGGTTGTATGCTCAAGCAAATGGACAATACGAATAGGATTATTGTCTTCCCATTTATTATAAAATTTAACACTCGGTACTATGGTTGAAACTTCATCTTCCAGGTGTAACCGCTGTTGCTCTACTAGTTTCAAGATGGCTAAAGACGAAAACATTTTTGACACTGAACCAATTCTATACAAGGTTTCGTTGTTTGCCTTTAGGTTTAATTCAATGTTCGCCATGCCATGAATACGAATAGTTGGTGATGTATCTTTTTCGATTAATGCATAGGCAATGGATGGAAGATTATTCTCCCTGGCAATCGCTTCTATTTTTATATCCAATTCTTTAAGGGTAATGTGATCAGAATGACTCGTATTTTCTTTTGCCATTGCAATGTTTATCAGTGGCAAAAACAGAGCTAGAAATTGCATTATTTTCAAGTTAGTCATATTGTGCTCATTTTGGTTTGGTTAATTTTATAAGTTGTCGAGATAAACATTTGCTCGGTACTGCGAAAAGTTTTGCTACAACACAAGAGTCAGGCGACTTGTTTGCCGCATCCTTAATAGAATTAAAATAGTGGCTGGGTTTTGACCAATAACTTTTTGTTTTCTTTCATGACGTTGTGCAATAATGATTAGGTCACAAAAAGTCACAATAAAAAATAACAACAAGGTTTAAAGCATGGATGGCAGGGAATCGAGCATTGATAAGTGCGTTGCATTCGGTGAATTTCTCTTAAATTTATCGAGCGAACGCCTTTATAAAAATGGTGAAGAAATAAAAGTCGAACCTCAATTGTTTGCTTGCTTAGCGTTATTGATTTCACGACCTTCACAGATAATTACCCGGGAAGAGATACAAGATAAGGTATGGGCAGGACGACATGTAAGTGACGAAGCTGTTCGCTCGGCCTTTAAAAAACTTCGCGCTGTGCTTGGTGATAACGCACGTAGTCCTCATTATATCAAAACCATTCCTAAGCAAGGCTATAAATTAGTTTCCCAGACTAATTGGCTAAATAGTGATACAAATACTATTCAACATGAGAATCCGCCAACCCATAAGCCGTTTTTATCGCAGTATTTTCACAACATCATTTATTTAATCAGTGTTTGTGCATTGTTAGCTGGATTTATGTGGTGGCAGCAGGCATTCGTAGCAAAAGGTAATAATGCTGTTCCGGCCGATTTTGAAATAACCAAATTAACGGAACTTGCAGGCTCTGAAATATACGCAAGTTATCATCCAAAAACGTCAAAGATAGCCTTCTCTCATCGCGGTGAAAGTAATGCCCCTCAACAAATATTCATAAAAAATCTGCAAAACAATCAACTTCATAAACTTAGTTGGGATGAGGCTCATTACACGGATGTTCATTGGTCCAAAAACGGTGGGCGATTGGCATTTACTCGAATGATCGCCGGTAACGTTAAAAATATCATCGTAGATGTTGGCGAAAAAGGAAATATCCTTGGCCAGAGTGAACTAAACGGCAGTATGTTCGATGACAAGTATGTTGTTGGCTGGTCTGGTGATAACGTGCTGTATCTTGCTCAACAAGGCTACTCAAATTCAAATAGAAGTATTTACAAAGTTCACTTGCCGACTGGGCAACTGTCTAAAGTTACTTCTCCCAAGGTCAATGGTTCGGGGGATTTTTTAGTTGCAGAGTCGATAAATGGACAAAACCTTGCGATTGTAAGAGAAGTTGCTAAACGCGAGTTTTCTTTATTGGTCATAAATATACAATCGGGTTCTTTGTTGGCTAACAGGGTATTACCGATAATTCCTAATCGACTGATTTGGCATAATGATAATACAGGGTTAACTATTAGCTCATTTGAGGGCGAAGCGATTAAGTTGGATATAGAAAAAAATACATTATCTCGAATACCTAAGCTTCCTCCCTATACCAATGATATCTTCGCAGAATGTGGCGACCAGTGCTATTTCATGAGACAGCATAATGGTAATTACCAGGATATTCAGGAGCAACCTAATCCATTTTCTCAGGAAGCTAGTGTTGATAATCAGGATAAGGTACCTAACCTCATCGCCAGTGAATTTCTGGCATTACCTGGCGCACAATATTTGCCAACATATAGTAAAAACGCTAAGTCGATATATTTTGCAACATATATTGATGAGGCGCTCTTAATCGAGAGAATAGTAATAGGCGAAGAAAAACAAATATTGGCCTGCTGGCCACCAACAACCAAACTGGAATCACTTCGTATTAATGAAAATGAAACATATTTAGCTGCTGTTGCCGATAACAGGCTTATCGTTCAAGCGATAAATAATGACCAATGTTTTCAGCAATCAGATTCCGATACATCGACGTATAAGGTTGCTGTCAACCAGCCGAATTTTATAACCTCTGCCCTGGAAAAAGTGTCCAATCCTTACTGGCATGCAGATAACAACTCCCTTTTTCTTACTGTGTTTGAAAATAACACGCCAGTAGTAGTGAAGCTTAATGTTAAACGTAATCACAGGAGCAAGATAAGTGAACACTATGTTGCTTATCGGCCTTTTGATGGTATTCAAGGTTTTAATGCCATTGCCGTAGACAATGATCTTATTACGTGGCTAATTAAAGAACAGGGAGCAAGTACTCAAGAGAATGTTAAATTAGCTCAATTTGAATCTGATAATTCACACCGCTGGGCGATTAACAATCATGGATTATATTTCACTTCCAGGTTGGGCCGGCAGGCTATTTTAAAATTCCTGCCGTTTGATGAAATAAATTATGATTTGACAGAGGATTTTCAAAATATTAGCAGTTCGACTATTGGCAATAACAGATTTAGGCTCAGTTTTGATCTGCATCCTACAAAAAATAAAATGCTGTTAGTAGAGTCATTAAGCGCCGAAAGCGATTTGGTGAAAGTCAAATGGGGAATAAACTAGTTTGTATCGACCACTGAAGCACAGTTAGCAGTTGTTGACACCTGTGACAAAGCGCACTGCTGGCTGGAGAAATTCAGTGGAGAAGCGTCAAGATGCAGTTAAGGGCAAACCTGACAGTTTGTTGTGGCAAGCAAGAGCGGTACAGACTCAATTGGGAACATATCAAAGGATCCCATTTGAAAGCCTAATAGAAGACAAAGCTATTTTTCTGAAAAGGTAATCGGATCTTATTGTGGCAATGTAAACAGCAAGAAAAAGAATTTCACTCAAAGTAATATTATTGAACATTGATATCGGGATTAGATTTATTCTCACAACTCATTGTTTAAAAGCTTAGTTTATACAATCAAGCTTATGCAAAGCCTAAATCCGTTAGGCACAACGGATATTAAAAATTACATTTTCGAGTCTTTGGTCAAAACAAAGCTTTAAATACAAAAAATTCAGTTCTTTTGTCTGCCGATTATCTTTAGGTGTTTAATTTTCTCCATTCGGTTATTGGAAAATTCACCGTTATTAGGCTCCTTAACCACTAAAGAACAGTCAAACCACATCCAATTTGTATGTTATCTGAGCGATCAAACCAAAAGATCCCACATATTTAAAAAAAGGGGTTGATCTTATCTCAAGGATCCTTAAAATGCACATCCACTTCCACGGCGAAACACGGTTTCACAGGAAGTTAGTTTTATGTCTCTAGGGCTTATTAATACTGGGTTCAGTACGGAGTTTTAGAAAACACGTTAAATTGAAAAAATTCAAAATTAACGGTTGACATCGAAACTGAGATGCGTAAAATGCGCATCCACTTCAACGGCAAGCGCCGATGAAGTTCAAGTAATAACGAATGCGATTATTGCTTAATTCTTTAACAAATAGTTATCATGCAATTTGTGTGAGCACTCACAAGAAAATGGTTTTACCATATTGTCTTTAAGACATAACTTGATGAGTGACACGCAAAACGACATATGTCAAGTTGGTAGCAATACCAACAAGCGTAATTCATTGAGTCGATTCTTCGGAATCACGATTTAATTTTTAATTGAAGAGTTTGATCATGGCTCAGATTGAACGCTGGCGGCAGGCTTAACACATGCAAGTCGAGCGGAAACGATTCTAGTTTACTAGAAGGCGTCGAGCGGCGGACGGGTGAGTAATGCTTGGGAATATGCCTTTAGGTGGGGGACAACAGTTGGAAACGACTGCTAATACCGCATAATGTCTACGGACCAAAGGAGGGGATCTTCGGACCTTTCGCCTTTAGATTAGCCCAAGTGAGATTAGCTAGATGGTGGGGTAATGGCCTACCATGGCGACGATCTCTAGCTGGTTTGAGAGGATGATCAGCCACACTGGGACTGAGACACGGCCCAGACTCCTACGGGAGGCAGCAGTGGGGAATATTGCACAATGGGCGAAAGCCTGATGCAGCCATGCCGCGTGTGTGAAGAAGGCCTTCGGGTTGTAAAGCACTTTCAGTAGGGAGGAAAGGGTAGTCGCTAATATCGGCTATCTGTGACGTTACCTACAGAAGAAGCACCGGCTAACTCCGTGCCAGCAGCCGCGGTAATACGGAGGGTGCGAGCGTTAATCGGAATTACTGGGCGTAAAGCGTGCGTAGGCGGATTGTTAAGCGAGATGTGAAAGCCCAGGGCTCAACCTTGGAACTGCATTTCGAACTGGCTGTCTAGAGTATTGTAGAGGGTGGTGGAATTTCCAGTGTAGCGGTGAAATGCGTAGAGATTGGAAGGAACATCAGTGGCGAAGGCGGCCACCTGGACAAATACTGACGCTGAGGCACGAAAGCGTGGGGAGCAAACAGGATTAGATACCCTGGTAGTCCACGCCGTAAACGATGTCAACTAGCTGTCTGTGGACTTGATCCGTGGGTAGCGTAGCTAACGCGCTAAGTTGACCGCCTGGGGAGTACGGCCGCAAGGTTAAAACTCAAATGAATTGACGGGGGCCCGCACAAGCGGTGGAGCATGTGGTTTAATTCGATGCAACGCGAAGAACCTTACCATCCCTTGACATCCAGAGAACTTACTAGAGATAGTTTGGTGCCTTCGGGAACTCTGAGACAGGTGCTGCATGGCTGTCGTCAGCTCGTGTTGTGAAATGTTGGGTTAAGTCCCGCAACGAGCGCAACCCCTATCCTTATTTGCCAGCGCTTCGGGCGGGAACTCTAAGGAGACTGCCGGTGATAAACCGGAGGAAGGTGGGGACGACGTCAAGTCATCATGGCCCTTACGGGATGGGCTACACACGTGCTACAATGGCGGATACAGAGGGCAGCAAGACCGCGAGGTGGAGCGAATCCCAGAAAGTCCGTCGTAGTCCGGATTGGAGTCTGCAACTCGACTCCATGAAGTCGGAATCGCTAGTAATCGTGGATCAGAATGCCACGGTGAATACGTTCCCGGGCCTTGTACACACCGCCCGTCACACCATGGGAGTGGGTTGCAAAAGAAGTAGCTAGTTTAACCTTCGGGAGGACGGTTACCACTTTGTGATTCATGACTGGGGTGAAGTCGTAACAAGGTAACCCTAGGGGAACCTGGGGTTGGATCACCTCCTTACCTTAAGTAAAACATTCCTTGTTGAGTGTTCACACAAATTGAATGATAACATTCGCATGCCTAAGTCATAGATTTAGACATGATGCTCTTTAAAAATTTGGAAAGCTGATATTAAACCCGGTATTTCATAGAAGACTATGTCGCGTAGTTCTTCATTAAATGTGAAATACCAAAACGAAGAAGAAATTCTTCAAAAATTGATTTTTATAAATCAATTTCTTTCAAGTCATTCTTATGAATGCGTGAACATGTCAGACATACATTTGGTCTTGGTTTTGTCACCAAGGCACTCGAAACTTTTTGGGGTTGTATGGTTAAGTGACTAAGCGTATGTGGTGGATGCCTTGGCAGTTAGAGGCGATGAAGGACGTGTTAATCTGCGATAAGCTGTGTTGAGCCGATAAAAGGCGTTATAAGCACAGATTTCCGAATGGGGAAACCCACCTGTCATAAGGCAGGTATCGTTAAGTGAATACATAGCTTAACGAGGCGAACCGGGAGAACTGAAACATCTAAGTACCCCGAGGAAAAGAAATCAACCGAGATTTCCTTAGTAGCGGCGAGCGAACGGGAATTAGCCCTTAAGCGGTTTGTGAATTAGTGGAATAAGCTGGAAAGCTTGACGATACAGGGTGATAGTCCCGTACACGAAAATGACCTTACCGTGAAATCGAGTAGGACGGAACACGTGAAATTCTGTTTGAATATGGGGGGACCATCCTCCAAGGCTAAATACTCCTAACTGACCGATAGTGAACCAGTACCGTGAGGGAAAGGCGAAAAGAACCCCTGTGAGGGGAGTGAAATAGAACCTGAAACCGCATACGTACAAGCAGTGGAAGCCTTCGGGTGACTGCGTACCTTTTGTATAATGGGTCAGCGACTTACATTTTGTAGCAAGGTTAACCGATTAGGGGAGCCGTAGCGAAAGCGAGTGTTAACTGCGCGTTTAGTTGCAAGGTGTAGACCCGAAACCCGGCGATCTACCCATGGGCAGGTTGAAGGTTGAGTAACATCAACTGGAGGACCGAACACACGTATGTTGAAAAATGCGGTGATGACCTGTGGGTCGGAGTGAAAGGCTAATCAAGCCGGGAGATAGCTGGTTCTCCCCGAAATCTATTTAGGTAGAGCCTCGGACGAACACCACTGGGGGTAGAGCACTGTTAAGGCTAGGGGGTCATCCCGACTTACCAACCCTTTGCAAACTCCGAATACCAGTGAGTGATATCCGGGAGACACACGGCGGGTGCTAACGTCCGTCGTGGAAAGGGAAACAACCCAGACCGCCAGCTAAGGTCCCAAAGTCTATGTTAAGTGGGAAACGATGTGGAAAGGCCCAGACAGCTAGGAGGTTGGCTTAGAAGCAGCCATCCTTTAAAGAAAGCGTAATAGCTCACTAGTCGAGTCGGTCTGCGCGGAAGATGTAACGGGGCTAAACATAGCACCGAAGCTGCGGATTTGAACTTAGGTTCAAGTGGTAGGGGAGCGTTCTGTAAGCCGTTGAAGGTGTGTTGTAAAGCATGCTGGAGGTATCAGAAGTGCGAATGCTGACATGAGTAACGATAATGGGGGTGAAAAACCCCCACGCCGAAAGACCAAGGTTTCCTGTCCCATGTTAATCAGGGCAGGGTAAGTCGGCCCCTAAGGCGAGGCGGAAACGCGTAGTCGATGGGAAACAGATTAATATTTCTGTACTTCTTATAATTGCGAAGGAGGGACGGAGCAGGCTAGGCAAGCATGGCGTTGGTAGTCCATGTGAAAGTATGTAGGTTGGGAGTTTAGGCAAATCCGGACTCCTAAGACTGAGATACGAGACGAGACTCTACGGAGTTGAAGTTGTTGATGCCATACTTCCAGGAAAAGCTTCTAAGCATCAGATTATAAGGAACCGTACCCCAAACCGACACAGGTGGTTAGGTAGAGAATACTAAGGCGCTTGAGAGAACTCGGGTGAAGGAACTAGGCAAAATAGTACCGTAACTTCGGGAGAAGGTACGCCGGCTAGTGTGAATCCCTTGCGGAGTAAGCACCGGTCGGTCGAAGTAACCAGGTGGCTGGAACTGTTTATTAAAAACACAGCACTGTGCAAAATCGAAAGATGACGTATACGGTGTGACGCCTGCCCGGTGCCGGAAGGTTAATTGATTGGGTTAGCGCAAGCGAAGCTCATGATCGAAGCCCCGGTAAACGGCGGCCGTAACTATAACGGTCCTAAGGTAGCGAAATTCCTTGTCGGGTAAGTTCCGACCTGCACGAATGGCGTAATCATGGCCACACTGTCTCCACCCGAGACTCAGTGAAATTGAATTTGCGGTTAAGATGCCGTATACCCGCGGCTAGACGGAAAGACCCCGTGAACCTTTACTATAGCTTGACAGTGAACATTGCTCCTACATGTGTAGGATAGGTGGGAGGCTTTGAAGCGAGTACGCCAGTATTCGTGGAGCCAATCTTGAAATACCACCCTTGTATGCGTGATGTTCTAACCTGGGCCAATTATCTTGGCTGGGGACACTGTCTGGTGGGTAGTTTGACTGGGGCGGTCTCCTCCCAAAGCGTAACGGAGGAGCACGAAGGTTGGCTAAGTACGGTCGGACATCGTACGGTTAGTGCAATGGCATAAGCCAGCTTAACTGCGAGACAGACACGTCGAGCAGGTACGAAAGTAGGTCATAGTGATCCGGTGGTTCTGTATGGAAGGGCCATCGCTCAACGGATAAAAGGTACTCCGGGGATAACAGGCTGATACCGCCCAAGAGTTCATATCGACGGCGGTGTTTGGCACCTCGATGTCGGCTCATCACATCCTGGGGCTGAAGTCGGTCCCAAGGGTATGGCTGTTCGCCATTTAAAGTGGTACGCGAGCTGGGTTTAGAACGTCGTGAGACAGTTCGGTCCCTATCTGCCGTGGGCGTTTGAGAATTGAAGAGGGCTGCTCCTAGTACGAGAGGACCGGAGTGGACGAACCTCTGGTGTTCCGGTTGTCACGCCAGTGGCATTGCCGGGTAGCTATGTTCGGAACTGATAACCGCTGAAAGCATCTAAGCGGGAAGCAGGCTTTGAGATGAGTTCTCACTGGAGCTTTAAGCTCCCTAAAGGGTCGTCGGAGACTACGACGTTGATAGGCAGGGTGTGTAAGCGTTGTGAGGCGTTGAGCTAACCTGTACTAATTGCCCGTGAGGCTTAACCATACAACACCCAAGAGGTTTTCCTCAGGTGTATATGGTCTGACATAAAAAAGTTCAAGCATTCATATTGAAAGAAAAAAGTTAAATATCAGATTTCCGAATTTATAAAAGTTTTTTGTCTGGCGACAATAGCACTTTGGAACCACCTGAACCCATGCCGAACTCAGAAGTGAAACGAAGTAGCGCCGATGGTAGTGTGGGAGTTCCCATGTGAGAGTAGGTCATCGCCAGGCTTCCAATTCTGAAAAGCCCGTTCCTTTGAACGGGCTTTTTTCGTTTAAGGTATTGGCTCGGCCTACGTCGTAGTTATCGAAAGATCGCATCTATGCATTTTCGATATTCACCACATCCATGTGACTTATCGCTAGGCTTTCAATTCCGAAAAGCCCTTAGCGTTAGCTAAGGTTTTTAACTTTCTGCGCAGTATTAAAAGCAAATAACTATGTCACCCCAATCTGTTTTAGGCGGTGATCTTCACTCTTAATCGCTTGCTTCTACACTGTCTCTTATACAATATTGGTTTATTCCCTTGATTAACTATTTAATTCAAGTTAAATAGGTTTATAATCATGAAAAACAAATAGTAACCTATATATCTACATGATATTTTCGCAGCACAAAGGCGTGTCAGTTAAAGATACAATACCTTTGCATTTAGAACAGGTTGAATATTTATACTCGGCCAAACAATATTTCTCTACCTTGCTTGAGCTCATAAGCAAAGCCAAGTCGCGCATTTATATTACTGCTTTGTACGTACAAGATGATGAAGCAGGACGAATGGTTTTACAGGCGATTTATGAGGCAAAGCAGCAAAACCCTGACTTAGATGTAAATATCTTTGTCGATTTTCATCGTGCTCAGCGGGGCCTAATTGGTGAAGCTGAATCATTGGGCAATCGTCAGCTTTATCTCGATATGGCGGCGAAATACGAACACGACATCAACATCTATGGCGTGCCGGTAAAGCAACGTGAATTTTTAGGTGTATTGCATTTAAAAGGTTTTGTTATTGACGATACTTTGCTGTTTACCGGTGCGAGTATCAACAATGTTTATTTACACTATAGTGATAAATATCGCTGTGATCGATACCACGTATTTCGCAGTACTGAGCTTGCGGACAGTTTTGTAAACTTTATGCGTCAGCAATTTATCGATAGTGAGTTGGCACCTCAGTTGAATGTTGCTAATGTACCAGGCAAGAAGTCGCTTAAAAGCTTGGTTAAGAAGCTCAAGGTGTCCTTAGGGCGAGCTAATTATAAAGTCAGTACGACAAGTACTATTGATACGGATTTGAGTGTTACCCCGCTTGTCGGTTTAGGTCCTCGAGCCAATAAGCTAAATGCTACCGCTCGCAGTGTGTTTCGTGCCGCAAGCGAAGATCTACTGATCTTTACGCCTTACTTTAACTTACCTAAAGCGTTGCTATCTGATTTGCGTAAAGCGTTACGTCGTGGCGTTAAGGTCACTATAGTGGTTGGCGACAAGACGGCCAATGACTTCTATATTGCTGAACCAGAGCAATTTTCGACTATAGGCATAGTACCTTATATCTATGAGAGGCTATTGCGTAGCTTTGTTAAGAAGTATAAGGGCTATATAGATAGAGGTTTATTGAATGTTCACCTGTGGAAAGATGGCGATAATAGCTATCACCTTAAAGGTGTTGTTGCTGACGATAAGTTCCACCTGATTACAGGCAGTAACTTAAACCCTAGAGCATGGAGTCTAGATCTAGAAAATGGCTTGTTGGTTAGTGATGAAAAGCAACAGTTAATACCGCAATGGCATAAAGAACGAGACCTTATCTTAGCTAATACCACACGACTCGAGTCGGTTGATCAATTAGAACGATTAGCGGATTATCCAACTAAGCCAAAAGAATTATTGCGTAAGATTAAATTCACGCAATTTGATCGTATATTAAAGCGATTCTTGTAGATGCTTCCAAAACCATCAATTAATAAAGGCCAACATATGTTGGCCTTTATTATTTATACATTATGTTAAACGGTGGCAGTTAGCCGGTATAAATTTGTTCAGCTCGATTAAACATGACCCACGAAGTGAGTACGTACTTATCGTTTGATTTAGGCACATTGCCACGGTGGGTATGGGTAAATCCACATGGCGCTACAACAATGCTACCCGCTTTGGGTTTAATGCTTTTTTGTTGGTAGTAAAAGTCGGTTTCGCCACCTTCTTCAACATCATTAAGGTAAATGAGAAACAGTAACACGCGATGTAATGGCTCATTACCGTTTAGTTGCGGGTAAATCTCAGAGTGCCAGTAACTGTAGTTGCCTATGCCTTTGTCATATTTTTGCGCGTTGAGTGGTGCAATGCGGTATAAATAATGTAATAAGTGTTTGGCGTTAGGGCGGCCAACCTCATCAAAATTTTCCGCGGTTAATAACGTTGGTTCACCCGTAACAGGATGCTTTAAGGTCAGGCTAATACCACTTATCAGGCTAAAGTAATATTTGCTTACATAATCGGCAATGGCTTCACTGGTTGCGTTCCAGACAGTGCGTAATGCCGGGTGGAATTCTTTATGCTCATTTAAATAAATGTCGTCGCTGATTTTCTTATTACGGTCGACGCCACCGCCAGTAGTGCCCGCTACTTTGTGTGGGCTGGCATTTATTTGCTTGATTAAGTCCTGACAAAACTCGGGGCTGAGGGCATTTTCATAAACTTCGATAAAATCTGTCATTATTATTATTTGCTAATCTCGGGGTAAATGAATAAATTGGCACCTAGATTAAGCATTTTTTTTACAAATTGGTAGTGTTTCTATGTTCCATTATTCTTTGACCCCAGGCTTTAACGATACCGATGCCTTAGGGCATATTAATAACAGTAAATTACCTGTTTGGTTTGAAAACGCCCGTGAACCCATTTTCCGTATTTTTACACCTGATTTAGATTTACTGAACTGGCCTTTGATACTCGCAAAGATTGAAGTTAATTTTTTAGCTCAGCTCTACTATGGTCATCATATCGAGATAAAGACGGCGATAGCATCGATAGGTCGCTCCTCCTTTGTTGTCCATCATCAAGCATGGCAGCGTGATACGCTCTGCGCCGAAGGCACCGCGGTGATGGTGAATTTTGATTACCACACCCAGAAAAGTTGTCCTATCCCTGAAGTCATAAAACAGCAACTAGAGCAACACTTATTAACTTAATGGTCCCAGCCTATCTTATTTTGTATTAATGGATATGGTAAAATTTTAGCTCTTAAGTTTTTATCAATAACGAATTGCTGTAATGAATGATACCGCTTTAAATAGCATTGAAAAGAAAGCATCGCTGTCACTGGCTACTGTGTTTGGTATGCGCATGATTGGCTTGTTTATGATTTTGCCAATTTTTGCCATTTATGGAGTTGAGTTGCAAGGCTATAGTCCGTTGTGGATAGGTCTTGCTATTGGTGCTTACGGGTTTACTCAAGCGTTATTGCAGATCCCTATGGGGATGTTGTCGGATAAGTTCGGCCGTAAACCGGTTATAGTCGCTGGCCTCGTGGTATTTTGTCTTGGTAGTATCGTCGCTGCACAATCAGACACAATTTACGGTGTGGTTATTGGTCGCGCGTTGCAAGGCATGGGCGCGATTGCCAGTGCTACGCTAGCTTTAGCTGCCGATTTGTCACGTGAAGAGCAGCGCCCTAAGGTGATGGCTACTATCGGGATGTTTATCGGTATGTCATTTGCGTTAGCTATGGTGTTAGGGCCGATAGTTGCCGACTCCTATGGCTTATCTGGGGTGTTTTATTTAACGGCATTGTTTGCAATTGTTGGTATGTTACTGGTGCTGTTCGTTGTTCCGAAAGCGTTAACCACCGCACCTAAAGGTGACTTGCTGGCTAGTCCTACATCGTTAGGGCAGATGTTGGCCGATAAGCAGCTATTACGTCTTAACATCGGTGTGTTTGTACTGCATATGGCATTAACAGCAATGTTTGTTATTTTGCCATTAAAGTTAGTGGCAAGTGGTTTTGTCATTGCTGATCATTGGCAATTATACTTACCTGCATTGCTTGTATCGTTTGTATTAATGGTGCCGGTAATGATTTGGTCGATTAAGGCTGGCAAAGAAAAGTTAGTTTTTTGTGGTGCGATCTTGTTAATGATGCTGACGTTATTAACGTTGTGGCAGCAACATGACAGTTTCACACTAATCGTAGCGATGGTCGTATTGTTTTTTGTTGCCTTTAATTTTCTCGAAGCGACCATGCCAGCCAACTTATCGCGTATCGCTCCTGCTGGGCAAAAGGGCTCGGCGATGGGGATATTTTCCACTTGTCAGTTTTTAGGTGCGTTTGCTGGTGGTGCGCTAGGTGGATTTATTTCATCACGTTATGGCGATGCTAATGTTTTCTTGATGAGCGCAGGGATGTTAGCACTATGGTATTTATTGGCACTTGGCATGATGCCAATTGCTCGTTCTAAAAGCTTAAGTTACAAAGTTGAGTTTAACGATGAGAGCCATGCTCAGTTGCTTGCTGAAAAACTCGCTAATTTACCGGGTGTTCTTGAGTCTACCATCGTCTACAGTGACTCGGTTGCCTACTTAAAGGTTGATGATAAGCTGGTCGACATGAATAAGGTTAAAGCGCTGCTGAGTTAACTCTATTAGGGTGAGCTGGTCATTATTGAACATTTAGCTTATTTGGCTAATGAGCCAATAGCTATTTGACTTTGGTGGCCAGACAATTTCGTCATCGAGTTGGCGTTGTAACAGTTCTTGAGCAAGTGGTGCCTCACTGCTGATCACGGTGATCGTCAATGAGTCGACACAGACTTTTATGCCACCACTGCTTGGTCCAATAAAATAGTGCCTTTGCTGATTTGCTTGTTCGCCTGTTATCTCAACTAGGGCGCCGATGGTAATTTCAGTCAGTGGTTGCTGGCAACGTGACTTGAGCTTTTTGTAGAGATTGATGTCATTGATTAACGCGGCCGCTCGTTCACTTTGACCGTGAGCAAGGTACGATGCTTCGATGCCTAACGTATCGTATTGAGTTTCAGCGACACTTTGCTCATCAGTAGCTGCTAGTCGAGCGGAATCAGCACTGCTGATGGCGGTGTTTAGCTCGGAGTGCAGTTGCTCAATGATGGCGTCAAGAATGATGGTTTTGTCGTTCAGCATGGGCCCTATGAAATATTTAGCGAATGGCTTTCGCCTATAGTAGCAAGAGATGATAAAAAGAGGATAAAAATATGAAACCAGCGTTGCAGATTACCGGTTTACGAAAAGTCTATAAAGGCGGCTTCGAGGCGGTAAAAGGGCTAGATCTGGAAGTTATGGAAGGCGATTTTTTTGCTCTACTAGGACCAAATGGTGCGGGTAAATCGACAACTATCGGTGTAATCACTTCACTTGTGAATAAGACTGCCGGCAAAGTTTCGGTATTTGGCCATGATATTGATCATGACCTCGATGCAGCAAAAAGTTATCTAGGTTTAGTTCCGCAGGAGTTTAACTTTAACCAATTTGAAGCACCAATTAAGATCCTTGTCAATCAAGCAGGTTATTACGGTGTACCACGCAAGGTTGCCTTTGAGCGTGCCGAAAAGTATTTAAAGCAGCTCGATCTATGGGATAAACGAGATAACCCGTCGCGCAATTTGTCGGGCGGCATGAAGCGTCGCTTAATGATAGCCAGAGCATTGATGCATGAGCCTAAAGTTTTAATTCTTGATGAACCAACGGCGGGGGTTGATATTGAACTACGCCGTCATATGTGGGATTACCTGCGTGAGCTTAATCAGCAAGGTATCACCATAATTCTGACCACACATTATCTTGAAGAAGCGGAAATGCTGTGCCGTAATATCGCCATTATTGATTCTGGACGTATTGTTGAAAATACCAGTATGAAACGTTTATTGGCGACCTTACATATGGAAACCTTTGTGTTCGATATCGAGCCTGTTACACAAGCGCCAACGCTGCAGGGCTATAATTGTCACCTCGTTGATGAAACCACATTAGAAATTGATGTTGATAAATCTCAGTCGATAAACGATGTCTTTGCGCAGTTGTCGGACTTAGCCATAGAAGTGAAAAGTATGCGCAACAAATCTAATCGTTTAGAAGAATTGTTTGTGAATTTAGTGAAGAATAAGCCGGAGAGCAAATAATATGGTGAAGTTTAATTATCGCATTGCACTAAGCAGTATTTTACATAAAGAAGTGCATCGCTTTATGCGTATTTGGATACAAACTCTAGTACCTCCAGCGATTACCATTAGCTTATATTTTGTTATCTTTGGTTCACTTATCGGTTCGCGTATTGGTGAAATGGGCGGTTTTGATTATATGTCGTTTATCGTACCGGGCTTGATTATGATGTCGGTGATCACCAATTCGTATTCTAATGTTGCATCCTCATTTTTTAGTGCTAAGTTCCAACGTAATGTGGAAGAAATGCTGGTAGCACCGGTCCCCAATTGGGTTATCGTCGCAGGTTACGTGGGCGGCGGTATGTGTCGAGGTATCCTTGTCGGCCTTATTGTTACTTGTATCGCATTATTATTTGTCGACTTACAAATACATAACCTTGGTGTGGTCATCATAACCGTCATGCTAACCTCAGCGGTATTTGCGCTAGGTGGCTTAATTAATGCGGTGTTTGCCGGTAGTTTTGATGATATATCGATAATCCCGACATTTGTGTTAACACCATTAACCTATCTTGGTGGTGTGTTCTATTCTATTAGTTTATTACCTGATTTTTGGCAGGGTGTATCACAACTCAACCCAATCGTATACATGGTAAATGCGTTTCGTTACGGTTTCTTAGGCGTGAGTGATGTTAGCTTAATGATGTCATTTACCATCATCACTGGCTTTTTAGTGGTGCTATTTACCGCCGCCATGTTATTAATTTCTAAAGGCATAGGACTTCGTAGCTAATGTCATTTGGTGATTCAAAAGCAATTGTAAGTAATCAGCCTGGAATTCATGAAAACTTGGCTGACATCGTCAATAAGCATTTATCGAGCACGTTTAAAAAGCCGATTTCCGCTCATACGCTAGAAGCATTTGAGCAGGTTGATTTGTTAGTCAAACAGCACCAAGGGCCGGTTATTCTCGATGCCTGCTGCGGTGTTGGGCAAAGTACGCGGATTCTAGCCAAGCGCAACCCTGAGGCGCTGGTGATAGGCGTCGATAAATCGGATAATCGCATTAATCGTAATGTAGTAGATCATTGGCAAGCGGACAACTTTGTGTTGCTTAGAGCTGATCTCAATGATTTTTATCGTTTGGTGGTGGAAGCCAACTGGCCAGTCGAACAGCATTATATTTTGTATCCCAACCCTTGGCCAAAAGCAAAACATATTGGTCGTCGTTGGCATGGCAGTGCGGTTTTTCCATATATACTAAAAGTTGGTAAATCATTGCATTTACGCAGTAATTGGCAGTTGTATTTGCAAGAGTTTTTATTTGCAGCCCAAATTGCTGGTTTTCAAGGCTTAATTGCCGATGTGAACGATAGCGAACCACTAACGCCGTTTGAGGCAAAGTATCAAGCTAGTGGTCAAAAGTGCTGGCGATTAGATATAAATTTGCATGCTGAAAGCAACTAACAAAGTTGGTTGTTAGTGATTTTTCGCAAAAGATAGAAGACATTTAGCTTAATTTTTATTACAGTCCACCGCTATAAAAATTATAATTAATGGCAACATAGGTTGCTCGAAACGTTATGACAAGCAAAAAACGTGTTGCAGAGGCGACACCTGAAACCTTACATCAGATATTTACCATACCTGAGGCGCCAGATTCGACGCTAAGCAAGATTGAGCGAGAAATATCGCAAAACTTGAATGGCTTTTTGTCGAATCATATTGTTGCTACCGAAAAAGCGTTGAGTGAAATAGAGAAAGATTTTGCCGATTCTGCGATACCTGAGCAGCCGCAATATGTCTCGGATCATACTCATCATTTGCTCGATAAACTTATTGCCCAGTCTGTACATACATCATCACCGAGCTTTATCGGTCATATGACCTCAGCATTACCTTATTTCTTGTTGCCATTATCAAAATTGATGACCGGCTTGAATCAGAACTTGGTTAAAATTGAGACATCGAAAGCATTTACGCCATTGGAGCGACAAGTGCTGGGTATGTTACACCGTCTGGTATATCAGCAACAGAGTCCATTTTACCAAGAGTATATGCACAGCGCTGATCATTCTCTTGGTGCATTTTGCTCTGGTGGCACAGTAGCCAACATTACTGCGTTATGGGTGGCACGCAATAACTTACTTAAAGCAGATGGTGATTTTAAAGGTATCGCTCAGCAGGGCTTGCATAAAGCATTAAAACATTATGGTTATGAAAGCGTTGCGATTTTAGTGTCGGCGCGTGGTCACTACAGCTTGAAAAAGGCAGCTGATATCTTAGGTATTGGTCGTGAATCGGTAATATCGATACCAACCGATGCCAATAACCGCATGGACATCGAACAACTTAAAGCGACATGCCAGCAGCTTGAAGATGATAATATCAAGGTGATGAGTATTGTCGGCGTTGCAGGAACCACCGAAACAGGTAACGTCGATCCATTGGTTGATATGGCAGCCGTTGCCAAGCAGTTTAACTGTCACTTTCATGTTGACGCTGCATGGGGCGGTGCAACCTTATTATCAAACAAATATCGCCATTTACTTGAAGGTGTTGAGTTGGCCGACTCTGTTACCATTGATGCCCATAAACAAATGTATGTGCCAATGGGGGCGGGCTTGGTGGTATTTAAAAACCCAGCGTCTGTGGCATCTATTGAGCATCATGCAGAGTATATCTTGCGTAAGGGCTCAAAAGATTTAGGCTCACATACCTTAGAAGGCTCGCGTCCAGGCATGGCGATGATGGTTTACGCCAGCTTGCATATTATCTCACGTCCAGGTTATGAATTGCTGATTAACCAGAGCATTGAAAAGGCCAAGTACTTTGCTGATTTGATAGAACAGCATCCCGATTTTGAGCTTATTTCTAAGCCAGAGTTATGCTTATTAACCTATCGTTATGTACCGCAGGCGGTTCAAACATTTTTACAACAGGCAACAGAGCAACAAAGCGAAGAGATTAATCGTCTGCTCGATAGATTAACCAAATTTATTCAAAAGCGTCAGCGTGAAGATGGTAAGTCATTTGTATCTCGAACCAAAATCGAAGTAGCAAAATACCATGGCCGCAAGACGTTAGTGTTTAGAGTTGTACTAGCTAACCCTCTTACTACCGAGCAAATCTTGGCTGACATATTAGAAGAGCAGCAGCAAATCGCTGCGCAAAGTTTAAACTTCCTTCCGAAAGTATTTGCCAAAATAGGCTAAATATACTTTATCCTGAGATATTGAAAAAAAAAAGGCTTTGCAGATGCAAAGCCTTTTTTATCTGTAACAACGAATGACGATTAAGCTAATGACACTTGTAGGTTGTCGATCAGACGCGCCTTACCACAATGAGCCGCCGCTAAAATAACTAACTCTTTATCATCACGAGTTGCTACATTAAGCGTTCTAGCATGAGCTATGTGAATATAATCGGTTTTCATACCTGTCGCATCAATGCGTGCTCTAGCAGCATCACATAAAGCGGTATAATCGGCATTATCAGGCAGTTGTTCTGCTAACCAATTTAAGGTTTGATGTAGCGCCGGCGCAATTGCTCGTTCAGCATCCGTTAAATAACCATTGCGGGAGCTCATGGCTAAACCGGAAGGTTCGCGCATTGTTGCAACCGGAATAATGTTTACCGGCATTGATAGGTCTTCTACCATGGTCTGAATAACTTGCACTTGCTGATAGTCTTTCAAACCAAAGCAAGCGACATCGGGTTGCACTAAATTAAACAGCTTGCAAACAACGGTAGCAACGCCACGAAAATGTCCAGGTCGTGATTCCCCACAATAACCTGTCGAGACATCAGGGACTTCGACAAAGGTCTGATTTTCGAGACCTTTGGGGTACATAATTGCTGGTGTTGGGGTAAACAGTAAATCACAACCTGCAACAATCAACTTTTGCTGATCATCGACTAAGGTACGAGGGTAATTATCAATATCTTCGTTAGCGCCAAACTGCATTGGGTTAACAAAAATACTGGCGACAATTTTATCTGCGTGTTTGTGGGCTTCATCAACTAAGGAAATGTGCCCCGCATGTAAGTTGCCCATGGTTGGTACAAAGCCAACGGTTAACCCTTGTTGACGCCACTCGCTAATTTGTTGGCGCAACTGCTCAATATTATCAACGGTGTTCATTACGATTCCTAATTAGCAGCCATTAGCTAAAGCTGTGCTCTGCGCCGGGAAAATTCCCTGACTCAACTTCTGATTTATACAGCGCAACCGCAGCTCTAATGTCACCTGCGTCGGCTAAGAAGTTGCGTGAAAACTTAGGGATCTTGCCTACCGAAATACCAAACGCATCATGCATTACCAGTATTTGACCATCGGTGACGTTACCCGCGCCAATACCAATCACAGGGATAGATACTGCGTCGGTGATGGCTTTAGCTAGCTCAGTTGGAATACACTCAAGTACTAATAATTGGATACCAGCAGCCTCAAGCTTTTTCGCATCGGCAATCATTTTTAGTGCTTTTTCATTGTCGCGGCCTTGAACTTTAAAACCACCAAAAACATTAACAGACTGTGGCGTTAAGCCTAAGTGACCACAAACAGGTACACTGCGATCAACTAAGCCTTTAATGGTCTCTTCTAGCCATTCTCCACCTTCAAGCTTAACCATGTTAGCACCAGCACGCATTAGCTTTGCCGCGTTATCGAAGGCTTGCTCAGGGCTGGCGTAACTCATAAAAGGCATATCGCCGATAATCAGCGCTTTGGTAGCACCGGCGCGCACGCAACGGGTATGGTAGGCGATATCGTCAATGGTAACAGGTAATGTGTCAGATTGACCTTGTAACACCATACCAAGTGAGTCACCAATTAACATGGCGTGAATGCCGGCTTCATCAAATAAATGGCTGAAGCTTGCATCATAAGCAGTAATGGTGGAAATTTTTTGACCTTCCTGCTTCATTTTTTGCAGGGTACTTACGGTAATTCTACTCATATGATTTCTTTACAATATTACAGTGCAATAGCACCAAATTAAGTGCCGATAACAGTGTCACAGAAATGTTAAATGTGCAATGGGCGAACGATAAATAAGCCGTTGGCATCAAGTTGCTTTTGTAAACTTGCAACACTGGTTCCGTCTGGTAAGTGTAGCTCAGGAGCAATTTCTGCTAATGGATAAATAACAAATTCGCGTACTTTCATCCCGTAGTGAGGGACAGTTAGGCGCTCGCTATCAATCACATTATTGGCAAATAATAGTATGTCTAAGTCAAGTACGCGAGCACCCCAGCGCTCGTCTTTGCGCACACGACCAAAACTCAACTCTATCGCTTGCAATTGGTCCAGTAACTCCAGAGGCGATAACTGTGTCGCAAGCTCGGCGACCGCATTCATGTAATCAGGCTGATCTTGCGGCCCCATAGGCTTGCTTGTATAAAGCGACGAGACACGAGTGAGTTGCGTCTTCGCAATGTTCTTTATCGCCTCAAGGGCTTGTTCTATTTGTTGATCGGGCCCTGCAAGATTACTGCCTAAGCCAATATAAACCGTATGAGCAGTCATTAGTCAGATACCTTGTTGCGTTTTCGTGGACTGCGACGGCGTTTTTGCCTTGAAGGACGAAAGCTTTTTAGCATTTGTTGTTGAGTATCTGGAGCGGCCGCTTGAAAATGCGTCCACCAATCAGCTAGCTCCTGCAATTCGCCACCCTCAACTTCAGCACGTAATAACAAGAAGTCGTAGCCAGCTCTGAATCTTGGATGCTCTAAAGTCTTATATACTTTTTTCGCTTCTCGCTGAGTAAGTTTTTGTTGTAAAAACCAAATATCTTTCATCGGCAGTTGCAGGCGCTTTGGAATTGCAATACAACGTTGTTGTTCACCAAACACTTCGTGCATAGCACTAAAGAAGGCGTCTTGATGAGACATCTGCTGCTTAACTAAGACGTTAACTTGTGCTTCGATACGGTGCCAAATCACAGCGGCCAATAAAAATGCAGGTGTTACTCGTTTGCCATCGTTGATTCGGCTATCGGTGTTGTGTAGCACTTTGTCAATAAACTGCACGGCAGTGCCGTCGGGTTTATTCCGCAGATCTTCTGCAAAGTGTGGGAAAAAATACTCTAATAACTGGTATTGAGCTAGCATATGAGCATTTGCATGCGCCTTACCACCCAAGAATAGCTTAATATATTCTTCAAACATGCGTGCTGGCGGAATATTTGCCATCAGGGGGGCGAGTGTTTTTATTGGCGCTTTGGTTGCAGCATCGATTGTCATATCGAGTTTGGTTGCAAAGCGAATCGCTCGTAACATGCGTACCGGATCTTCGCGATAACGCGTCTCAGGATCGCCAATTAAGCGAACAATACGATTTTTAATGTCCTTAACACCGTTAGCAAAGTCATATACTTTAAAGTCATTGATGCTGTAATACAGGGCGTTAATGGTAAAGTCACGACGCTCCGCATCTTCGTCTATGGTGCCGTAAATATTGTCGCGCAATAGCATGCCATGCTCTGATTGCTTGGCATGTTTATCTGTGCTGCTTACTTGTTCTTTGTGATGACCACGAAAAGTGGCAACTTCTATGATATCGCGGCCAAATACGATATGCGCTAAACGAAAGCGACGACCGATAAGGCGACAGTTTCTAAATAACTGCTTAATTTGCTCTGGCGTTGCATTGGTAACGATATCAAAATCTTTAGGATGTTCGCCGAGTAATATGTCGCGTACGCCGCCACCGACTAAGTAGGCGTCGTAGCCGCCTTTATTGAGGCGATAAAGCACTTTTAGCGCATTCTCGCTTAACTCTTTGCGGGAAACATTATGTTCGTCTCGATCGAGAACGATAGGGTATTGTGGTTCGTTAATTGCCCGTTTTCCTGTCATGGATTTTAAAAGCCCGATGAATGAACTGATTACCTTCATCTGTGTTTGTGTACATCTGTATATTTAAAATAAGGCGAGATCATACTCTAAGTTGCTTAAAAAGAGAACGAAAAGACAACGTTTTAGTGCTAATTTTATGATAAAACAGTTGTTTAGTTAGCTCGTTGTCACTTTATTCAGTTCGGCTAGCTATTGCTATTATAGTGAGATTTCTCGAACTTTCGCGACTTTGTCGAGTTGCCAGTGCTCTATGCCCCAAGCAATGATGTCGTCGACACTTGCCTGTTCAAGCTGTGGATCAGGTTGTTGCCCTAAAAACTCTAATGCGGCAACCAGCGCTGGTTGTGGGCAGTCATTGTCGATGGCGGGTGCAGCGTTTTGTTTACTTAACTTATAACCTTGCTCTGTTACCGCCAGTGGCAGGTGAACATAAGCTGGCGCAGGGCAATTGAGGGTTTTGAACAAGGTTAATTGTCGAGCGGTAGGCTCGAGTAAGTCACATCCCCGTACCACTTCGCTTATCCCTTGGTAAATATCATCAATAACCACAGCAAGTTGGTAGGCATATAGGCCATCCCGGCGATGAATGATAAAGTCTTCATGGCTGAGATTACTTTGAACCGTCACATGTCCTTGCAAACCGTCAATAAAGCTTTCTATCGGGTGTTGATTTACTAGGCGCATCGCACTGTTTTTTGCTGGTAAATCTAAGTGACGGCAATGTCCTTGATAAATACCACCTTGCTTTTTGATTTGCGCTCGCGAGCATTGACAAAAGTAACTAAGTTGTTGCTGTTTTAATTCAGCGAGAACTCGGTCATATAATGCATGCTGTTGACTTTGGTATAACACTGATTCATCCCAGTGCAGACCATAGGCTTCTAGCGTGTTTAAGATATGCTTGTCGGCACCGGGCATCTCTCTTGGTTTATCAATGTCTTCAATACGAACTAGCCATGTACCTTGCAGGCTTTTAGCTTGTAAATAACTGCCAAGCGCAGCGACCAGTGAGCCAAAGTGTAATAAACCGGATGGAGATGGTGCAAAACGGCCACGATAGGGTGATCGTGGCCGTGAAGTGTTTTTGCAAATAATGCTAGGGTCAAACAAGACTAACCTGCTAACTGACGCTCTTTAATTTCAGCTAGAGTTTTACACTCGATACATAAATCAGCGGTCGGGCGTGCTTCTAAGCGCTTGATGCCGATTTCGATACCACATGAATCACAGAAACCGAAATCACGCTCTTCAATAAGTTGCAAGGTCTTCTCAATTTTCTTGATAAGCTTACGTTCACGGTCGCGGGTACGTAATTCAAGGCTGAACTCTTCCTCTTGCGCAGCACGGTCTACCGGATCAGGGAAGTTCGCCGCTTCGTCTTTCATATGCGTTACGGTACGATCAACTTCTGCACGTAATTGAGCTCGCCATGCTTCTAGAATTTTCTTGAAGTGCTCTTCCTGAGCAGGGTTCATGTATTCTTCGCCTGCTTTTTCAATGTATGGTTCAACGCCAGCCAATGCCAGAATGCCGATCGCTTGTGTTTTGTTAGTTGGCATGCCGATTCTCCTAGTTACTACTCAATTCTTGATAGCGCTAATAAATAATGGAATATCTATAACAGAATGTGTGGGTACTGGCAAAGGATTTGTGACTATGTTATTGCCAGCTTGTTACAGATACAGTTAATTCTGTCAAACACGAAATATAAGGCTAAAAAATTCAATATCAAGGTTTAAGGTGAAATAAACAGCGATTTTTTGTAAATATCGACGATTTATGCTCACGTCAGCCAATTCATCACGTTAAACCTTCATTTTATAGCTGTTTTGCTAGCTTAAATCTTTGACAGGCAGTTGCTGTGAAGGTTCATTTCATATTTTGCCGAGGGGGCGCTGTAATTTATCTTTGACTTCAACCGCAATTCTTGATGTGAGCTTGATTTCCTGTGGCGAAATTGACGCCTTGTAAGCTAAAATCTCAACCCCTGCTTGTTCGGCGTCAGCTAGTAACTTACTATATTGAGGGTCTATATGAGCGGCGGGTTGCACACAATCGATTCCGGTATGCAATACCGCAAACAGTAATACAGCACGTTTACCAGAGCTTGCAATATCGATTAACTCTCGCAAGTGTTTTTGCCCTCGTGTCGTTATGGCATCAGGAAAATAGCCCTGCTTACCGTCCAGTAAAGTAACACTTTTTACTTCAATATATGCATCAGGTAGGTCGCTTGCAGATAACAGCAAATCAATTTTGCTATTTTCGTTGCCGTATTTTACTTCTCGCGTTAAATTGTTATATCCGCTAAGTTCTTTGATGACGCCGGTGTTAATAGCTTCTTCAGCTAATTGGTTAGCGCGTATCGTGTTGACACAGATTAAATGATTTTCTCTGTTTTCAGTTAACTCCCAACTAAACGGATATTTGCGTTTGGGGTTATTTGACGTGCTATACCACACCGTATTACCTGGCTCGGCACACCCAGTCATAGCACCTGTGTTTGCAATATGAATGGTAGTTTCACTGCCGTTGGCTATGATCACATCGGCTAAAAATCGTTTGTAGCGTTTAACTAAGGTGGCAGGTTTGAGGCTAGGATTAAACTTCATGACTTGTTTTTAATAATCGGCTTAGATTCTAGGTTGTTATCCTAACATAGTTAAACTAGTTAAACCTTTATGGCTTTGGCGGAGCCAATGTTCCTAGTTCTCTCGCATTTTCTGATAATCTTGAAGGCTACGCTAACAAACACAAAAATGTCTCAACAACATCTGTTGTTGAGACATTTACTTGTACAGTTATTGTCTCGTCTGATCAGCGAAGCTAATGCTTATCAGGTTATTTTGGAGAATCTTCTAGCATGGCTTCGATTCTTTGCTTTTTTTCACTGCTATCAAGCTTGGCGATCACTTGACGAGATTCGTCAGGACGATTTAAATAAATCAGCAATTCAGCGTAGTGTAATATAATACCAGGGTGATCGGGTAAAGCTTCCATGGCTTTAATAAAGTGCGACTCTGCAAGTTGATAGTCGCCACGGCGCATATAGGCTAAACCTAATGTATCTAAAACCTCGGGTGCGTTATTCGATATATCCGCTGCTTTTTGTGCGTTTTCAAGGGCAACATCATATTTTTCTAAGTTGATTGCAGTCCAAGCCATATTGTTATGAATCAAAACATTATCAGGCATCTTGCTAACCAGTTCTTGATATATTTTGAACGCTGTACTTGGCTCTTTATTCATCGTGAGCTCGGCTAGCAATAATTTTAATTTTTTATTATCGGGATATTGTTCTATTGCTTTGCTGAGGATGTCTATAGCCTCGTTATGCTCACTCAAACCCCTTAACACAAGAGTGTATAACTCTGTATGTTCTTCACTAGCTGTTTCCTGATAGAGATTTTGGGCATATGCTTTTGCGTTATTGAAGTCCCTTTTCGTTGCATGCAAACGAGCTTTTAGAGTCCATGAAAGTTGTTCTGAGATCTCTTTATCGATCTCATTAATAATCAATTCAGCTTGCTCAGTGTTACCGGCATCAAGGTGCAAATAAGCGGCATAGGCTTTAAGACGGGTATCGTCAGGAAATATAGTTAAAGCTTTATCGACAGTCCGGATTGCTTGAGTGAAATCTCGTCGAGCTTCGTAAGAGGCGATGAGTCCAACATAAGCGCTATAATTACTATCTGACAGGGTTAAAACACGTTTAAATAACTCTTCGGCTTTAACATAGTCGCCGGTATTGATACTTAAATGGGCATATGAATCAAGAAACGTTGTATTACTTGCCCATTCACTTTCATTAAAGGTAAATAATGCCTTTGCTTCAGCAGTTTTGCCACTAATTTGGTAGGCCTTAGCAAGCGTTAATAAAATTCCCAAACTATCGGGATTGGCTTGTTGTAATGACTGTAATTGAACTAGTGACTTTTGTTGGTATTCGGATTGCTGCGACAAAGCCAAAAGTATATTAAGTCCTCCTTGATGTTTAGGATTAATCGAAAGTAGTAATTCAGTGCGTTGAAATGCACTGTCATACGCTTGTTCGACAACATCGTAAATCGCTAAGTGGTAATGAGCACTCAAGCTTTCAGGATCAAATGTTAATGCTTTTTTAAATGAATTTTTGGCATTAGTGTCATCACTCATCCTGCGATAAACTAACCCTTTTGCAACATATGCTGCAGCTTGATTGGGTTGATCTTCAACCCAACGCGTTGCGATACTCATGGCACCATCGATGTCATTACTTTGCAAATAGCGTTGTAATAAGATTAATCTAGCTTCATTGAACTGAGGATCTTTTTCTAATGCTCGTTCTAAATCATCGATACCAGAAGGATCATTAATCGCAAGTTTTAATGCTCCACGCTTGCTCAGTAATTCTGCACTATCTGTGTCAATACTTGACATTTGCTCGATATAACGAGTTGCTTGCTCTTTATTTCCGTCGCGCAACAAGGCATAACTAGCAGTTGATAATATAGTTGGGTCAAGATTACTCAGATCGATATCTTTGTCTAGAGCCGCAACGCCATCTTCGATGTAACCTAAAGTGAATTGTAGCTGCATCAAAATTTTTCGTGCAGGGTGATCGGCAGGCAGGTACGCTTCAGCAGACTTTAAATGATGATACGCACTTTCTGGGCGTTGCAATTGATAATAACTGACGCCAGCGATTAAATTCGATCTCACAAGGTCTGGGTTACCTGCCAAGGCTGTACCGGCATAGTTGGCGGCGTCTTGATAAGCCTCTTGTCGAAACATAATTTCGGACAATAATTGATTAACTTCTATGTTCTCAGGAAACTTGGCTAGCAGAGGTTCAAGTAAGGCGCTCGCTTGCTTCAGTTGTCCTTGAGATATGTGTGCTTTTGCGAGGTTGAGTTGAGTTTGGGAAGAATACGGGTGAGCAGCAAGATAAGAGGTTAGCGAATCAATACCAGCCTCCACATCATTATTGAGCAGTTGCAATCGACCTAACAATAATGTGACATCATTAAATTGATTGTCGTATTTTAATAGATTGGTTGTTTGGCTAATCGCTTGCGGCAATTGCTCGTCTAGAGCGGCGATGAGTACTTTGCCCAGTTGGAAGTATAATAATTCTGAGTCGCCTTCGTTTAAAACATCCGCGATGAGTTGCTGGCCTTGCTCTATACGCCTGTTAAAGATGTAATCAATCGCAACCAAGGTTTTTATCGTCATCATAATATCGGTGGCAATCGCTTGATCATTAATGACATCGTCAATCGCAGCATAGTCTCGAGTCATTAACAAAGCTCGGGCCAGATATGGACTAACGTCGTTAATGTCAGCGCCCGTTTGTATCGACTTGCGCAATTCTTTTTCAGCAGCCATCGGGTTCCCCGATATTAGGTAAGATTTACCGAGTAATAGCCTAGCTTTATAATCGTCAACATTGCTTTGCAAGCTACTTTTAAGCTCAACAATTGCCGTTTGATAGTCTTTTTCTTGATAAGCTGAGATTGCAGATTGATAGTGTTGTTCTGGAGATTTTGCTTGCTGGCAACCAACAAGAGCAAGCCAAAAAACTGTAAGCATCAAGTATTTCACAGTGTACCTTTTTATTTTTATACAATGATAAATTGAGTATAGATGTGCTTGAAAAATATGCACAAAATAACATTTTAGGTTTTCCAAATACTTGTCTGATAAGGAACAGGAGACGCCCTGATAGTGATAAATTCTGTGAATCAGGATTTACATAATACCCTCTGTTTTCGGTGCTCACTTGTCACGATTTTGCTACTAAATTGTTTTTCTTTTCATGAACTATGCTATAAAAGCACCGAGATTCGATTACGATTTTAACAGGCTCTGCCACTGAGCTTTTATAACCGATATTATATATGTCGTTCTATCAGTGGTGAGATGTTTAATTAACTTACATAGGATATGTTATGACTCAAGCAGCAACCATTAAACTTAGCAATCAGCCAGCAAGTAATTGGCAGTCGAACAGTTTAGTCAGCTTTCATAATGATGAAATTCACATTCATATAAAACACACCGCAGCTGTTGAGCTTCGCACTATCCAGCAAGCTGGGCGAACCATTGAATCTTTGGGGGTAGCAAGTGCTAAGTTATCAGGCGATAACTGGTGCACAGAGAGTCAATGGGCTTTTGCACAAGGTTTTAGCAAGGTCGGCAAATTAGCGGCCATAGAGTTCACCGGTGATGCTCAACAAGTCAAAGCACTAACTGACAAGCAACAAGTTTATGCTTGGGCGCGTGACTTGATTAATCAGACGCCATCTAACTTAGTTCCTGAAACCCTATGTCAGAACGCTTTACTCTATATCAAAGAGCTGGCACCTGATGCAGTTTCCGCAGAAATTATCAGCGGCGATAGTTTAGAGCGTGAAGGTTGGACCGGTATTTACAACGTAGGTAAAGGTAGCGTCAATGATCCTGGCATGCTGGTTTTAGATTATAACCCGAGTCAACGTCAAGATGAGCCAGTATTTGCAACCTTGGTTGGTAAAGGAATTACTTTCGATTCAGGAGGTTATTCTATTAAGCCAAGTGCGGGGATGTTTTCGATGAAGTGCGATATGGGTGGTGCTGCGACAGTCACAGCTGCGCTGGCGTTAGCGATTAAATCGGGCTTACAAAAGCGCGTTAAATTGATCCTTTGCTGTGCCGAGAACATGGTCAGCGGTTATGCATTTAAACTCGGTGATGTGCTGCATTATAAAAACGGCGTGTCAGTTGAAATTGCTAACACAGATGCTGAAGGCCGCTTGGTGCTGGCTGATGGTCTATTGCGTGCGAGCGAAGATAAGCCAGCGATGATCATCAACGCAGCGACACTTACCGGTGCATCGGTTATGGCGACGGGTGGAGAGTATAACGCCGTGTTTGCATTGGACCAAAATATGGCTGCGAAAACCTTGGCTGCGGCTAAGCAGGTAAATGATCCTGCATGGCAATTACCATTAGAGCAATTCCACCAAACGAAATGTCCATCAGCATTCGCGATAACCGCTAACTCAACCACGCAAAAAGGTGGGGGTGCTGGCGGGGCAAGTAACGCCGCGGGTTTCTTATCACGTTTTGTTGACAACGATGGTAAGGGCTGGGTACATATCGATTTATCTGCCTGTTACAACGAACACAGTTCATCACTGTGGGCTGCTGGTGCAACCGGCTCAGGTATCGCCACTATTGCCACTATGTTAATTGACTAGTTTATCGTCACTGATAACGTACAATATACGAAACAAACAGCGGCATTAAGCCGCTGTTTTTGTCTTTAGTTAGCGAGAATTATGCGACTCTTAGTTTAAAGTAGCATCCCCACCGTAAATAAAACCCAAAACGCAAATGTGGTAACCGCAACTTTGGTTGCTTGCGAGCGAGCTATATCAACATCGGGTAAATGTTCCACCGTGGCTATGGTTGCGACCAGCGATGGTAACGCCAGAATAAAAATACCTGCGAGCAGAGGAATGTTGAGAAAATAAATGGCTGCAGCCGTGCATATTGTCGCTGTGATTAAGATAAGCTTTTGCCACTTTAAATTCTCACTAAGCTGTGGTTTATCGTTTGTTTGGTTATCGGTTTGTTTGATTATTGTCAGCGCTTGCTCACTTAAAAAAGGCAGTGTTGTGAGCAAAGCACAACATATGGCAAGTACTAAGCTATAAACCGTCACCGTAGCGGTATGCAAATAGAAAGAGCTAATAGCTGGTAGTAAGCCATAGCATAAGCTGTAAAAAATCGTCGCAACCATAGCATAGGGAGTTAATTGTTGCTTTGTATACAAAGTCTTTAAGCGCACCGTAATCGCCAGAGGTAGGGCTATTAGTAACACTAGTATGCCATCTAGCAATGCTAAGCCTCGACTGGCGACGAAGCAAACAATCAATGCCGTTACAAATACCCCGGTAACTATGTAGGTAAGGGTCAGTAATTTATATTGCAGGCGTTGCACATGAGCGGAAAACTTATGGTCGCGTTGTGTATCGATGAATGCAGATTGATAATTATTGGCGAGGTTGAGGCTAATTTGTGCTAAAGCGACAAGGACAAAACAGGAAATAAACAATTGCCCATTAATGAGGCTCACTAAATCAGCAAGGCCGGTACCGAGAATCACACTTGCCATGGGTACAAAAAAGCTTCTTGGCTGAAACGCCGCGGTAATAAATTTTAGGTAAAGACTCATTATCTATGTTTCGATTTCGTTGGGTGGAACAGAAAGTATCAGGCGATATCAACTGATAGGTGATTTCGACTTGCTATGGCTCGCTTTATCTTAAAGGCCAACAGCGCAATACATCATACCTTACCCCATGCTCAGTGGAAACAGATTGCATTAGACAAAATTCATTAAACGTTAAGACAAAATCTAACGACTTTTTGCCTTCCTTTGTTAGCTCGGGTAAGCCATATGCTTTTCTCGATAGGGTTAGATGAGGGGTGTAATCCGAATGTTGTTCAACAAAACTGAGCGCATGACAGGCTTGAGATATTTGTTGCTGTAAGCTAAGCAATAGCGCTTCAGGCTGTCGACAGCCTAGCCATAAAATTTTCGGCTTTGGCCAGTAGTTAAAAGTATCTAGCCTAACTTCTAGCTTAGGGCTCTCGATGTGAGCTACAGCAATTTCTATTTGTCGTTGTTGTTGCTCTGTTATTTGGCCAAGAAACTGTAAGGTGATATGAAAATTAGCCATAGGCACCGGTTTATATGGTTCATCTACATAATATCGCAACCAGTTGTGTATTTGTTTCTTTGATTTTATTGATGGGTTTAATGCAAAAAATACCCGTTTAAGTGGCAAGGTCACGCTAGTTTCTCCTGTTAATGGCTAATACCAAGCGGCCAAAATATGATATAACCGTGTTATTGATAAACCATAGCTGAATTCGTTGATGTCCAGCCCAACTACCACAACAGAACTTCCTGTATATGCCATCAAGTCGCAACTTGAGCAGGCTATAATAAACCATAGCAATATCATCTTATCAGCACCACCTGGCGCGGGTAAATCGACAGTACTACCGCTATGGTTATTAGCAAGTGAACGGTTTGCCGGACAAAAAATCATTATGTTGCAACCTCGTCGTCTGGCAGCCAAAAGTGTGGCACTGAGGCTTGCCAGCTTGCTGTCGGAAAATGTTGGTGAAACGGTTGGCTACCGTATGCGGGGTGAAAGTAAAATAAGTACTCGCACGCGTTTAGAAGTGGTCACCGAAGGTATTTTGACGCGCATGATTCTTGCTGATAATGAGTTAAGTGGCGTTGGCTTAATTATCTTCGACGAATTTCACGAACGCTCATTGCATGCCGATTTAGGATTAGCTTTAGCGCTAGATATTCAGCAAGGTTTACGTGACAACTTGTCGCTGCTAATTATGTCTGCCACATTAGATAATAGCTATTTGCAGTCAACCTTACCTGATGCTTTTCAGCTCAATAGTGAAGGCAGAAATTATCCGGTAGCAATCGATTACCAGCCTGTTATTGGCCAGCATCATTGGTTAGATCATTTACTGCGCGTGGTTAGTGAGCAAGTGCAGCAACATAACCAGTCGATATTGGTTTTTTTACCAGGCAGTGGCGAAATTAAAACCGTTGAACGACGCTTGCAGGCTATGTTACCAAGTAACGTCACCTTGCATGGTTTATATGGTGATATGGATATCAAGCGCCAACAGCAGGCAATAAGAGCTTGCCAACCTGACGAGCAAAAAGTGGTGCTTGCCACGAATATTGCAGAAACATCGATAACCATTGACGGTATTACCTTGGTGATTGACAGTGGCTTAGAGAAAGCCGCTAATTACAATGAGCAAATACTGGCTAATCAATTGAAACTGCAACCTATTAGTCAAGCGTCTGCTGAGCAGCGTCGAGGGCGTGCAGGGCGGACAGCCCCAGGTCGCTGTATTCGCCTTTATTCTCAAGAAAATTATCAACGTCGTCCTGCCTTCAGCGCCAGTGAGATAGCCACGGCAGATTTGTTGCCATTGACCTTAGACGTGGCGAATTGGGGCGTAGCTAGTTTCGCTAATTTGGCATTTATCGAGTTACCAAATAAAGTCACTGAGCAACATTGTTGGTATTTATTACAGCAATTTTCCGCGGTTGATGATAATCATCGCTTAACGACTCATGGTAAAAAAATAACCACCTTAGCATGTCATCCTAGGCTGGCGAATATGATAGTCATGTCGCTTACGGTTCGTACTGAGCAATTACCAGAGTTATTATCGCTGGCATGTTTACTGGCTGCACTGCTAGAAGAGCGTGATATTTTTCTTCGTGAGCTTGCTAATCAGCAGGTCAGCGTTAAACAACGAATCTATAGTCTATTGCAAAATTCGGCTGGCAGTTCGGTAAATAAGGGGCTAAAGATGCGCATTGTCGATAATGCCAAGCGCTTATTTGCGAAAGCTTTACCATTGCTTAAACATAATCGGCAAGATACTAACAACAGCCGTGCTCAGTTTTGTCGAACACTCGATCAGTTACCATTACATTACCTTGGTTTGTTATTGGCATTTGCATACCCTGAACGCATCGCTCAGCAGCGACAACGGCAAGGTAGTTATTTATGTGCCAATGGCAAAGGTGCAGAACTTGATTATCAAGACCCTTTATTTACAGAGCCCTATCTGGTGATTGCCAACCTTAGACGTCAAGACAGTAAACTAACGATTGCACTTGCCGAAGCAATTGAGGAAACTCAGCTCCTTGAGTATTTTGCTAATGATATCATTAGCAAAGAAGTACTGATATTTGATCAATCACAAGGTAACATTCGCAGTGAAAAACAGACCGTACTTCACCATTTAATCATTAACAGCGCACGTATTCCGATGCAATTAGCTGCTGATAAGTTAGCTAACATGTGGTGTCATTATGTAAAAGAAAAAGGTCTATCGGCGTTATCATTGAGTGCCAAAATAACGAATTTATTAACTAGGGTGCGATGGCTTAATCAGTACTGGCCAGAAGCCGACTTTCCAGATGTCAGTGACAACACATTGCTAAACGAGATTGATATTTGGTTAGCACCCTATTTGATTAACATCACAAGCATCAGTGAGTTACAGGCGTTAAATTATTGGCAAATTTTCAGTGATTATATTGGCTATGAGGCCATGCGCAAACTTGCTACTTGGGCACCCGAGCACTATGAGTCGCCGCTAGGGCGCAAGTTCAGCTATAGCTATAATGATCAACCGCAACCAAGAGTTGCCTTACCTATGCAGCAAGTGTATGGTTTAACTACATCACCTGTTGTCGCCAATGGGCAAACCAATGTTGTGCTCGAGTTGTTATCTCCGGCGGGTCGCCCTATCCAAATAACACAAGATTTGGCGCGGTTCTGGCAAGGCAGCTATAAACAGGTACAAAAAGATATGAAGGCCAATTATCCAAAGCATTATTGGCCAGATGATCCCGCAAATGCGAAACCAACAAATAAAACCAAAAAACATATAGTAAATGGCGAAACATAATGAGTAAGAAGAAACAACCGGGCTTTACTAAGGGCAAGGTTGCGCCTGAAAAAAAACAGGATTTTGCACATTGGTTTGTTGCAACAGGCTTAAAATTATCGCTAATTTTTGTTGCCGCTTTTCTCGTCTATGGCATTTATCTAGACGGTAAAGTTAGGCAAAAATTTGAAGGACAACGTTGGCAGCTACCAGCGCAAGTGTACGGCAAAGTATTGCGGTTTAGCAAAAACAGCGATATCAAACTTGAGCTACTTGTCCAACAACTTGATTATATGGGTTATCAGCGGGTGGAGTTCATTCGTTTGCCTGGCCAATATGCGGTAGCAGATAATGGTATTCAAATATATCGCAGAGCATTTGATTTTGGCTATGGTCTTGAGCAACCCACTAAGCTAGATATCAAAATTCGCAATGATGCGATAGCTAAGCTGTTACGTGATAATCGTCCCGCTGCTCAGCTGTTGATAGAGCCTGTATTACTTGATCGTATTACTTCAGCCGATGGTGAAGATCGCCAAGTGCTTGGATTGCAACAAGTACCGCAACAGTTAATTGATACTTTACTGCTGGTGGAAGATCGTGATTTTTATCATCATCATGGCATCTCGCCAACGGGTATTTTACGTGCGTTTTGGCAAAACTTACTGGCTGGAAGAACCGTGCAAGGCGGTAGTACGCTGACCCAGCAGTTGACCAAAAACATGTATCTTAACCGTGATAAAACGCTTTGGCGTAAAGTCAATGAAGCAATGATGTCGGTGATTCTTGAGATCCGCTACTCTAAAGATCAGTTGCTTGAAGCTTATATCAACGAAGTCTATTTAGGTCAGCATTTTGCTAATGGCATACATGGATTCGGCTTGGCCGCTAAATTTTATTTTGGCAAAGATATTCAGCAGCTCCATTCGCATGAAGTGGCTTTATTAGTCGCTCTTGTTAAAGGTCCTTCTTTGTACGATCCTTGGCGTTCACCGGAAAGTGCTCGCCACCGACGGGATTTGGTACTGAAGTTGATGTTTGAAAATCACTTTTTTAATAGTGATGAATATCAACAGCTGGTGTCTTTGCCATTAGGTGTTCGTCCAGAACGACGTATGGCGAAGCAGACGTTTCCTGCATACATGCAACTCGTGCGTCGTGAGTTAAAGCAAATGGGCGCGACCAGTGCATTACAATCTGGCATTCGTATCTTTACGGGCTTTGATATTAATAAGCAGTTGTTTGCTGAAAAGGCACTCATAAATCAATTGCAGGCGCTACAGGCGAATATGCCGTCACAAGGCTTACAAGGTGCAGTTGTTGTAAGTGACATTCGCAGTGGTGCGGTAGAAGCGGTAGTTGGTGGTAAAGAGGTTAAATTCTCTGGCTTTAATCGTGCGTTAGATGCGCAACGGCCAATTGGTTCGTTGATTAAACCTGTTGTTTATTTAACAGCATTACAAAAACCAGCGCAGTTTAGTTTTGCTACGTTGTTAGAGGATAAACCGTTATCCCTTATCAGCTCTAAAGAGCATGTCTGGCAGCCGAAAAATTATGATGGCAAGTACCGAGGTAGCGTTTCCTTGTTGGAAGCATTAATTGCTTCGCTGAATGTGCCGACTGTTAACCTCGGTCAACAATTGGGAGTGAGCAGTGTTGCTGATACGCTCTGGTCGCTGGGTTATCAGCAAACAATTGAGCAAGTGCCAAGTCTATTTCTCGGGGCTATTAATATGTCGCCGCTGCAAGTTAATAATTGGTATAACACCATAGCTAATGGTGGCATGTATAATCAGTCGTCGGCAATAAACTATGTGTTGTCAGGCAATGGTGATGAGTTGTGGTCCCGTTTTCAAAGTGTTGATTTGCGCATTGATGAAAACGTTTCTTACCTTCTTGACTATGCGTTAACACAAGTTGCGCAACGGGGCACCGCGCAGGCGTTAACGTGGCGATTACCTGATACTGTCGTTGCAGGCAAAACAGGTACCAGTAATGATGGTCGAGATGCATGGTTTGTAGGTTATGACCAACAAACGATGGTGACGACTTGGGTTGGATTCGATGATAATAAATCGACGACACTTACTGGTAGCTCGGCGGCGTTACCTATTTTCGCTAACATTATTAATCAATATGGTGGCGTAAGTCGTTCGGATATCATGCCAAGCGGGGTATCGATGACGCGTTTTGAGCTCGCAACTGGCAATGCCGTCCAGGGCAACTGTAAAGACGTAGCTAGCTATCCAGCGATTGTTGAGGCGATTACCTACAGTAGTAGTTGTTTGCAAGAAAAAGAACAAAGCTTAACATGGCTTAAGCAGCTATTTGGACTAGACTCGGATTAAGTGGCAATGGCTATTTTTCGCACTAGCGGCATTAGAATTCTGTCATTTGGAACAAGCAAGCGTCGTTCGTTCTGCTTTGCTATTACAAAAATAGCTCGTTGTGGAAGATATAAACAAAGGTAATACATCCTAGAGCGTGTTGATCTTTCAGGGTTAAATTTTGTTCGAATTAAATGCATTTTTATCGCGGCACTTGTGATACGCATAGTTATTCTACGCACAGAGTAAGTAACAATGAAAAAAATGCATTTAAACGAATCCAAAGGACAGCTTTTATGACGCCTTTCTACTGTGTTATCACTTACTTATGTGGAGTAACCACACAACATAAGTTCTGCCTTGTATAAAAACATCATAAATTGCTGCAAAAACAACCTCAACAGATCAACACGCTCTAGTCATAGCGATCTTTGACAACCGGTGTAAAAAAGGCTGCAGATGCAGCCTTTTGTTTATTCAATATGTGTTGTATCGAGAACGCTATTATAGCTTGCTAAAACAACGCTCAGCAGCAGCAAGGGTGTCAGCGATATCTGCATCGCTGTGTGCCGCCGATAAAAAGCCTGCTTCAAATGCTGAAGGGGCTAAATATACGCCTTCATCTAGCATCATATGGAAGAACTTGTTGAACTTGTCGTTATCACCCTGCATAACTTGGGCAAAGGTGTCAACTTGCGGTTGCTCAGTGAAGAAGATACCGAACATTGCACCTACGTAATTGATGCTTAACGCCACGCCATGTTTATCTGCTGCGGCTTTAAAGCCTTCTGCCAATTGTTTAGTCTTGCTGGCAAGCTCGGCATGGTAATCTTTGCTTGAAAGTTCGGTCAACGCTGCCAAGCCAGCCGCCATGGCGATAGGATTACCTGATAATGTACCCGCCTGGTAAACTGGGCCTACTGGGGCAATATAATCCATTATTTCAGCTTTACCACCAAAAGCACCGACAGGCATACCACCACCAATGACTTTGCCCAGCGTCGTTAAGTCAGGCTTGATATTGTAGTATTGTTGTGCGCCACCGAGTGCCACACGGAAACCTGTCATAACTTCGTCGAAAATCAATACCGACTTGTACTCGTCACAGATGCTACGCAATCCTTCAAGGAAGCCGGCAACCGGTGGAATACAGTTCATGTTACCAGCAACAGGTTCCACAATGATACACGCGATATCATCACCAAACTTAGCAAAAATATCTTTTACTGACTCGATGTCGTTATAGGTCACAGTCAATGTATGCTGAGCAAGGTCTGCAGGGATACCTGGCGAGTTTGGCACACCTAAGGTCAATGCTCCTGAGCCAGCCTTAACGAGTAAAGAGTCAGCATGACCATGATAGCAGCCTTCAAACTTAAGGATTTTATCGCGTCCAGTGTAGCCGCGGGCTAAGCGAATAGCACTCATGGTTGCTTCAGTACCAGAACTTACCATGCGCAGTTTTTCCATGCTTGGTACCAGTTCACGAACTTTTTCTGCCATAGTAATTTCAAGTTCGGTTGGCGCACCAAAACTTAAACCATTTTTCGCCGTTTCAATAACGGCTTGTAAAATTTTAGGGTGATTGTGACCTAAGATCATTGGCCCCCAAGAACCGACGTAGTCGATGTATTTGTTGCCATCGGCATCAAATGTATAGGCACCATCGGCTCGTTCAATAAAGCGAGGTTCACCACCAACACCTTTAAATGCACGTACCGGTGAATTCACGCCACCAGGGATGGTTTGTTGAGCTTTTTCAAATAACTGTTGTGAGTTTGACATAATAAATTCCAAAAGTTGTCGGTGCTATTATTCAGCGTGCTTGTTGCTATACCAAGTGACGTCGCGCTCGTATTGCGTTAGCTTGTCTTCGACGCCAAGTGCTAAAGCAAATAACGCCATGCGCACTAACACACCATTTTGTGCTTGGCGGAAAATGGCCAAATTAGTGTTATCGTTTAAATCGACATCGAGTTCGTTCGCATCGGGACGTGAATCACGCGGTAGCGGGTGCATAATGACAGTATTGTCACGGCAGTGCTGCTCATACAGCGCTTGGTTTAAGCTAAAGTGGCCGCGGTACTTGTTGGCCTCTTCTTTGCTACTAAAGCGCTCTTCTTGAATTCGTGTTTGATAAACCACATCACTCTTTAGATTACCAGCCATGGTATCTGTGATGGTGATTCTGTGACCCGCATTATCCAATGTTGATACCACATGATCGGGCATTTGTAGCTCACGAGGTGACACTAAAGTAAGGTTGATGTTGTCGTAAAGTGCCAATAACTTTGATAACGAGTGAACCGTTCGACCGTGTTTTAAGTCACCCATTAAGACAATATTTAAGTCATCAATACCTTTGTTGAAACGAGCCATTTCAGCGTTGATGGTAAATAAGTCTAATAGTGCTTGGGTTGGGTGCTCATTTGCGCCATCACCACCGTTGATAACCGGGACCGTGCTACCTTCCGCAAATTCGGCTACCGAGTGCATGGTTGGGTGGCGCATAGCGATAATGTCCGCATAACCACTGATCACTCGAGCGGTATCAAATAGCGATTCACCTTTGGTTAGTGACGAGCTTTCTTGACCAACAGTTTCGTGTACAAAACCACCAAGAAGTTGGAAGGCAGTGCCAAACGATACCCGTGTACGAGTACTTGGTTCGAAGAAAAGGTTATTTAAAATGGCTCCTTCCAACACATTGCAGCGTTTTTGGCGTGCAGCGTATGGGATCATACGCTTAGCAACGTCTAAAATTTTGGTGACCGATTCGCGATCAAATTGGGATACCGATAAGACATGGTTACCCTGAAACTTCATCATAGTTAACTACTCGAAACGTTTATTAAAGCGGTTGAAAACCTAGCGCCACCACAACGGCAGCTTGATGGGTTTTAACGGCGCTTATACGACTGTTTAAATTGCGCGCAACAATAGCATAAAAGCCTTAATTTGTTAATAAACGACAGACGATTCGTGCAATTAATACAAAGCGGGTTTTACTATCGCCAGAATAATAATTGTAAACAGGGCGATTACCGGAACTTCGTTAAAAATACGGAAATAGCGACCCGTTTTCTTATTCGTACCTCGCTTAAAGTCGGCGAGTAACTTGAAACAATATAAGTGATATATGGTCAGCATAACGACAAACAATAATTTGATGTGCAGCCAGCTGCTGACCATAATCCAGGTCAGCCCGTAATAGTGCATCATCATTAAGCCAAATACCCAAGTCAAAATAGCAAAAGGGGTGACGAAAAATAGTAGGCGGCGCTCCATCACTTTAAATTGGGCTTGGACATCCTTATTATCGCTTTCTGCGTGGTAAACAAAGATACGTGGTAAATAAAAAATCCCTGCAAACCAGGCTACCATAAAGGCGATATGCAGAGCCTTAATCCATAAAAATGACATATTAAACATTCCCCTTGGTTAATAACGCGCGTATTTTCTCAAACGCGAGGATACCAACAATATTGTCGGTTTCTTTGTGGTAAATATAAACAGCACCTTGGCGTTTTTCTGATAGAGCAAAATAGGCTTCAGAAAGTGTTGCTTGTGAGCTTATTGCCGGCATCGCTAGCGTTTGTATTGCTTGTTCACTGTCTTCAAGTGGATGCCAGTTTAAATCGATATGAACTAATTTATATGGCATGTCTGCACTTTCATCACGAATCAGCAGTTGCCCCTTATCGATGGCTTTGAGTGTGGCTTTAATTTGTTTGTTGTCGCTGGATTTAATCACCGTAAAATCTTTATCCATATGAGATAGTACGCCGTGTTTTTGTAACACTTGTTCTACTGGCGAGAGCTGATAGGGTAGCTGTTGAAATTCCAGTTGCTGTAGGAAAACCGAGCGGTTTTTCCAAAATTGTGTTGATGTTAAGTAGGCGCTAGTGATTACGACCATAGCTGGCAAAATTAGCTGTAATTGATTTGATAGCTCAACAATGGCAAGCAGCGCCGCTAACGGCGCGTTCAACGTTGCTGCCAACATACCGGCCATACCGAGTAGGGCGTAATCACTGGCAAAATTGCCATCGCTAAATATAAATCCAAGGCAATAGGCCATCAATACACCCGCAATAGCGCCAATGCCTAACGTCGGTCCAATGATACCGCCAGGAATACCAAAACCCAGAACAATAACCGTCGCAATAAATTTGGCAGCGAGCGCCGAGACGATGATCCATATATGGATATTGTCATTCAGCATCGAGTCAATAGCGCCAAGACTCGCGCCCATTGATTGCGGTACCAGTAAACCTATGATACCCATAAATAATGCAGCCATTAACAATCGTTGCGCCATATGTATGTGCTGCGTATGGTTAAGTACTTTGAGTAGGCTGGTGTTAAATGCTTTCGCTAAGGTACCAAGTAACATACCAAAAATAATTAGCATGGGATAATGCCAATAATCGATGACTATATAGGAAAAAAATTCAAATTCATGAAATGGACCGAAAGCCGCTTGTGTCATCAATGAACCAACAATCGACGCGAGAATAACGGGAACGAATATATGCAACTTATATTCACGCAGAATGACTTCCATAACAAAAATAACGGCAGCGAGTGGGGTGTTAAAACTGGCAGATATACCCGCTGCGATACCGCATGCACATAAGGTTCTAATTGAGTTGTAAGGGAGCGCCAACTTACTCCCTATGTAAGAGCTGGCTGCAGCGCCAATGTGTACAGCAGGTCCTTCTCGGCCAACAGAAAAGCCTCCTGCTAGCGCTGCTATGCCACCAAAAAATTGTGTTAAGGTGTTTTTAAATGGAATCACACCATAGGCGCTTTTTAATCGATATAGCACAAATGGAATACCCATACGAGCGTACTTAAAGCGGGCGATAGTCGCCACCAAGAGAATAAAGCAAACAGCGATTAAGGGGGTTATAAATCGATAAAATTCTGATAAAGTGGTGTAGTCGTCAACATTTTGCAGATATAACAGCTGAATAGATTCGACACTAAAGCGAAAAATAATAATAAAAATCGACGCTAAAATTGCGCCAGCAACCCCTAATAAACATAATTGTAAAGACGGTTCTGGTTTTGCTAGCTTTTCTCGTAATGACGCTAGAGGCATAGATAATCTATTTAGTCTTGTTGTTATTGGTTAATTTAGCCGAAGTATTTTTATGGTCACCCATCCGGCGCCAGGAAGTTATATAGTACGTTAAAAATGAATTGGTTAAAATCATTAACATTGTCTGATCTTCGTCAGCGCTTCGGCGCATTCAAATTACTTATTGCTATGGTGGCATGTGCGCTGCTATTGGCTACGTGTTCGTTCAAACTAGGTAATACCTATCAGGCGCATCAAACACGCATTATTGCTGAGCAAAAACAACGCCTAGATAATTTATATCAATTGCACGATCAAGCCCAAACGCAGATCAATATGTTGCAGGTTGAATTGGAAATAGAGCGCTTAGCCAATCAAAAAGCACAACAGACCCTAAAGAGTATTGAAGATGATAGATTTTCATTACGCAAGCAATTAGCCTTCTACGAAAAAATAATGGCCCCCGAAAAAAATGCTAACGGTGTGATCATTGATGAAGTTGAAGTGATATCAACAGCAAGTGCAAACCACTATCGTTTCCGTGTTGTATTAGTGCAGCAACAACAAAGTAAACGCTATGCGAAGGGCCATATTGAGGTCGCGTTTAATGGCAGCCTACAAAATCGCCCTGCCACGGTTAATCTGAGTAATGTCGCAGACTTAGGCAAAGACGCTTTATCATTTAGTTTTCAATACTTTCAAGTCATTGAAGGTGAGTTTACTTTGCCTGCGGGTTTTGTTCCTGAGCAGATAGATGTGTCAGCGGTATTAGCCACCAGTAACCGACAACGCCTTAGCGAAAGCTATGCATGGCCAACAAATACTTGATCTAAACGCTCAGGTTTAAGATAATTCACACCTGAAAACTTTTAACACAGTTCTTTTAACTTAGGCAAATTACCCCGATGTCAGACAATCAATTTCCAATCCAGTTTAGTGACGCAGCAGCAAACAAAGTTAAGTTCTTGATTAGTGAAGAAGAAAATCCAGAGCTAAAACTTCGTGTGTATGTTACCGGTGGTGGTTGTTCTGGTTTCCAGTACGGCTTCACCTTTGATGAAAAAGTCAATGAAGGCGATATGACTATCGAAAAACATGGCGTAACCATGGTCGTTGACCCAATGAGTTTACAATATTTGGTCGGTGGTACAGTGGACTATGTTGAAGGCTTAGAAGGCGCGCGCTTTTTAGTTGATAACCCTAATGCTGAAACAACCTGTGGTTGTGGTGCGTCATTCTCAATTTAATATCGGTAGTTGATATCTCTGCCTCTGGTCATATCATGGCGAGGGGCTTCTTCCATCGCAATCAACGTATTGTAAAATTATTTGCTGATTAATTACGCAATTTCGTTTTATAATCAAAATATTAATAACGATTATAACGACATTGGAAAGATCTATGGCAACAGGACGCCATAAGGGCCAATGGTTGGCCGAACGTCCCTACATTCTTGCTCTGCTCATTGTCCTCGCGCTGATCGTGTGGATGCTCTCTGGTGCTGTCGGTAAAAAATCCGATCAGCAGGTCAGTAGTCGTCCGGCAATTATCCTACCAACTGTGCAAGTACAAACCTTTCACGCTAAAAATGTTGAAAATACCGCAGCGTTGTACGGTCGTACTGAACCCGATCGACAGGTTATCATTCAAGCGCAAGTCAGCGGTGAAGTTATCCAAACCTATGCCGCTCGGGGCTCGTTTGTTAAAAAAGGTGATGTGATCGCCAAAATTGCGTTAAATGATTTACTGGCAAAACAAGAACATTATCGTACCTTACTCAAGCAACGCAGAGTTGAATATTATGGCGCCAAAGCGCTATTTAAAGACGGTTATCAAAATGAAGCCGTGTTAGCGCAACGCTTAGCTGATGTTACCGAAATAAAGGCTGAGCTGGCTAAAGTTGAATTAGATATTGAAAACACCACAATTGTTGCCCCATTTGATGGCGTTTTAAATGAGCGTTATGTTGAAGTTGGTGACTATGTCGCTGTCGGTGAAAACCTGGCTATGATTGCCGATTTAAACCCCTTGGTGATACGGGCGCACATTTCTGAAAATCAAATCGCTTTTATTAGTGAAGGCCAAGTCGCTGAGGTTAGCTTACTTAATAAGCAACGACTCAGTGGCAAGGTGCGTTATATTGCCAGTGTTGCTGATGACCGTACTAATACTTTTAAAACCGAAATTGCCGTTGTTAATGATGACCAACATCATTTAGCGGGCATCAGTGCCGAGGTTAATATACCGATGGCTACAGTATCAGCAATCAAGGTCAGCCCAGCGCTCTTAGCGCTAGATGAGCAAGGCAACCTCGGCATAAAATCGGTAATCGATAACACGGTGGTGTTTGACAAGGTGCAAATCGTCAAGAGTGATGACGATGGTATTTGGCTCAGTGGTCTTGGCAGACAGCCACGCATTATCACTTTAGGGCAGGGGTTCGTGCGAGCCGGTGACCAAGTTGAGGCAGTTGAGGTTACGAACTAAATGGTGTCAGTTATCGATGCGGCAGTATATCGAGCTCGAGCCGTTGTTTTAATCTTTTTACTGCTGCTGATCAGTGGTTTCATTACTTATCTAGATATTGCCAAAGAAGCGAACCCTGACGTAACCATTCCGCAAATTTATGTTTCGATGATCCATGACGGTATCTCACCAGAAGATGCCGAACGAATGCTCGTGCGGCCGATGGAAAATGAACTGAAAGCAATCGAGGGTATAAAACAAATGCGCTCTATTGCCAGTGAGGGGCATGCCAGTGTTACCTTAGAGTTTGTGCCGGGCTTTAATGCCAAAGAAGCACTCGCTGATGTTCGCGATAAAGTCACCTTAGCCAAAGCCAAATTACCTGATGACAGCGAAGAACCGGTGGTGCGAGAAGTGACTGTGGCTAATCAGCAACCTGCTGTCACGGTGTTTCTATCTGGCCCTGTAACCGAGCGTGGCCTGATCACCATCGCGAGAGATTTAAAAACCCAGATTGCTAGCATGCAAGAAGTGCTGGAGGTTGATATTGGTGGTGATCGCGAGGATATGCTTGAGATTATTGTCGAGCCTTTGTTAATGGAAAGCTATGGCTTAAATCAGAATGATATTTACCAGTTGGTGTCACGTAATAATCGCCTAGTACCTGCCGGTACTATGGATACAGGATTAGGGCGTTTTGCGGTAAAGGTCCCCTCGGTTTTTGAAAATATTAATGACTTATTACAACTTCCGGTAAAGGTTCGAGATGATAAAGTTGTCACTTTTGCCGATATTGCTGTTGTTCGCCGAGCCTATAAAGATCCCACAAGTTATGCTCGATTAAATGGTGAAAGAGCGATCTCTATCGAAGTTAAAAAACGATCTGGGCAAAATGTTATTGATACTGTTGCTAACGTCAAACAGCTCATTGAACAGCAGCGTCAGGCTTGGCCAAAGCATATCCAAGTGGATTACACAGGCGATCAGGCTCGCGTTGTTAACGATATGCTTGGTGATCTACAAAACAATGTGATATCTGCTGTGCTACTGGTGGTGATCGTTATTATTGCCGCGTTAGGGGTTCGTACAGCGTCGTTTGTGGGCTTGTCAATTCCTGGATCGTTTTTAACCGGAATTTTAGTGTTAAGTGTCTTTGGCTTAACGGTTAATATTGTTGTCTTGTTTGCCCTCATTATGGCGGTGGGCATGCTGGTTGATGGGGCGATTGTTGTTACTGAATTTGCAGACAGACAAATGAATGAAGGCCAAACCAAACAACAAGCTTATATACTTGCTGCTAAACGCATGGCATGGCCGATTATTGCTTCAACAGCGACCACCTTATCGGCATTCGCTCCGTTGTTATTTTGGCCCGGGCTGGTTGGCGAGTTTATGAAGTACTTGCCGATTACCTTGATTGCCGTGTTAACAGCATCATTGATCATGGCGTTAGTTTTTGTACCAACCATGGGCGCGCTGTGGGGCAAACCAAGGCCAATCAGTGCGCGCATGGAACAACAGTTACTCCTTACCGAGCAAGGTGACTTAACCCGTTTAGATGGTTTACTTGGCCGTTACGTTCGCCTGCTTGCTCGAGCGATAAATTACCCTTGGTTAGTGTTAATGTTCACGGTTGCCTTTGCGATAACGGTATTTGTCAGTTATTGGTCGTCAGATTTAGGCACCGAGTTCTTCCCCGATATAGAGCCTGATGGCATTAACTTAATCGTTCGCTCATATGGTGATTTATCGATAGATGAGAAAGACACAGTGATGCGTGCTGTGGAAGAGCGAATACTCGACATTAAGGCGATAAAGTCACTTTATACCTATGTCGGCGGTAACGATATTGTTGGCCGTATGCGCATTAATTTAGTCGATTGGCAACAGCGAGTATCAGCACAAGATGTCGTTGCTGATATTCATCGACGAGTCGCGAATTATGCAGGTGTCGAAGTAGAAGTACGTAAAGACAAAATGGGACCACATCAAGGTAAAGCGCTACAGCTCGAGTTAGCCTCTCGTGATCCTGACAAGTTACAACACGCGGTACGTTTGATAAGTCAAATGATGCATGATGACAAGGCGTTTACCAATGTTGAAGATGGGGCGAGCAAACCAGGCATCGAATGGCAACTAAATGTTGATAGAGCCTTGGCGGCAACATTTTCAGCAGATGCCACTTTGGTAGGGACATCCGTACAGATGGTCACTAATGGCCTAAAACTTGGTGAATATCGTCCTGACGATGTCGATGATGAATTAGATATACGTGTTCGTTTTCCTTCAGAAAAGCGCACCATCAGCCGTTTAGATGAGTTACGTTTATACACTGAAGGCGGTTTGGTGCCAGTAAGTAATTTTGTCGACAAACAAGCGGCACCGAAAGTTGATGTGATACGCCGTATTGATGGGCGCCGAGTGATCAGTATATACGCCGATATGGCACCGGGGTATTTGCTTTCCAAACAGCTCCCTAAACTGCAACAAGACATTTCACAACTGGATATTGATTGGTACGCGGTTGACGTTCTCTTCACTGGTGAGAATGAAGATCAGCAAGAAGCGCAAGACTTTTTGTTGTACGCATTCTTTGTCGCTTTATTTGTCATGGCGATTATTTTGGTCAGCCAATTTAACAGCTTTTATCAAGCCTTTTTAATTTTATCCGCTGTGCTGTTTTCAACGGCTGGGGTATTGTTGGCACTGTTAGTGGCCAATAAACCATTCAGTATTGTCATGTCAGGCCTTGGGGTGATCGCCCTTGCGGGTATAGTCGTTAACAACAATATCGTTTTGATTGATACCTACAACGTACTTCGTAAGCGAGGGTTATCGGCAAAAGATGCAATATTGCGAACCGGCGCACAGCGTTTACGCCCAGTATTGTTAACCACAATCACCACCATACTCGGCTTATTGCCTATGGTGTTGCAGGTGAACCTCGACTTTATCCACCGCGATATCAGCATTGGTTCTCCTTCTACCCAATGGTGGGTGCAGCTGGCAACGTCGATAGCCGGCGGTTTAATGTTTGCGACGCTACTGACTCTAATTGTGACGCCTTGTTTGCTCGCCATTAGGGACTATAAACAACAAGCTGAGCAGGCGTTACCATGCTACCCTGTATCAACCTATGAAGAGATTTAAATTTGTAATACCAATCACATTAAGTTATTGCCCACTCAGTGAGAATTTAAAGGCTTTTAAGCAAGGCTTTGATTGCAGAGAATGGTTATTCCATTGTCAAAATCAGTTACGCAGCATAAAAGCTCTTAAAACTCACCCGTAGGGAGTTTACCAGAGGCCCATTTACGGTCCTATATTTCATTAATATAGAATGACTATATCAATGAAATCTATGTTGTAACTGAACCTCTGCCCTAATTCTGAGTTGGGCACAAACTTAGTGTAATTGGTATAATCAGCCCTTACCTCTTTGGTGTAATAAGAGTTTCAGGAAATTAATATGCTTAAAACATTAATAAAAATAACATCGGCAGTGACTGTGCTGACTTTAGCAAGTTGTGCGGTTACCTCACCAAACTACCTAACTGACTCCGAACAACAAACGATTGCGCAATTGCAGCAAACGGCGATGACCTCAGATTTGGCTTATCAGACGCTGGAATCGTTAACCACCGAAGTGGGCGCGCGTATGATTGGCACCGAAGGCGATAAACGCGCCATCGCTTGGGCTCAAGAAAAAATGCACAGCCTCGGTTTTGATAAAGTATGGACAGAAGATGTCGCTCATTATGAGTGGATCCGCGGTGATGTAGAAGCGCGTGTTTTAGCGCCATTCCCGCAGCCGATTAAAGCCATCGCTTTAGGTGAAAGCGTCGGTACGGGGGAGCAAGGCATTCAAGCTGAGGTGGTACACTTTGAAACCCTTGGCGATTTAAAAAAAGCACCAGAGGGTAGCTTGCAAGGGAAAATTGCCTTTGTTTCGTATCGCATGGAGCGGTTAAAAACAGGCGCAGGTTACGGTAAGGCTGTGGGCGCTCGTGTAGTTGGCGCAAGTATTGCCGCTAAAAAAGGTGCTATTGGTTTTATTATGCGCTCAGTTGGTACGGCCAATAATCGCACACCACACACAGGCATCACCCGTTATGAAAATGGCGTAGAACGTATTCCTGCCGTAGCCCTATCTAACCCTGATGCGGATTTATTGGTTAACCAATTTAAACGCGATTTACCGGTGGAATTTTTCTTAAAAGTGACGGCGATGCGCAATGAAGTTGTTGCCGTTAAAGGGGCTAATGTGATTGGTGAAATTACTGGCTCCGAGTTTCCTGAGCAAATTGTTACCCTAGGTGCGCACTTAGATAGTTGGGACGTTGGTACAGGCGCTGTTGATGACGGTTTGGGTGTCGCTATGGTTATGGCCGCCACAGCTCATATTGCTAAGCTGCCTGAGCGCCCTAAGCGTACCATACGAGTGATCTTATTTGCCGGCGAAGAGGTTGGCTTACTAGGTGCTAAACAATACGTTATCAACAACAAAGATGAATTAGCGAATCATGTTATTGCTGCCGAGTGGGATTTTGGTTTAGGCCGCATATATTCGATGCAATCGAATGTGGCAGAGCAAGCGTTACCTGCCATGGAAGAACTTGCGGGCTATTTAGCACCATTGGGCGTTGCCTACAATAAAGCCAATAAGGCGCGAGGTCAGTCTGATATGGGTCTTGTCACTGATAAAGGTGTACCAGCAATGAATTTCACCCCTGATGGTACTCGCTATTTCGACATCCATCACACCGAAAATGACACGCTAGATAAAGTAACGCCTGCAGACTTAAAGCAAAATACCGCGGTATATACTGTATTCGCTTATTTTGCTGCTCAGGCGGATGTTGAATTTAGAAAGCTAGTGGGTAATAAATAGCCAGCTTTACTTTACATTCGTACCACAAAAGGCCAACATTAAGTTGGCCTTTTTGTTTTAGGTAGTCCAAGGCCATGAGCGAGCTTATGCCTTAACTGGTTGGTTAGCAAGATAAATGCATACCGAATATTTTTCCGGTATTGCAGGCTTGCACGAGGCTAACGGCTCATATAAAAAGCAAAACACAAAAGGATATATATATGACTAAAATATGGACTCTGAGCTTAACGCTGTTGATGTTGCTCGTTAGCAATGTGAGTACAGCTAAATCGCCCGTATGGCAAGTTGAAAAAAATGGTAAAACAGTATTTATTGGCGGTACCATTCATTTACTTGGACAACAAGACTATCCACTGCCGGCTGCATTTGATCAGGCATATGAAAAATCACAAGTGCTGGTGTTAGAAGTCGATCTCAATAAAGCTCAGACACCACAGTTTCAACAGCAAATGTTGGCTCAAATGACCTACCAAGATGGCCGCACCTACGCGGATGTGTTGCAATCTAAAACAGTAGAGCGCCTTAATACCTATATGCAACAACGTGGTTTACCTGTCGATAACTTTAAAGTGTTTAAACCATCATTGTTATCGATCACATTAACCATGGTGGAATTACAGCGTCTCGGTATTGCGGGTACTGGCGTTGATATGTTTTACAGTATGCGTGGCAGTAATGATGCCAAACGTTTTCAATACTTAGAGTTGCCAAACGAACAAATTGAATTTTTAGCGGACCTAGGCAAAGGCTTTGAAGACGAATACATTAATTACACTCTAGATGATATGCATCGTTTAGCCGATATGATGAGTGAGATGAAGGTTGCATGGCGTCAAGGCGATAATGATGCACTTTATGACCTAGCCGGTAAAGAGTGGCAACAGAACTTCCCTCAGTCGTATCAGTCAATCATTGTCGAACGTAATAACAACTGGCTAGCTGACATTGAATCGTATTTCAGCAGCGATGAAGTTGAGTTTATTTTAGTTGGGGCAATGCACCTTGTCGGTAATGAAGGTGTTCTCCAGAGTTTGCGCGACAAAGGTTATCAGATCACGCAACTTTAAAGGCAATATTTCTAATATCAAGAGAGAGCATTTATGCTCTCTTTTTGTTTTGTCGCATTTACTTTTAGGTCATCACCATGTCCATTATTGAAAGCGATGTGTATGGTACTAAGGTACTAATTCATTTCCCTATGGTTTTCTTTACACTGCTACTTAATGGTTTGAAAATTTGGAATAAATTCGATGTTATCAGGAAAAGTAGCACTCATTACCGGCTCAACCAGTGGCATAGGTTTGGCAACAGCCCACGTATTTGCAGCAGAAGGCGTTAACATTATTTTGCACGGCTTAATGCCGACCAGCGAAGGGCAGGCGCTAGCGCAAAAATTTGCAAAAGACTATCAGGTTAACGTGGTGTTTGATAACGCTGATTTAAGCGATCCTGAGGCTATAACCGCGATGGTCGCTAGCGCTACAGAGCAACTTGGTAGCATCGACATATTAGTCAACAATGCCGGCATTCAACATACTGATAGCGTCGTTAATTTTGCCAAACAAAAATGGGACGACATTCTAGCGGTTAACTTAACTGCGGCATTTCATTTGATGCAAGCAACGCTACCGAAGATGCAAGAGAATCATTGGGGGCGAGTCATTAATGTTGCTTCGGTACATGGCCTTGTCGCTTCGGCGAATAAAGCCGCTTATTGTGCTGCCAAGCATGGGCTGGTTGGTTTAACAAAGGTGGCGGCGATTGAGTGTGCTGAGCAAGGCGTTACGGTTAATGCAGTGTGTCCAGGTTGGGTTAATACGCCATTAATTAAATCGCAAATCAATACCATAGCAGAGCAAAAAGGCATTAGCTTTGAGCAAGCAAGTTACGACTTAGTCACCGCAAAGCAACCGTTACCGGAAATGATGGATCCTATTCAGATTGGCGAATTTATTTTATTTTTATGCCGCGATAGTGCGCGTTCGATAACTGGTGCGGCGTTACCTATGGATGGTGCTTGGACGGCACAATAATCAAAATAGCAATGATACCAATTAAACCAATTAGACTATGTTTGTGCCCAACTCAGAGTTAAATTCTCACTGAGTGAGCAATAGCTTAATGTGATTGGTATAACAGTCGTTTGAGGGATAAACATGAAAGCAATAAAACGTTACCTATCTGGATTGGCAGCACTATGCGCTTTTCACACAATGGCCGTACCAACGTTTACGCCATTAGTCGACTTTGGCGCTAATCCTGGTGAGCTCACCGCAAGCTACTATAAAGCTAAAGCCGATGCTGAGGCAACGGTGGTATTGCTGCATGGTTGTACCCAAGAGGGACAGCAATTTGCGATAGATAGCGGCTTCTTAGCGCTTGCGAAACAACACAACTTTAACCTGCTGGTGCCGCAACAAAGTAGCAAAAATAATATTCAAGGATGTTTTAACTGGTTTTCACCGCAAGATACCAGCAAAGATTCTGGGGAATTATTGTCATTAAAAAATATGATGCTCGCTAGTGCCCCTGCCGGTGATCAACAATTTTATATTGTTGGTTTATCGGCAGGCGGTGCGATGGCAAGTGCTTTTATTCATCACTATGCCGATTTGGTCACCGGCGGAGCCATTGTTGCAGGCATACCGTATCCATGTGCAGACAATTTAACCAAAGCGATAGCGTGTATGCGCCATGGTCCCAATCCTCAGCAAAGTGCTTTGACGAAACCTGCTAACGCAAGTATCAATTCAGCCAAGCAAACTCTGCCTCGTTTATCCGTTTGGGCTGGTGCAGATGATCGCGTTGTTAATCCTAAAAATGCCCGAGCTATCACTCAACAATGGCTTGGCGAAACCGATCAAATGTTAACATACCAAGCTGAAAATAAGGCGGGCTATAAGCATACAAGATGGCATAATCAGTCGGATGTGATGCTGGAGTTAATCGAATTAGAAGGGGGAGGTCATGGCTTTTTCATTGATCAACAGCAAGCGCGTGAAAAGACTAACCCGTACATTTTAACGGCAAACGTCAGTGCCTCACAGCATATCATTGCTTTCTGGCACTTGAATAAATAGATATTAAACAAAAAACAATAATAACAATGAGATAGCGGGTGTTGGTGGCGTACTACTATAGTACACATTCTTTTTTGTTAAGCATGGTTTACAGTGTAAAACAACTAAAAAGCCATTCAATGATCGGCAATATTATAAAAAGTAACTTGGGGAATGTTATGGAACAAAAGCGTAAAAACTTAAGCTGTCTAGCATTAGCTGTCGCTGCGGCATTGAGTAACAGCAGTGCGTTAGCAGAGGAGGCATCTGAAGCGAAGGCCTCCGGTACTCAATTAGAAGTGATTGAAGTGACAGCGCGAAAGTCTGTTGAACGATTGCAAGAAGTACCCGTTGCGGTGACATCATTAGGCGCTGAAGACATTGCTGATCGAGGCATTGAGGTCATCACCGAAATTCAACAATTTTCTCCAAATACAACGTTACAGCGTAGTCGTGGCACCAACTCCACCATTACCGCGTTTATTCGTGGGGTTGGTCAGCAAGACCCGTTATGGGGTTATGAGCCAGGTGTAGGTATTTACATTGATGATGTTTACATCGCTCGCCCACAGGGCGCGGTACTAGATATTCTTGATGTTGAACGGGTGGAAGTTTTGCGTGGTCCGCAAGGAACACTCTATGGTAAAAACACCATTGGCGGGGCAATAAAATATGTCACTAAAAACATGTCAGGTGATACTGAATTCAATGTGCAAGGTAGCATAGGTAGCTATAATCAGCGCGACTTAAAAGTGACTGGTCAAATCCCTCTGATAGAAGACAAACTTTACTTTGGCTTTGGCGCGGCGACATTGCAGCGTGACGGTTTTGGTGAATATTTAATATCTGATTTAGATGGTCAGGATAAAGAAAACTACAACAAGGATCTGGTTGCTGGCCGTATTACCTTAGAATATCGTCCTATCGATGAGTTATTTTTCAAACTTAACTATGACAAAACCGAAGATGACTCTAACGCCAAAGGTGGTTACCGCTTGTTGCCAAGTATTCTAACCGATGCACCAGTACCTGATAGCGTTTATGATTCATATACCAGTATGCCGACCTGGAATAAAGTTGAGTTGGAAGGGGTTAGCTTAACAGCTGAATGGGATGTATCAGATGTGAGTACGTTAAAATATATCGCCTCGTCTCGCGAAAGTTATTCACCAACCAATATCGACTTTGACAATACACCATTACGAATCTTCGATGTACCAGCAGTTTATGATGACGAGCAAACAACGCACGAATTACAATTTAATACCGTAGGTGATGATTATAAATTTGTTTCTGGTTTATATTACTACGATGGCGAGTCATGCGGTGTGTTTGATGCCATTTTAGAAGTGCTAGGTAATGCCATCGGTACCCCAGGCTTAACCCGTGAAGTAAGCGGTTGTAACAATTCCACCAGTAAGGCGGTATATGCACAATTAAGTTACGACTTTACTGACCAATGGTCGATGACGGCAGGTGCGCGCTACACCAAAGATGAAAAAGAAGCCTACGTAAACAATGGCTTGATTTTTGATACAGTGTATCCTTGGTCAGGTTGGGTACCCGGTTATGCTCGCCCTGAAGGCGACTTAGTACCTGAGGTTTTAAACGATAAACAGGATTGGTCTAAATTTACTCCGCGTATTGGTGTTGAGTATCAAGCGCATCGTGATTTAATGTTCTTTGCAAGTTTTGCTCAAGGCTTTAAATCAGGTACTTTTAATCCACGCGCATCAACGGCTGAATCGGCAGCAGATCCTGAAAACGTCGATTCATATGAAATCGGTATGAAGAGTGAATGGTTAGACAACAGTTTACGTGCCAACGTGACCTTGTTTAGCCTAGATCATAAAGATCGCCAATATATCTCGGTCTTGCCGGGCGACTCCGCATCAGACTTAAATCAGCGCTTGGGTAATGTTGGTAGCTCGGATGCCACCGGTGTTGAAATGGAATTAATGTACCTTGCGACAGAAAACCTGATGTTAATGGCAAGCTTAGGTACCATTGATTCAGACTTTAAAGAGGTGATTGATTTTGATGCTAACGGTAACCCGTTTGATAAATCAGATCGCTTTACTATTTCTAATACGCCAGATTACACCTATAACTTAGGTGCAGAATATATATTGTCTTCTAGTGTTGGTGATTTTGTCTTTAACGCCAGCTATTACTACCGTGATGACTACGTGTTGTTTGAAGAAGATAGTCTATTAACACAAGACGGCTACGGTATTTTCAATATGGGTGTTAACTGGTTAAGTGATGATGGACATTGGCGTGTTGGTTTGCACGGCAAAAACTTAACCGATGAAGAATATATGATTGGTGGTTACCAATTCGTGGCACCGATAGAAGGTGGTGGTTATATTCCAGGATTAGGCGGCGATAATACTCTTATCGCATACTACGGTGACCCTCGCACCGTTAGCCTAACCGTGGGGTATCAATTTTAGTTGTTGAGTTTATAGGCAATTAAAATTATAACTAACAAAGAGCTGGCACAAGTCAGCTCTTTTTGCTTGAATTTTTGTAATCGCCAAGGATTGAAAATGAATAATAACAACATTGTCATTGCTGATGATCACCCCTTGTTTCGCGCTGCCTTAAAACAGGCAATCAGTGACGTTTTCAACGATACAGTGACCCTTGAAGCGGAGACATTCGAGGAATTACTGGCATTATTGGGTTCAACCGACAGCATAGAAATTGTATTTTTGGACTTACATATGCCGGGTAATAATGGTTTCACCGGTTTGGCTCAACTACAGAATCATTATCCAGATGTTGTGGTAATTATGGTCTCTTCTGATGATGAACCAAACACCATGTTAACGGCAATCGATTTTGGCGCAGCGGCCTTTATTCCAAAATCAGCTGATTTAACCATGATTAATCAAGCGATCATGACGGTACTTGACGGAGGTGTCTGGTTACCTGCGCACATTGATATTAGCACGCAGCGTGTCGCATCAAATCCGCACAAACAACTTGCGCAGCAATTGTCTCAGTTAACCCCACAGCAATACGTTGTTTTACAAATGATTGCAGATGGTCAGCTCAATAAACAAATCGCCTATGAACTCGACATTAAAGAAACGACGGTTAAAAAGCATGTTTCAGCGATTTTACAAAAGCTTGAGGTCAATAATCGGACCATGGCTGGCTTAAAGTATCAGCAGCTAAGCCAAGCTAGTCAGGTGTCACAAATTGCCTAGCTAGGCTCTATTTAACGTTTGCTGCAACGACTTGCTTTATTAACCTTTTGAGCGCGAGTGGTTTAATTGGTTTGCGTAAAAAATGAAAATGAGCGCTACTGGTATGCTCTCGAACTTGCTCTGATGGATCCGCTGAACATATAACACATGGCACATGCCACCCTTGCTCTGCTAATAATTGACGAAATACATCGACACCGTTTTGGGCATCATCAAGGTGGTAGTCAGCAACGATAATACTTGGTGGCTGGTTAATTTGTTCAACATGTCGTTCGATAACTTGTGGGTTGGAGGCACTCAGTACCTGACAACCCCATTGTTCGAGCTGTGATGATAATGCCGTGAGCATTAATGGATCATTGTCCAATATTAACGCAGTGATATTTAATGGGTCGTTTGGCTTATTTACTTCAGTGTCGCTATGGGTGGCCGGCGCAAGCGCTAATGATTTTGGTTTGTCGTGAGCGAGTGGTACATTGATCGCAAAAACCGTACCTTTGCCTAGGCTTGAGCGAACACTAATACGCAATCCAAGTATTTTCGCAATACGTTCAGAAATGGCTAACCCTAGCCCTAAACCGGGTATTTCTCGAGTTTGCGGGAGGCGCTCAAATTCAGCAAAAATCAGTTGTAGTTTGTCTTCTGCGATGCCTGGCCCGTTATCCCATACTTCAATTCGTAACTGATGACCCTGGCGACGCACTCCGAATAGTATTTTCGCCGTTTTACCAAGGGGATTATTGGAGTCTTGGCAATAATGAACGGCATTGGATAAGAAGTTTTGGATGATCCGGCGCAATAAGCGCTGGTCACTATGCACATGGCACTGAGATAAGACAAAATGAAATTCAATATTGGCTTGCTTTGCCAATAGCGAAAACTCATTTTTTAGTGGTGTTAACAACTCATTGATTGCAAATGTCGATGGTGTCGCTTGATATTTGGCATTATCCAATCGTGAAATTTCAACCAAGTCAGACAGTAACGCTTCGACCACATTCAATGAGTCATCTATGTTATTGGCTAATTTGCGCAGTTCTTGATCTTTTACTTTCGCTTTTAACATGTCGGTAAATAAGGTAAGCGCATTAAACGGCTGCATTAAATCATGGCTTGCAGCGGCTAAAAATCGGGTTTTACTGCGATTGGCGGCTTCCGCTTCTGCTTTGGCTCTTTGCAGTTCTTCGGTGCGACTTGCGACACGTTTTTCTAAGGTTTCGTTAGCTTGCTGTAACGCCTTTTCGGCCTCAATATGTTGGGTAATGTCGCTAAAGGTGCTAACAAAACCACCACCAGGCATCGCTTGCCCACGAATCTCTAAAACCCGGCCATTGGGCATGAGACGCTGGATATAATGATTTTTGCCAGCTCGCATATGAGCGATACGTTTATCAATCAGTGTCTCAGGGTTATCACCGACAATAATGCCACGATTGATATTAAAGCGTAGTAACTCACTTACAGGGATGCCTGCAACAATAAAGTCCGCAGGATAATCGAGTAATTCAATATACTTACGATTCCAGGCTACTAAGCGCATATCGGCATCAATAACGCTAATGCCTTGGTCAATATTCTCAACCCCTGATTGCAATAATTCACGATTAAATTGCAGTACCTGACTGGCTTCATCAACAATGCTGGCGACCTCATCTAATGGTACGTCTTCAGCTGAGCTTGCGGCACGCATGACCATTCGTGTTGAGGCTGAACCCAATACGCCGGAGAGTTGTAAACGCGTGTAATCAATCAATTGTTGGTGCTGTTGCTTTGTTGTTAGCTGCTGTTGCTTAGCGTAGATGAGGAGATCGTCGGCCGCTTGTTTATCGATAAATCGTTGCAGCAATAGATAAAGATCTTTAGGTGTTAGATGGCGCTCTAATTGGCGGTGTTTTTTATTAATAAATAACTCAGCTTGCAGTTTTTCGCTAACGCTACGCTTACTCAGTAATGAAATAACAACAAAGCAGACAAGATTAACCAGTAAGCTAAATAGTAAGCCATGGCTAATGTCATCTAATTTGCTGATACCGAATAACGCATTGGGTTTAAGCCAAGCTACTTGCCAAGGACCATGATTTACCCAGCTCATGTCAGGCTGAAGTAGTGGCAACAATAAGGTATACAGCCAGACACATGCGCCAGCAAGGATACTAACCAAAGCGGCTTTGTAGGTCGCTTTTCGCCAATAAAGGGCACCGATTAGCGCAGGTGCAAATTGCGATAACAATACAAACGAGATAAGGCCAATGCTTGCTAAATGGCTATTGCCGCCAACAACGCGCTCAAAAGCAAAGGCTAAAATAAGAGTCCCGGCGATTGCTCCACGACGCAAGTTAAGTAAGGTTGTTGATAATTGACCGCTGGCTTTTTCCTCGGCAAAGCGAAGTTTTAATAATATCGGTGTGAGCACTTCTGTGGTGATCATGGTACTTAATACGATGGCTGCAACGACGACCATGCTGGTGGCTGCAGCTAAACCACCTATGTATACTAAAGCACCAAGCCATGCGTGCTGATAAAATAATGGCAAACTTAAAACAAAGCTATCGGGGTTAACACTTCCCCCTGGAAAATTAAGTTGTCCAGCAATCGCAATAGGTAAGATGAACACGTTGATTGCGATCAAATACAAAGGAAATAACCAACGGGCCGTTTTCAGCTGACGCTCACTTTGATTTTCAATCATCATCATATGAAACTGTTGCGGTAAGATGAAAATTGTAATGGCGCCCAATATGGCTTGCGACAGGGCGAAATAGCTAGAACTTTGCTGCCAATTGTTGTTAAGTTGATGGTGCTGGTTTATAAGATCTGAAAATCCGTCAAACACAAAGAACGTGGCAAAGATACCAACCGCTGTTAACGCGAATAATTTCACCACAGAGCTGAATGCAATTGCTAAGACAAGGCCAGGGCTTTGTTTACTCGCCGATAATTGCCGGGCACCAAACAAAATACTGAAGACGATGAGCACTAATGTCACCACAAGTGACGTGCTAACTCCCTGCTGATAGGTACCAGTTAATAAATCAAAACTACTGCCTATGGCGCGCAATTGTAATGATATATAAGGAATAATGCCGATTAACGCGACAATAGTTACTATACCGGCTATGTAGGGAGATTTATCGTAACGGCAGGCGATGAAGTCGGCAATCGATGTGAGATTTTGCTTCTTGATAATGTGTAATGTTTTTAGCAGCATCGGCCAGCCAATGACAAAGCAAAAAATGCTACCAATGTAGATGGGGGCTAGCCACTCACCTGTTGATGCGGCTTGACCCACCGTGCCATAAAACGCCCACGAACTGCAACTCACACCGAGCGCCAAGCTGTATACCCATGGCTTATGACTCAGTTTACTTTGTTTTTGCCCCCAATAGGCGACAATAAACAACACCAATAAATAGCAAACCGAAAGAAGCGTCACGAACCAGGTATTAATAGACTGCCAAGCTAACACAAAAAACCTTATCTTATCTGTCGTTATAGGAATTGTTATAAAGATAATACCCGTTAACTTACCTCAATATATGACACTAAGGTAGTAGTTATTTTTGACCTGTCGTACGTTAGGCTATCTGCACTATCGTTCTATTAGTGAAGTGATCTGATGAAAATAACCAATAAATACGTGGTCGAAGCCCTGGTTTTTTTTAGCTATGTACTGTTCGCCATGGCATGGGTAGGTGGTACAGCGAGCATGAGCCAAATTATGAGTGCCATGCAAATTGACAGTCTAGCTTCTGCAAGCTTTATCAGTGGTGCCGTCACCTTAGCCAAAATTGTTGGTACATTCGGTGCCGCTTGGTTAGCCATTAAATTTGGCATAAAAATGGCATTTTTTATTGCCAGCATGTTGATTGTTATTGGTTTACTAACCCCCTACGCGCCTAACTATGAAGTGTTGCTAATAAGTCGTTTTTTAATGGGATTGGGTGGTGCGTTTATGGTGGTCTATTTTAACCCCATTGTCTTGCATTGGTTTGATGCAGAGCAGCGTCCAGTGGTTAATGGCTTAAATGCTGTCGCCTTTAACGTTGGTACCGGTGTTATCTTGTGGCTTATGACTGATCTAAATCAGCTAACGGGTAGTTGGCAACTAAGCTTGATATTGTTTTCACTGGCCAGTGTGGTGTTGGCAGCGGTTTGGTTGTTGGTAAAGTTTGATACAACCGAGCCTGATAAAAAGCACTTGGTCACAGAGCCGCAGGGCTACAGTTATGCGCAAGGCTTTCGTGATAAATTTAATTGGGCATACTCTTTTACCTATTCAGGCTTGCTTACCTTTTATATTTGTTTATTCACCTTTTACCCAGAGGCTGGCATCAGTCAAAGTAAATGGGTGATTGGTTTTGGCATTATTGGCACCTTAGCAGGCATTATTTACAGCAATAAGATAAAACAGCGTATTCCGGTTATCCGTTGGTCAGGTCTACTGATGACCATTAGCTTAGTTGGCTTGTCGTTTAGTACATCGGCTTGGCTGCAAATGTTTTGTGCTATGGTATTGGGCTTTTTTATCTTCTTCCCTGTGACTGCATTGGTGTCGATTCCTCACGAAATGCCTGGCATGACCGGCGCCCGGGTGACGGTGATCTTTAGTCTGTTTTACTCTATCAGCTATCTAGCTGCAACCATTGTGTTGTGGTTGTTTGGTCGCTTGGTTGATATATATCAGGGCGATTATACGCCATCGCTGATGATGATTAGTGTATTAAGTTTGACTTTCTTTATTGGCAGTTACTTTTTGCCAGAAACCAACCCGAAACTTCAGCGTAAAACTGAGGAGCGTATGGCATGAGAGGACAAGTATCGGACAAACTAAAGCCTCTGCTTGAGCAAGTAAATCAAGCTGTCGCCGAGATGAAAGCACAGAACATCCCGTTTGATGTAGCAACAACACGCACTAACTTGGATAACCTAGCAGCTTTTATGAATGATAGTCCCGAGATTGAATTGGTAGTGGAGCGTCAATTTACTAATGGCGAGCAAATAATCCCTGCACGAGTTTATCATCCGCAACCCAGTAAGCCACTGCCGGTGTTGTTACATTTTCATGGTGGTGGACATATGTGCGGTAGCATTGAACTTTACGACCCGGTCAGCCGGCAACTTGCTAAGTATTGCAATATGATCGTTATCGCGATTGATTATCGCTTAGCACCGGAGCATCCTTATCCGGCGGGTATTGAAGACAGTATGTTTGCCTTAAAGCATTATCAACAAGTGCTTGAAGGGTTATTGTATCAGCCTAAGGTATCGATTATTGGCGATAGTGCAGGAGGGGCGATTTGTACGACGCTTGCGCACCGATGCCAAAGTGCTGCTGAGGTTACTATTGATAAGCAAGTGCTGATATACCCGAGTGTAGACTACACCATGAGTCAGCCATCAATAGAAGAAAATGGTGATGGTTTTTTATTGCAAAAAGAAAAAATAGCGTGGTATTTTCAGCAGTATTTTAACGGCGAAGCTGATACTCAGTTGCTCCGTGCGGCTTCGCCATTATTGCAGTCGTTTTCTAAGCAACTACCGGCAACCTTGGTGATTACTGCTGGCTGTGACCCGCTACGTGATGAAGGCGAAGCGTATTATCAAATGTTGCGCCGCGCAGGGGTAGAGGCTCAGCATCATCAATTGCCAGATATGATCCATGCCTACATGCTACTGCATGAGTTGGTTGCCAATGAATGTCATGAAACTTACGTTAAAATCGCTGAGTTTCTAAATGTTCAATCATCTAGTTAGCCGGGCTCTATCGTCTACGCTGTGAACCTTAATGGCTTACCGGGTTGTTAATTATGTCAGTTATCAACTGGCGGTAGTCGGTAATAAACGGGTAGTTCATCACTTCTCTTATCGGCTGTTTACTATCTGGGTTAGCAACCGCAAGCAAGTACTCAATACCAAAGGTTTTAGCGGCATCAAGAATGGGTAGGCTATCATCAACAAACAAGGTGCGTTGTTTGTCGAATTTTAGATGCGCTTGTAGTTGTTGCCATAAGCTTTGGGATTCTTTACTTACTTGAAATTGATGGCATGAAATCAGTTCGTCGAAATATTGATCTAGGGCCGTCTTTTCAATCTTCAATGACAAGCTATCTGGGTGGGCGTTAGTGACTAAAACCACCTGGCGACCACTTTGTTTGAGCGCCGTTAAAAAATCATGAGCATCATCTCGTAGCTGAATCAGATGATCTATTTCCCGTTTAAGTTCGGTGATGGGCATATCTATTTGCTCTGCCCAATAATCAAGGCAGTACCAGGAAATCGTCCCTTCGACATCGAGATAGCGTTGTTTCAGAAAGTTTTTGGCTTGCTCAAGGGAAATGTGTTTTGATTCTGCGTAACGTAGTGGCAAATGCTGCAACCAAAAATAATTATCAAAATGTAAATCTAAGATTGTGCCGTCCATATCTAATAGAACGGTATCGATTTTTGCCCATTGCAACATGAAATAGTCTGTCCATTCGCTAATCATTTGCGTATATTATTCATTATGCACTCGACTTTTGCTACGTTTATTATAGGCGCATAGTAAAGCTCGGTGCTTTCCTAGCAATAATAAATACAGATTAGAAGTTGATGAATAACGAGCAGAAGTTAACGTTGCCAGAAATTACCGCCAGTAAAGATATCGCCAAGAGTCGTTTGGTGACTGTCGAAGCGGTTGATTTGACCTTTAGTAATGGTGAACAACGAACCTATGAAAAAATTAAAGGCAGCGGCCGTGGTGCAGTATTGATTGTACCGTTACTTGATGATGACACGATTGTCCTTATTCGCGAATATTGTGCTGGGACGCACTCTTATCAACTTGGCTTCCCCAAAGGATTAATTGATCCGGGCGAACAGCCTGCTGAAGCGGCTAATCGTGAGATGCGAGAAGAAATTGGTATGGCAGCAACGTCGATTGAATATCTGCATCAAGTCAGCTTAGCGCCAGCATTTTTTAACGCGACAATGGATTTATTTGTCGCGCGAGGCTTATACGAAAGCCCTTTGCAAGGTGATGAACCCGAACCTTTGCAAATTGTGCACTGGCAGTTGAGTGATTATCAGTCATTGCTTGCACAGCCTGATTTCACAGAAGCACGCAGCATTAGTGCGCTGATGCTATTGCTCGATAAATTGCAAGGTAACTAATGGATAAACAACAGTTGTTGATGATTGCCATAACCGCGGCCAAGTTAGCTGGTGAAGAAGTTATGCGCTTTTATCAACAAGGTAACTTTGAAAAGTACCACAAAGCTGATGACTCGCCAGTCACCAGTGCGGATTTAGCCGCTAATAGGGTGTTGATGGCGCATTTGCAGCAACACACCCCGAATATCCCCATTATTTCTGAAGAAAGTGTTCAAGTACCATTAGCACAGCGGCAAGCTTGGCCTTGTTATTGGTTGCTTGACCCAATTGATGGCACGGGTGAATTTATTGCTGGTAGCGGTGACTTTGCGGTGAATATCGCTTTGGTTGAAAATAATTGGCCAACCATAGGTGTGATTTATGCACCCGCGCATGACTGGCTTTATTATGCGAGGCAAGGGCAAGGCACGTTTAAAGATATTGGTCATGGTGCTCAGCCAATACATGTCGCCGAATACGATGGAGTACGAGCACTCAATATTGGTGTTTCGAGGCGACAAAACGTCGCTGTTATCGAAAAGTTCTTAAATGCGAATTATCAATATCAACATCTACCGCTTGGCAGTTGTTCCTTAAAGAGTTGTCAAATCGCTGAGGGCAGTACCGACTGTTATATTCGTATAGGTCCAACAGGGGAGTGGGATACCGGCGCTAGTCAGATTATTCTGGAAGAAGCCGGCGGCACTATTTTAGATAGTCAATTACGACCGTTATCTTATAATCAACGTGAAAGTTTGATGAACCCCGACTTTATTGGCTTAGGCAATCAGTCGATAGATTGGCAAAAAGTCATCATCAAACACCCGTGCACTCGGATTTTTTAGACTAGTATAGGTTAGGTGCTTTGGATGTTTTCCTACTTAGACTTTAACGTGAGGTGCTACCCATGAAATGGTGCAAGATTGTATTATCAACGCTTTTACTGTTGTGCAGTGGCTCTGTCTTAGCAGATTGGCAATTAGACAATGAGCAGTCAACGATAAGCTTTATCAGCATAAAAAAACATGAGATAGCTGAAGCTCATAGCTTTAATCAGTTGTCGGGAGCGATCAGTGAAACGGGATTAGCCACCGTTGAGATCGACCTATCCAGCGTGAATACCAGCATTGAGATCCGCGATACACGCATGAAAGATATGCTGTTTAATGTGGCAACCTATCCAAAGACAACAATCAGCAGCCAGCTTGAACAGGACTTTTTAGACAAGCTGAAAGTAGGCGATGTGCATCATCTTACGTTGCCTATCACGGTAACGATGCACGGTACCAGTCAAGCGTATGATAGCGAAGTTCTGATTGTTTATGTTAACGATAAGCAGCTCATTGTCAGCGCGGTAACGCCATTGTTGGTCAATGCCAGTGACTTTGGTTTTGATGATGGTATTGCAAAGTTAACAGAAATTGCCGGTTTGCCACATATCAGTAAAGCTGTTCCTGTAAGCTTTGTGTTGACGTTTGGCCTAGAGTAATCTGTCACCAATAGCGATGTTACGGTTAATTTGCACGAATTACGGTTTCGCGTAGCATCGCCATGTTTTATCACTGTTCTAAGCGTTGTTTTCGGCGTCGAATTGTTGGCGTAGCATAATGTTTACCGTCTCGTAGAGCTCGGAATAGACCAACACTAATTCACCTTGTTGTAGCTGTTGTAAGATTTGCTGTTTCTTGGCTACTAGCGAAATCTCTTGATCGCCGTAATCGGTGCCTTCTCTTAGCACAAATGATTCGATGATATTATCTAATGCTTCCACACTAATCGCAGATATCGGAATGATCATAGTGTTACCACTGCTCAGATAGGTAATCTAGGACGCGCTGGTCTAGATAAAATTCAGGCTTTAACGGATTTTTACCGGCGATAAAACCCACGTGACCACCATAGGGGCTCAACTCCACGGTAAGCTTTGGATTGTCGGGGATCTGTGTAACAAATTCATGGCACAAGAAAGGATCATCAAGAGCGTGGATAATTAACGTCGGTGTGGTGACTTTATCCAGTTTATATAAACCACTGACTTGTTGATAATAATCCTCGGCATTTTGAAAGCCATGAATTGGCGCCGTGACTTTTTCATCAAAGTCGGCCAGTTTTCGGATGCCTGCCAGTTCGTTTTTATCAATGTGCTTGATTAAGCCCAGGTTTATCTTTTGTTGGGTACTGTTTTTCAGCATGTCTACTAAATACTTTTGGTAAACCTTGGAAAAACCTTGGCCAATACGAGAGCTACAGCTACTTAAATGTAATGGTGCACAAATGATTGCCGCGCTAGCAAAAGGGTGATGTTCATCTTCAGCCAAATAATTGGCGAGAACGTTACCGCCTAATGAAAAACCCATGATACCTAATGGGCGATTGGCAAAACGCGGCTTTAAGAAATCAACGCAATAGTGAATATCAAAGGTGTCACCGCTGTGATAGCTTGGCCCATAGCGATTCGGTTTCCCTGAACAGCCGCGAAAGTGCATTAACAAGCCAATCCAGCCGCGTTGCTGTATTGCATGCATCATACCTTTGGCATAATGACTATCAATTGAGCCTTCAAGCCCATGCAATACATAAACAATGGGTTTGTCCTTGTTCAGATTAGCGTCTTCTGTCCACGCTAAATCAACAAAGTCACCATCAGGTAGTTCGATGGTTTCATTGATTATGTTAAGTTGCAGGTTTTTACGGAATAACTTACCTGCCATGGTTTGGAGGTGACGATTTTTAAGCCACCAGGCTGGTTGGAAGTTACTGGGATAAGTCATCTAATACGTGGCGAACAAGGTTGTTATTTGCTGCCGATTATACTGAAACTAGCGATGAATACCTAGCCATAACCGACAGCGAATTGGTTATCGTTATTTATCCGTTGCTTGTGCAGTGTAAACAGCGACCTCGTCATTATTGCTGTTGATCAGCGTTAATACATCACCGTTAATTTGGTAGCTGCTGATATCTGTCAGCGCACTAAGATATTGATCTTCAATATCACTTCCTTGCTGGCAGAACTTCTTGGTGGCTCGAGATTGACCGAACTCTAAATTGTTACCATCTTGACTATAGTTGCCCGAGTAATTGTTACAGCCGGCAAAACCTCGAAAGGTCGCATCCGCTTCGATGAACTCGATAAATAATGCTTGATCCATATCGCCTAAGCTAGCGGCTTCGCCGTTTAATAGGCTTAATGTCCATTGTTGTCCGGTGAGTTTTAGGTTATCCATTGGGGCTTGCTCACTTGTCGTTGGTTCTTGGCAGCCAAAATTTACAGCGGCGGCTAGAATGGCAAAAGAGATGGCTTTTTTCATGGTTTGACTCCTTTGGGCGAGACATGCTTTTTCATGTTACCTATCTCGCGAATATAAAACGTTTTTTACTTATAAAATGCACCTAACAGCGGTGAGTGCAAAAGCGTTTACTACTGACAACTATAGCCTGTGTACTATAAAACGGGGAACTTGGTCGCTAAAAACCTGTTACCGGCATGCGCGGTTTGCCAGCGCTATGCTTGCCCCATAATGTCTTCTATTTGCTCAAGCAACTCCATCCATTGCTCCTCGGCTTGTTCAAGTTTAGGCTTTAGGTTAGCTTGTTGCTCAAGCAAGTCAGCGAGCAGAACCTTATTTTGGTCGTCATACGTTGCTGGGTCTGCCATTTGTTGTTCGACTGCATCAAGCTGTTGCTGCCAGCTTTCGATTTGCATTTCGAGCTTATCGGCTTGTTTTTTTAATGGAGCCGCTTTTTTGCGCAGTTCAGCTTGGGCGCGACGTTGCTCTTTTTTATCGACCTTATCGTTGCTTGTATTCGTCCCTTTGCTCTGTTGTTGGGCTGACTTTTTATCATCGTCGAGCCATTTTTGATAATCATCGATGTCCCCTTTAAAGGTTTCAACGCGACCGTTACCAACTAAATAAAACTCATCGACACATGATTCGAGCAAGTAGCGATCATGGGCAATCAAAATAATCGCACCATCAAACTCTTGTAACGCCATTACCAGTGCTTGACGCATTTCTAAATCTAAGTGGTTGGTGGGCTCATCGAGAAGTAATATTTGTGGCTTTTGCAATACGATAAGTGCTAACACTAAACGGGCTTTTTCGCCTCCGGACATGGTTTTAATAATGTTCAAGGCTTGCTCGCCGCTAAAGCCAAAGCGACCTAAATGGTTGCGTCCTTGTAGTTCGGTAAAGTCGGGATGCGCGAGCAACACTTGATTTAGCGCAGTGTCGTCCATGCGCAATTGTTCGAGTTGGTGCTGTGAAAAATAGCCAATGTTAAGCTCTTGGGCACTAAAACGGGTACCTGCTAATAGCGCTAATTCACCAGCTAATGATTTTATCAGCGTCGACTTACCGGCACCGTTACGACCAAGCAAGCCGATACGGCTACCTGGTACTAGATCCAATTTCACCTGGCTCAGAATTTTGCTGTTGTCACCATAGCCGCAATCACCTTGGTCGATGGCTAATAATGGATAGGGCATGTAGTCGGGATTTTCAAATTGAAAGCTGAACTGGCTATCGACATGGGCTGGCATGAGATCTGGGAGTTTTTCTAATCGCTTTAATCTGCTTTGCGCTTGCTTGGCTTTCGAGGCTTTCGCACGAAATCGATCAACAAATGATGTTAAGTGCTTAATTTCTTTTTGTTGTTTTTGATACATCGCATCTTGTTGCGCTAAATGCTCTGCTCGTTGACGCTCAAACGATGTATAATTTCCAGCATAAAGCTTGGCTTTACCGTGCTCGATGTGCAATATTTCGTTGGTGACTGCGTCGAGAAAATCACGGTCATGGGAAATCAGTACTAAGGTGCCATTGTATTGTTTAAGCCAGCGTTGAAGCCATAAAACCGCATCTAAGTCTAAGTGGTTGGTAGGTTCATCCAGTAACATTAAATCGGCACGGCTGATCAGTGCTTGCGCCAAGTTTAAGCGCATCCGCCAACCACCAGAAAAGCTACTGACGCTGTCATTAAGTTGTTGTTGGCTAAATCCTAAGCCATGCAGTAATTCACCAGCTCGAGCAGCAAGAGAATACCCACCGATGGCATCAATTTTATCTAATATATCGGCTTCTTTATGGCCATCTTGGCTAGCGCGCGCTTGCTCTAAGTGGTGCTCTAATTGACGATATTCATGGTCACCATCGATAACGTAATCTAAGGCGCTTTTGCTAAGTGCAGGCGTTTCTTGCTTCACTGTTGCAATATCCCAATGCCTAGGGATTTCCAGATCGCCTTTGTCGAGTTGTAATTGACCGAGCAGAGCAGCAAATAACGATGACTTACCGCAACCATTTTTGCCGACTAAACCTACCTTATGACCAGGGTAAATGGTAAAGCTAGAGTCGCTGATGAGATTTTTTAATCCTCTATCTAAGGTAATATTGATGGCCTTAATCACATTAATGTCCTTTGTTATCGATGCCTAAAGCGAGTACAATTGCGACTATCGCGCTGCGTGACGCAGCAAAGCTTAACATCTTATAGCTCTTATCTTATGAAAAAACGATTTATCGCAGGGGCAACGTGCCCAAAATGTCAAAAGATGGATACTCTGGCGTTAACCAAAGAAAACGGTGTAGAAAAAGTCAGCTGCGTTGCCTGTGGTATGGAAATGACCCAGCCAGAAGAACAAGTTGCTCCGCAAGTACGCAGTGACGAAACCGTCATTGGAGTATTTAAACCCTAATCATTGCCACCACATTAATAATGCGGTGGTGGTGTTTCATCTTCTTGACGCGCTATCGTCGATACGTTCATGCTTTTTACTTTGTCGATAACCAAACGCATTTGATCATTAAGCTGTCGAAGGTTGTCTTGATGGAACGTTATTTCCACATTTAATTTTTCAATCACATCATCTTGGAAAGCGACTTTCGCTTCCAAATTATCGATACGATTTTGCAGTTGCTCTATTAAGGCTTGCTCTGTACTCATGGGTTACCTGCCAAATACCAAGTTTGCGCCATTATCGCTAAAGCAGCGATTAAGATAAACCTAAATTACCATCCAGCGTGTTATTGATACGAAAATGGTTACTATTTTCCAATAAAGCGGTGTCTAAGGTCTGTTAATATGACGTAATAGTCGCTAGTATTAAGTGATTTTAAAAAATATAAACCGTGTAATTTGGAGTATTCTCCTTATTTACGATGTTATGGAGAAACATATGAAACTTATAACAAAACCAACGCTTGTTGCTGTTGCTGTAATGGCTTTGGCTGCATGTACTGAAAAAGCTGAAGAAAAGCCAGTAACATTAGAAACGGATCTACAAAAGCAGTCATATGCACTAGGTGCGTCAATTGGCAATTACATGAACAAAAACCTAGAAGAGCAAGCAAAGCTAGACATTAACTTAGACAAAGAGCTGATTTTTGCTGGTTTTCAAGAAACCTTGTCTGGTAAAGGTCAGTTTGACGAACAACAAATGCAAGATCTATTAATGGCGCTTGATACCCAGGCTCGTGAAAAGCGTGATGCACTTGCGTCAAAAGAACGTGAAGCGGCAGCAGCAGAAGGCGCAGCGTTTTTAGCTGAAAACGCTAAAGTAGATGGCGTTGTTGTAACAGATTCTGGCTTGCAGTATCAAGTTATCAAACAGGGCGAAGGCGCTAAGCCAGCAGCAACCGATACGGTTAAAGTACACTACAAAGGTACCCTAATCGATGGTACTGAATTTGACAGTTCATATGCTCGTAACCAACCAATTGAATTTCCGTTAAACCGCGTTATTAAGGGTTGGACTGAAGGTGTGCAGCTGATGAGCGTAGGTTCACACTACAAGTTCTTTATTCCTGCAGAGTTAGGTTACGGTGAGCAAGGTGCAGGCCAAACGATTCCTGGTAATGCAACGTTAATTTTTGAAGTAGAGCTTCTGGATATCGTTAGCGCAGCACAAGAAGAAACGCCAGCATCTTAATGCTTTCTATTTAGCATGAGCTGTTTAAACAAAAATACCGGACAATGTCCGGTATTTTTTTGTCATGAACGATGACTCATTATGGCTTGCGGTTATACAGCTCTTCGATGAGAGTATCTTCCAGCTCAAACCGCTCTTCTAGCATTTGTCCAAGTTCTGACAGTTGTCCATCGATATCTTCTAAATCGTCGGCGCTGGCGACTTCAGCGTACTTATCATTGAAGGCGAGGGCTATATCGGTAGATTTTGCGATTTGCGGATAAATACGTTGTGCCAACGCTAATGACTGCGGGCCATTCTCCTTACACCTTGCGACCAGTTGGTCGTAGACTTCAAAATGACCAGCGGAAAGGTAATCCATCAATAATTGACAAAACGCCTGCACGTCCGTTTGGTTGGGTAGTACTTTGTCTGTTTGCTCATATGGAGGTAAACCTGCTAGTTGGCAGTAGGCAACCAACACGGCTTGTCGCTCTGCCAGCCAATTATCGATTGCGCTATGCGAGCCGCCCCATTGTTGTTGTGCCCGTTCAAGCTGTGTAAGCATGTTCCCTCCAACACGGTTTTTGAGGTTGTCATTACCTTTATAAAACTCAAAAATTAACCAAAATGCAACATTTATTTTGTTGTTTTTTTAAGCTGTTGATTATCTTGATCTTGTTTTAATTAGAGTTTGCAGTGTTGTCACAGCCTTAATAAATCCCTACTCAGAATGTACTGTATTGGGCAAAGTTAATAAGGGGTATTGGGTAATGATCGCAGGGTTAATTAAAGCGTCTATGGCATGACTACAAATGTCTTTGCAATACACCATTCAAACGCTTGGCTGCCCTAATGAGCTGCTGAATATAAAGCGTTTTATTGTCGTTAAGGTATTGTGAGTTAAACAAGACCGCTGTTAGTGGCGGATGGCATACGTTTTGCTTCATCGTACAGTAGCCGATATTCGTTGCTCTGGTGAGTTGAGCTGTTTCAAAGGCCCAGGCGCTAATATCTATCTTCTCGGCTGATGTCACATCTAGGGCTAAGCTAAGGTATATCACGGCAAAGTCGACCTTGGTTAACAGTGCCAACAAACAGTAATCCCATAAGGCATGAAGGTTACGACAGTTATCCAGTTTGCTGTTGATCGGGATACGATTACCGCCTCTGTCATCGTAAAATCCAAGATGCAATGGCTGATGAAGATCGCCAAGCCAATGTCCCAAGAACGCCAAAGGCTGCCAGCGCTTGTGTGGCATTGAGGTGCTAGCCAATTGCCCTAAATGAAACTCTATTGCTGAAATAAGGCAGAATTTTTTTTGCTGACAGTACATATCATTAATAGTTATGGCGCGCCTTGGCATATTGGCGTAGTGCCATGAGTTGTAACGCTGAAAGCTATTGTCGCCTTTGATGGCGTCGGCCCAATTACATAGATGGGTAAAACGGATAGGCGCGTTATCTTCCCGCTGTAAATAGCGATTGATCCGGTAACGTTCCTTGCTTGGTACATTACTGACGATTTTGTTTATCTGTTGCTGTGCAGTCGGTGGCAGTGTTTCGAAGGCAAGTTGGCAAACAAGCTGGTGTGCTTCCTTTCCCAAAGCTAACGCTTGGCTAGCAAACACGAAACTCAATAGAAAAAGAAAAAGCCGGAACATGGGCGCAATATCTTGTCATCATGGCTATCTGTATGTTGTCAGTGATTAACCAACAGTTGCAACTACCAATAAGGTTAAGTAAAGGAGTGAGCAGTTTTCAGGTTCGAGAACATTAACTAGAGAGTAAAAATAAAAAGGCCTTACAAGTAAGGCCTGAAATGCTCGCTGTATGGTCTAGTTCAACTAGCTTCTTATTGTTAATTCGTAAGCTTGTTAATTTTTATAACAAAGCATTTAACAAAGTGCAACAAAATGTTGTGAAAAAATCGTGATTTTTTAAAATATTATATTCCGTTGCGTACTTAGCATGAGACAAATTTATGTTTGTTTGTCACAAGTCATAGTATCTCTAGCCGCTTTTGGTTAGAATGACGGCAATTTTTTGCAAGGCTTTAAAAAAATGACAGAATTGAAGAACGATACCTATTTACGTGCGTTGTTAGGTCAGCCAGTTGACTATACCCCTGTATGGATGATGCGCCAAGCTGGCCGTTATTTGCCAGAGTACAAAGAAACTCGTAAAGATGCAGGCGACTTTATGTCGTTGTGTCGTAATACCGAGTTAGCAACGGAAGTAACGATTCAGCCGTTACGTCGTTTTGACCTCGATGCCGCTATTCTGTTTAGTGATATTTTAACCATTCCTGATGCCATGGGCTTAGGTTTGTATTTTGAAACTGGCGAAGGTCCTAAATTTGAACGCCCAATTACTTGTGCGGCAGATGTTAAGAAAATAGGTCACCCTGATCCTGAAGGTGAATTGCAATATGTAATGAATGCTGTTCGCTCAATTCGCAAAGAACTTGATGGAAAAGTACCATTAATTGGCTTCTCTGGTAGCCCATGGACGTTAGCAACTTATATGGTTGAGGGCGGCAGCTCGAAGGCATTTACCAAAATCAAAAAGATGATGTTTGCAGAGCCGCAAACGTTGCACTTGCTATTAGACAAGCTAGCGGATTCTGTGATTTCTTATTTAAATGCACAAATCGCTGCCGGTGCGCAATCGGTAATGGTATTTGATACTTGGGGTGGTGTATTAAGCCCAGCAATGTACAAAGAGTTCTCGCTACAGTACATGGCAAAAATCGTCGATGGCTTAACGCGTGAAAACGAAGGTCGTAAAGTACCTGTTACTCTATTCACTAAAAATGGTGGTATGTGGTTGGAGTCGATTGCAGCAACGGGGTGTGATGCAGTTGGCTTAGACTGGACTATCAATATCGAAGACGCCGTTAAGCGCGTAGGTGATAAAGTGGCGCTGCAAGGTAATATGGATCCGTCAATGTTATATGCGCCAAAAGAGCGCATTGAACAAGAAGTGCAAACTATTTTATCGGGCTTTGGCGATAAAGGTACTGGTCACGTATTTAACCTTGGTCACGGTATTCACCCTGATGTGAATCCTGAACATGCTGGTTACTTTATCGATGCGGTACATCGTTTAAGTAAACCATTTCACAAGTAGTTATACAGAGTAAAGGGGCATATGCCCCTTTATTGTTTTTACGAATTCTTGTTAAATAGCCAGTACATTTACCGAAAGAAAATCCCGATGCAATACGCTAATCAATCGTTAAAACCTTACAGCACCTTTGCCATAGAAAATACGGTACAGTCTCTACAGATTTTCGATAACCTTGCCGAGTTATCGACAGCGCTAAAACAGTTGCCTGATACGTTTTATATCCTAGGTGGCGGCAGTAATACCATCTTCATTGAAGACTTTCATGGTACGCTAATTTGCCCACAGTTAAAGGGCATTAATATTGAAGAATCGCAGACACATTATCTGTTACACGTGCAAAGTGGCGAAAATTGGCATGAGCTAGTACAGTATTGTTTAGTCAATGATATGCCTGGTTTGGAAAACTTAGCTTTGATACCGGGTAATTGCGGTGCAGCACCGATTCAAAATATAGGTGCATACGGCGTAGAATTTGCCGATGTCTGTGAGTATGTTGATTGGCTAGAGATCGCCACCGGAAAGGTAATTCGCCTTAACAAGCAACACTGTCAGTTTGGTTACCGTGATAGTGTGTTTAAAGGTGATTTAAAAGACAAAGGCATCATTGTTGCTGTTGGCATTAAATTGCCCAAGCAATGGCAACCGGTGTTGTCTTATCAGGGCTTAAAGCAATTACCTATGCCCGTTACTCCACAACACGTGTTTGATGAGGTAGTTCGTATTCGACAAAGTAAACTGCCTGATCCCAAGCAATTACCCAATACTGGGAGCTTTTTTAAAAACCCTGTCGTCGAACACGCAACTTATGTCTGCATAAAGCAACAGTACCCTGATATACCTGCTTACCAGCAGGCCGATGGGCGCATCAAGCTGGCCGCAGGTTGGCTGATCGACCAATGTAATTTAAAAGGCAAACAAATTGGCGGCGCTGCTGTTCACGTTAAGCAAGCGCTGGTTCTTATTAATAAAAGCAATGCATCAGGGCAGGATGTGATTAAATTGGCACGGTTTGTTCAGGAGCAGGTGTTTGCCAAGTTTACCGTTCAATTGCAACCTGAGGTGCGCTTTATTGGCACAATGGGTGAAATGCAATTGCATGAATTTCCATAACGGGATAAAGATTAAGGTGTTTTGTCATGGCGAAGGTCGTGCGAGAAGAATTAATTAGGCAACTTGCCGCAGGAGAGTTTGTTTCTGGGCAACATCTTGCAGAGCAATTACATGTATCACGCACAGCGATATCTAAGCATATTAAAGCCCTAGGTGAGATGGGACTTGATATATTTTCAGTGCAAGGTAAAGGATACAAGTTAGCGCAGCCTATCCAGTTACTTGAGCAAAAGCTTATTACTCAACATCTGCAACACTTACAGGCTAATAATAGCATTGAAGTGCATACCATAATTGATTCTACCAATTCATATTTAATGCGCCGCCTGCCTAATAATGTTCAGCACGAGCAGGTATGTATCTCGGAGTATCAGTCATCAGGACGAGGCCGCCGTGGCAAACAATGGCTATCACCGTTTGGCTCACACCTTTACATGTCAATGTATTGGCATTTAGAGCAAGGTATGGCAGCAGCAATGGGTATTTCGATCGTGGTTGGTATTGCCGTAGCTGATGTACTGAGAATGGATTATAACCTCGATGTCCAGCTAAAGTGGCCTAATGATATTTATATTAATGGCGCTAAAATTGCCGGTATTCTGGTAGAGCTTGAAGGGCAGAGCATTGGTCCTGGCCACTGTGTTATCGGTTTGGGGCTTAACGTGCAAATGCCCGAAAGTGTTGGTGCTGATATTGACCAAGCCTGGACTGATTTACAACGCCAACTATCTGCACGTGTGGATCGAAACGTATTGTCGGCACGTCTTGTTAAGCAAATTAGTCTTCGCTTGCAGCAACATCAACAATCTGGTTTAGCGCCAATGCTCGAAGAGTGGCAACGACAAGACTATTTCTATAACCAAGCGATAACGATTTACAGTGGTGACAAGGTAACGGCTGGTATATGTCGTGGCATAAATAGCAGTGGTGCTTTATTGTTAGAGGTGAATGGCAAACTACAGCCAGTGTATGGTGGCGAAATTAGTTTAAGAGCGGGCTAATTATGTATTTATTTATTGATGCAGGAAATACCCAAGTCAAATACATGCTAAGTAATGGTGACGTGTTATCGACTATTGAACGCCATAGCACAGATGCCTTTTTAGCTCTGTTACCAAGTTTACCAACACTCAAGCAAGTGTTATTGGCTAGCGTTGCAAATGATGCGTTCGCAACAAGTGTGAATAACTGGTGTCAGCAAAACAATACAGCTTATCGTCAGCTGACAACTGAACAAACAGCATTTGCTATTAACAATAGTTATGGCAACTACCAAACCATGGGTGTGGATCGCTGGCTTGCTATAGTTGGTGCAGAGGAGCAGTACCCAAATCGTAACTTGATTATTATCGACTCGGGTACCGCGACAACGATTGATATTTTGTCGGCAGATAAACAGCACATCGGTGGTTGGATCGTGCCAGGGATTGAGCTGATGGCCAACAGTTTGTTTCAACATACCAGCAAAGTCTTTGGTCAAGTAGCAGATATTGAAACCTTATTATTTGGTGACAATACCTCTGATAACGTCAACTTCGGGGTATGGGCTGCCACTATTGGTGTTGTTAACCAAGCCATTGACTTATGTGCGACGAAAAAGTTATCGGATAGTATGCTTATATTTACCGGTGGTTACGGCGAGCGTTTAAATAACGCCGGAAAATTTCATGGTAAAGTTATTAGCGACTTGGTTTTTTGCGGTATTAAACGTTATATCAGTTGTTAACTATTGTTTATATTATCAGCGCATTGTAGCCTTTTTATTACATAGTCGAGTAAATAATCAGCAAACGAGAAAAAACTTAATTTTTTTTAAAATTAGCTATTGCAAGCTGTAAAACATTACTCTAGAATTCGCATCACTTAATGCAGTGCCGACTTAGCTCAGTTGGTAGAGCAACTGACTTGTAATCAGTAGGTCGCCAGTTCGATTCCGGCAGTCGGCACCATTAATTCCACTCATCGTGTTGAGTGAGAAGCATAGCATTAGGAGGGGTTCCCGAGTGGCCAAAGGGATCAGACTGTAAATCTGACGGCTCTGCCTTCGGTGGTTCGAATCCACCTCCCTCCACCATTATTCGCTAAGATAGCTGATAGACGCGCGGGTGTCGTATACTGGCTATTACCCTAGCCTTCCAAGCTAGAGAAACGGGTTCGATTCCCGTCACCCGCTCCATATAGAAAGTCAGGATGCTGATGTAGCTCAGTTGGTAGAGCGCACCCTTGGTAAGGGTGAGGTCGGGAGTTCGAATCTCCCCATTAGCACCACTCCTGATAACCTCTTTGAAGAACCTTCCTTCACCGTCTATCATTTATTGTTAACGTAAAAATTTTTAGGGTGTGTTGATTCATCTCTTGCTGTTATGGCAGGAATGTTGCGATCAGGGCAAACTGGAACTTGAAATTGGCGTGAATGTCTGATCATAAATGGTGATGCGCATGTAACACGCCCTGCAAAAATAGTATTTTTGTACTTTTTTAAAGGTAATTGAAAAATGGCTAAAGAAAAATTTGAACGTTCGAAACCGCACGTTAACGTTGGTACAATCGGCCACGTTGACCACGGTAAAACAACTCTAACTGCTGCGATTTCTGCAGTTCTAACTAAAACTCACGGTGGTGAAGTTCGTGATTTCGCACAAATCGATAACGCTCCAGAAGAGCGTGAGCGTGGTATCACAATCAACACTTCTCACATCGAGTATGACACAGCTGACCGTCACTACGCGCACGTAGACTGTCCAGGTCACGCCGACTACGTTAAAAACATGATCACTGGTGCTGCTCAAATGGACGGCGCGATCTTAGTAGTTGCAGCAACTGATGGTCCAATGCCACAAACACGTGAGCACATCCTACTTTCTCGTCAGGTTGGTGTACCTTACATCATCGTATTCATGAACAAATGTGACATGGTTGATGACGAAGAGCTTCTAGAGCTAGTAGAAATGGAAGTACGTGAACTTCTTTCTGAATACGACTTCCCAGGTGATGACTTACCAGTAGTTCAAGGTTCAGCACTAGGTGCATTGAACGGCGAAGCTCAGTGGGAAGAGAAAGTTCTAGAACTTGCTAACCACTTAGATACTTACATTCCAGAGCCAGAGCGTGCAATCGATGGTGATTTCATCCTACCAATCGAAGACGTATTCTCAATCCAAGGTCGTGGTACTGTTGTAACAGGTCGTGTTGAGCGTGGTATCATCCGTGTAGGTGACGACGTAGAAATCGTTGGTATCAAAGACACTACTTCAACAACTTGTACAGGTGTTGAAATGTTCCGTAAGCTTCTTGACGAAGGTCGTGCTGGTGAGAACTGTGGTGTTCTTCTTCGTGGTACTAAGCGTGATGAAGTACAACGTGGTCAAGTACTTGCTAAGCCAGGTTCAATCACTCCTCACACTAAGTTTGAGTCAGAAGTATACGTACTAACTAAAGATGAAGGTGGTCGTCACACACCATTCTTCAAAGGCTACCGTCCACAGTTCTACTTCCGTACAACTGACATCACTGGTGCAGTAGAGCTTCCAGAAGGTGTAGAAATGGTAATGCCAGGCGACAACTTAAAGTTTGTTGTAGAGCTAATCAACCCAATCGCGATGGACGAAGGTTTACGCTTCGCTATCCGTGAAGGTGGTCGTACAGTAGGTGCTGGTGTTGTATCTAAAATCATCGAGTAATCGATAGGTTTTAACACCCATCTATAGAAAGAGCAGCCATAGGCTGCTCTTTTTGTTTTTACGGCCGGCTTCACGGTGCTCCGTGATGACCGAGCACGTTAAGAAAACAGTCCTAATGGACTGTTTTTAGTAAGCAAGGACGAGAGCCTCTGGCGCGACGTTAGAGTCGTACAGGCCAAAAACAGCAGCCATTGGCTGCTCTTTTTATTTTTACGGTCTAAGTAAAAGGACTATTGCACGAGTAGTTCCAAGGCATAAAGCGTTCATCCGTAAACCTGTCAGCATTAGTACTTCTATGTACGTTACCGCCATAAAGCGTACGTCCCTGAACCTGTCGGCATTAGCACCTCCATGTACGTTACCGACATAAAACGTTCGTCCCTGAACCTGTCGGCATTAGTACCTCCATGTACGTTACCGCCATAAAACGTTCGTCCCTGAACCTGTCGGCATTAGTACCTCCATGTACGTTACCGCCATAAAACGTTCGTCCCTAACCTGTCGGCATTTGTGCATCCATGTACGTTACCGACATAAAACGTTCTTCCCTGAACCTGTCGGCATTCGTACATCCATGTACGTTACCGACATAAAACGTTCTTCCCTAGACCTGTCGGCATTAGTACATCCATGTACGTCATATCGGGAAAACACTTATTAACACTTTCTATTAACAGAATGCTAAATAGCGCTTGAGTAATTGTAGAAGCTAAGTATAATAGCCCTTCACTTCTCATGTATTTCTTAATTTTCCCTTCGAAGCAAAGAAACCACATGACAAGTGTATCGGTATCTTGGTGATACTTTTAGTTTAGGGGTGTAGTTCCAATTGGTAGAACGGCGGTCTCCAAAACCGACGGTTGGGAGTTCGAGTCTCTCCACCCCTGCCAAATTTTTTAAACCTCGCAAATGCGGGGTGGTTTTGTCTTGATATTGACAGGAACAGGTCAGAAGTTATGAATGCAAGTACAGAAACCCCACAAGGTGGTTCTCTAGACACAGTAAAGTGGATTTTGGTTTTCGCTCTTTTAATTGGTGCCGTATTTGGTAACTATTATTTCGGTGAAGAGTCAGTGTTATTTAGAGCGCTAGGTGTTGTTGCCGCTGTAGTTGTAGCAGGTTTAATTGCTATGCAAACAGAAAAAGGTCGCACATTTTTGACTTTCGCCAAAGAATCTCGCACTGAAGTACGTAAGGTTGTATGGCCGACCAAACAAGAATCAATACAGACTACGGGTATTGTAATCGTAGCAACCTTGATTATGTCATTGTTGTTATGGGGCCTAGATAGCCTGTTATACGCAATTGTTAGCTTTATAACTTCTCTACAGGTGTAAAGAATGTCTGAAGAAATCAAATTAAGATGGTATGTAGTTCAAGCGTTTTCTGGCTACGAAGCTCGCGTTCAAAAAACGTTATTAGAACACATTAAAATCCACAGCATGGAAGACAAGTTCGGTCAGGTTTTAGTACCTACTGAAGAAGTTGTTGAAATGCGTGCTGGTCAAAAGCGCAAGAGCGCTCGCAAATTCTTCCCTGGCTATGTTTTAGTTGAGATGGCAATGGACGAAGAAGCATGGCACTTAGTGAAAAGTGTTCCACGCGTACTTGGTTTTATTGGTGGTACCTCTGATCGTCCAATGCCAATTACCAAGCAAGAAGCAGATCGTATTCTTCAGCGTTTAGATGAGTCTACTGATGCTCCGCGTCCTAAGACAATGTTTGAAGCAGGTGAAGTGGTTCGTGTTATCGATGGTCCGTTCGCTGACTTCAATGGTGTTGTTGAAGAAATGGATTATGAAAAGAACCGTCTTAAGGTTTCTGTTTCTATCTTTGGCCGTTCAACACCGGTAGAATTAGAATTCTCACAAGTAGAGAAAACCTAACTCTCACTATCTGTTATGGAAAAAGCCGCGTATATCGCGGCTTTTTTGTATCTGCTTTTACCTGTCCAGTTATTGCGCCCAATCTTACCATTGGGTACTATCGCTCTATATTCTACACTTATTAACATAGCTGATATTGATGTACGCGCTATTAACAGAGAACCTCCGTTACAAATTATTTTTTGCTGGTTTATTGCTAGCGTCGCTATGGGCTGTGTTACTCATGCAATCGGCGAACCCTATCGATATCATCAGTGATTATTTTGGGTTTTTCTTTCTTGGTATTGGTGGGGCCATCGCCGCTAATGCAACAGGAGCTGGTGGTGGGGTCGTTTTCGTACCATCGTTTGATGCTCTTGGCATGCAAATCGATGAAGTAATTGCCACGAGCTTCGCTATCCAATGTTTTGGTATGAGCATGGGCAGTCTGTCGTGGTTGTTGTTTTTTCATGATAACAACGAGCAGAAAGTTGAGCGCACCAAGCTACTTTACCAAGCAATTTTTGCAAGCTTACCGTTTTCGATAATTGGCATCTGGCTAGTACAATACTTCCCCATTCCAGCAATTGCTGAAACCAATACTTTATTTAGCTGGTTTTCATTGATCTTTGGTCTGATCGTTTTGTATCACTGTGCCTATCTTGGTAAGCGTTCAACGCATCGCTATGCAACAGCGCTCACTATAAGTGAAGTACTACTTATTGCTATTGTCAGCTTGATCGGCGGTATCATCACGGCATGGATATCTGTTGGTGTCGGTGAGATATTGGCTGTTATTTTACTCCTGCGTGGCTTTTCGGTGATGTTTTCCGTCGCTGCCGGGGTTATTGTATCGGCATTATCTGTACTTAGTGGTATTTATTACTTTATTAGCCAACAGTTAATTAATACCGATGTATTAATGTTTGCTGCACCTGGTGCCCTAGTCGGTGCATTCTTAGCTCGCTACATTGCAATATGGCTAGGTGCACAGCGCTTGAAGTTATTTTTAGGTTGCTGGATTTTACTGGTAGGTATACTAGGCGTTTTATAATCAAAACATAGTTAACCATCGTCACTGCCTTTTTGTAAATTTGCTAGGGCTTGGCGCCCTCGGCGAATTTTCCAGACGCCGTAGTAAGCCATTAACGACACCCAGAATAATGTCCAGCATAGTAAGAAGAGCCATTGCTTTGCACTACTAATTAATGGCGGGCCCAACCACCACTGCTCAATCACAAATACAACTACCATTGTTGTTGTAATCACCAGCGTTGAAACATTAAAAAGCTTTCCGGCTTTGATGTCGCCATGAGCACGCTTAATTAAGTAATCATGGTAGCTAGAGGTGCTCTCGAGCAACGCCTGATGGCTTAGACCTCGTATTTTGTAGAATTGCCAACTTAAAAATGCGCCATAAACTAAGGCGAGTCCTAGCCAACTAAGTGTGACAAGCGACCTGTCATGCTGCCAAGCGGCGTATAGTAAAGCAGCTAATACTAGGTTGCCTAAAACGTCGCCAGCCAAATAAATAGCGTTTTTAATTTTTTCTTTACCTGCAATATTTGCAAGCTGAGTCGAAGAAGGGGGAGCTTCGTGACTAATCGATTGCCAAACTTCATTTAATTCGACTTCCTTTTGCTCATTATGATTCATCTAATCGTTCCTTTAGATTGTATTTACCTCGGTTCATTAACACCCCAACATGTGACATAGTAAAACCGGTGATATCGGCTATTTGTTTATAACTGAACCCTTCGAACAATAAGCTAATAACCTGCCTTTGATTCATCGGTAGTGATCGCATCGCTGTTAATAATGCGTGTTGCTTTTCTGTATATATACCAGATTTATGATCACCTTCATTGGCATCTAGTTGTTCACAAGGTAGTGGTGTTGTGTCGACTTGTTTTACTTGCCGACTTACGTGATTGATTGCTTGGTTGTGGGCAATACGATAAATGAACGCTTTGATCTTTTCTTCATCGCGGCATTTTTCAAGTGAGCGCCATATCGCTAATCCTATTTCTTGAATGAGTTCATCTTGAACGTCGTGATTAGCCTCATAACTCATCACAAGTCGCGCAATCCCCGTACGATGCTGATGCCAAAGTTGATTGAAGTCTGGTTTCAAGCTTTTTCCCTAACTGTTTAAAGCGCTCATTTTGCTTAATATCTTGATGACGAAATATCACGACCATAACCTAATTTGCAAAGTCGTAATTACTCGATCATGTAAATTGTCGCTGGTTTACTTATTAAGTCCTTAAAACTTTATTTTTATTACAGTGTAATAAAATATATTTTTTTCAGACTATACGGTAACACATCATATTAGGAGACCGTTATGTTAGAGAAATTTATACTTATGACTCTTATCACCTTGGCTATTGTCGTTCTTGCTTATCTCGATAAAAAATATCAATTAGGACTTAATGGCCAACCAGACAATATCAATAACAAGGCAAAGCACAATGATGAGGATTGCAACAACATACGAGAGCGAATTGAAACCTTAGAAAAGATCGTCACCGAGCCAAGTTATCAGCTCAATAAAGATATCGAGCAATTATTGAAACGTTAGGTCACATTCATTAATGTTATCTGCGCTTTACCACGGAAAGGACATTAACCTTTGTGAAATATCGATGTGTCAGCGCCAACTTGATGCACGATATTTCAATAGAACAGGTTACTTTGATGAGTGACGATATCAAACACCACTGTTTCACATAGCCGGTAAATTTTATGTGTATTTGGCATATCTTTGCTGGTTACCTTAGCCCGTTTTATCGTTTTTAGCCTGCCTGTTCGGTTGAACACAAAACCCTTTCTACAAACAACTTAGCTGCGTTCTATATTAGCAAGCTAAAAAATGTACAGACAGGCTTGCAAATCAACTGTCGATTAATATATAATCCGCTGCCGATTTGTTTGGATTCCAGATGAATCTGTATTTTATTTAACCGGGGAGCTGTTTTGTTTCAGCGATATCACCCAAACATAAGGTATTAAACAATGGCTAAGAAAGTCCAAGCTTTAATCAAGCTACAGGTTGCTGCTGGTGCAGCTAACCCGTCACCACCAGTTGGTCCTGCTCTAGGTCAACACGGTGTAAACATCATGGAATTCTGTAAAGCGTTTAACGCACGTACAGATTCTTTAGATAAAGGCGCTCCAGTTCCAGTAGTAATTACTGTTTACAGCGATCGCTCTTTCACTTTTGAAACTAAAACTCCACCTGCTTCTTACTTACTTAAGAAAGCTGCTGGTATCAAGAGTGGTTCAGGTCGTCCTAACACTGAGAAAGTTGGTACTGTTACTACAGCTCAACTTGAAGAGATCGTTAAGATGAAAGAACCTGATCTAACTGCTGGTTCAATGGAAGCTGCAGTGCGTACAATTGCTGGCTCTGCCCGTGCAATGGGTTTGGTAGTAGAGGACTAATCAATGGCTAAATTATCAAAACGCGCTCGTCTAATCCGTGAAAAAGTAGACGTATTAAAAGAATACGAAATCAATGAAGCAATCGCTTTATTGAAAGAGTTAGCTACTGCTAACTTCAAAGAGTCTGTAGATGTTGCAGTTAAACTAGGCATCGACGCTCGTAAATCTGACCAAAACGTTCGTGGTGCTACTGTACTACCTCACGGTACTGGCCGTGACGTTCGTGTTGCTGTGTTCACACAGGGCGCTAACGTAGAACTAGCTAAAGAAGCTGGTGCAGACATCGTTGGTATGGAAGATCTAGCTGAGCAAGTAAAAGCTGGCGAAATGAACTTCGACGTTGTTATCGCAACTCCAGACGCGATGCGTGTTGTAGGTCAACTAGGTCAAGTATTAGGTCCACGTGGTCTAATGCCAAACCCGAAAGTTGGTACTGTAACTCCAGACGTAGCTACTGCTGTTAAGAACGCAAAAGCTGGTCAGATCCGTTACCGCAACGACAAGAATGGTATCATCCATTCGACTATCGGTAAGGTAGACTTCGACGCGAATCAAATTGAAGAAAACCTAGTTGCTTTATTGGCTGCTCTTAAGAAAGCTAAGCCAGCTCAAGCAAAAGGCGCTTACTTCAAGAAGGTATCTCTTTCAACGACTATGGGTGCTGGTGTAACTATCGCTCAAAACTCTTTGTCTGATATCTAATAAAGCGTTTACAGTGAGCGAATTTTAAACTATAATTCGCTCCCTCAAATTTTGGTAGGTGCTGAATTGATGTTACCGATTGGTTTGATTATCAATTCAGTTCCCGTCAAAGACCATAGGTGTAAACCAACCCTTAAGCACTTTATGAGTGTGGTGCGGTTTGCTTAATGTCCTATGTAGATGGTGATTACCCAGATATTTTCCTAAATTTCTGGCTCTCGCCGTAAGGCCTAAGGCGGATGATGCCTTGGGAGAGTTAAATACCGGTTTACCGGTTAACCAGGAGTTAAAGCCAATGGCTATTAATCTTGATGATAAAAAAGCAATTGTTGCTGAAGTTCAAGAAGCTGCCTCTGGCGCTCTTTCAGCTGTTGTTGCCGACTCGCGCGGTGTAACAGTTGAAGCGATTACTGCATTGCGTAAGCAAGCACGTGAAAACGGTGTATGGATGAAAGTCGTTCGTAACACCTTAGCACGTCGTGCAGTAGAAGGTACTCCATTCGAATGTTTGAAAGATTCATTCGTTGGTCCTTCACTAATCGCATTCTCAAGCGAGCACCCAGGTGCTGCAGCGCGTATTTTCAGTGATTTCGCTAAAGAAAACGATATCTTTGAACTTAAAACCGCTGCATACGAAGGTGACGTAGTAGACGTACAAGTACTAGCTAAGCTACCTACTTACGACGAAGCTATTGCACGCTTGATGAGCGCAATGAAAGAAGCATCTGCTGGCAAACTTGTACGCACTATTGCTGCAGTTCGCGATCAGAAAGAGCAAGAAGCAGCTTAATTGCGCTGTTAGCTTGTATTTATATAGTTTTTATCTAACAGCGTATTGGCTGTTTAAATTTAATAGGAAAGATGATTATGTCTATCTCTAAAGACGATATCTTAAATGCAGTTGCTGAAATGTCAGTAATGGAAGTTGTTGAACTAATTGAAGCAATGGAAGAGAAGTTCGGTGTTTCTGCTGCTGCAGCTGTTGCTGTTGCTGCTGACGCTGGTGCAGCTGCTGCTGAGCAAACAGAATTCGACGTAGTTCTAGAAAGCTTCGGTGGTAACAAAGTTGCTGTTATCAAGGCAGTACGTGGTGCTACTGGTCTTGGTCTTAAAGAAGCTAAAGAAGTTGTTGAATCAGCTCCTAAAGCTCTTAAAGAAGGCGTTTCTAAAGAAGAAGCTGAAGCTCTTAAAGCTGAACTTGAAGAAGCAGGCGCAACTGTTGCTATCAAGTAATCTGTATACTTACAGATTAGCTGCCTAATTTAGGCAATGGCTGGTGATAAATGTCACCGGCCTTTTTGCGCTAAAAGAGATTGTTTTTTTTATGTTAACTTGTTAGTGTTTAAAGTTACCGTCTCTTTAGCGTAAACACCGGTTCTTAAAAGAAAAAAGTTTTCAACTGTTGATTTTTTCGTCAGTTGAGGTTTTTTTTTATATAAGGATTGACGGTAAATGTTAAGCAAATAAGCCAAGAGATATTTGCTTAGTGTTTTACAAGATTTACTCCTGATACTAACCCCAGTATCAGGTTGGCCATAACGAGCAAGATGAGGAACCCATGGTTTACTCTTATTCTGAGAAGAAGCGTATTCGTAAGGATTTTGGTAAGAGCGCTCAGGTAATGGACTATCCATTCCTGTTGTCTATCCAACTCGAATCTTTCCGCAAGTTTATTGATATCGACGAAACGGGTACAGTAGGTTTAGAAGCCGCTTTCCGTAGTGTATTCCCAATCAAAAGTTATTCTGGTAACTCAGAGTTACAATACGTTAGCTACCGTTTAGGTGAGCCATTATTTGACGTTAAAGAATGTCAAATCCGTGGTGTTACCTATTCTGCAGCTTTACGCGTTAAATTACGTCTTGTAATTTACGATAAAGAAGCCGCAGCAGGTACCGTAAAAGATATTAAAGAACAAGAAGTATATATGGGCGAAATCCCATTGATGACAGAAAACGGTACGTTTGTTATCAATGGTACTGAGCGTGTTATTGTTTCACAATTACACCGTTCTCCTGGTGTATTCTTTGATCATGACAAGGGTAAAACCCACTCGTCAGGTAAAGTGCTTTATAACGCACGCGTTATCCCTTACCGTGGTTCATGGTTGGATTTCGAGTTTGATCCAAAAGATAACTTATTCGTACGTATTGACCGTCGTCGTAAGTTACCTGCGTCGATCATCCTACGTGCACTTGAGTACAGCACAGAAGAAATTCTGGCGATGTTCTACACCACAACACGTTTTGACATCAAAAAGAATAAAGTCGTTATGGAATTGGTTCCAGAACGTCTACGTGGTGAAACAGCAACGTTTGATATCAAGATGCCGAATGGCGATATCTTAGTTGAGCAAGGCCGTCGTATTACCGCTCGTCACATCCGTGATCTAGCGAAAGAGAACGTAGAAACGTTAGAAGTACCACCAGATTACATCGTTGGTCGCGTGCTAGCTAAAGATTACGTCAACAAGAGCACAGGTGAGTTAGTTGCAGAAGCAAACACTGAACTTACGTTAGAGCTTGTTGCTGAACTTGTTCAAGCGGGTTACAAATCACTAGATACTCTGTACATGAATGAATTCGATTGTGGTTCATACATGTCAGACACTTTACGCATCGATAGCTCAACAAATCGTCTAGACGCGCTTGTTGAAATTTACCGTATGATGCGCCCTGGTGAGCCACCAACGAAAGAAGCTGCCGAAGCGTTATTTGATAACTTATTCTTCTCAGATGAGCGTTACGATTTATCAAGCGTTGGTCGTATGAAGTTTAACCGTCGTGTTGGTCGTAGCGAATCAACTGGCGAAGGCGTTCTATCTAACGACGACATCATCGATGTAATGAAGACCCTTATCTCGATCCGTGATGGTAAAGGTGAAGTGGACGATATCGACCACTTAGGTAACCGTCGTATTCGTTCTGTAGGTGAAATGGCTGAGAACCAGTTCCGCGTAGGTTTAGTACGTGTTGAACGTGCCGTTCGTGAGCGTTTATCTCTTGGTGATCTTGATGCAGTAATGCCACAAGATTTAATTAACGCTAAGCCAATTTCTGCAGCGGTTAAAGAGTTCTTCGGTTCATCACAGCTATCGCAGTTTATGGACCAAAACAACCCGCTTTCAGAAGTAACGCACAAGCGTCGTATCTCAGCGTTAGGCCCAGGTGGTTTGACTCGTGAACGCGCAGGCTTCGAGGTTCGAGACGTTCACCCAACTCACTATGGTCGTGTTTGTCCAATCGAGACTCCTGAAGGTCCAAACATTGGTTTGATTAACTCATTGTCTTGTTATGCACGTACTAACGATTACGGTTTCCTAGAAACCCCATATCGTCGTGTTGTAGACGGTGTTGTTACTGACGAAATCGACTACTTATCTGCAATCGAAGAAGGCAACTTTGTGGTTGCACAGGCAAACGCTGAAGTAGATGCTGATAACAAGCTAGTTGACGGTCTTGTACCGTGTCGTCACAAAAACGAATTTACCTTAATGTCATCTGATCAAGTTCAGTATATGGATGTTTCTCCACAGCAAATCATCTCTGTGGCAGCATCACTTATCCCGTTCCTTGAGCACGATGATGCGAACCGTGCATTGATGGGTGCCAACATGCAACGTCAAGCGGTTCCAACATTAAAAGCTGACAAGCCTCTTGTTGGTACTGGTATGGAAAAAACCATCGCTGTTGACTCAGGTGTAACTGCAGTTGCTAAGCGTGGTGGTGTTGTTGATTACGTTGATGCGTCACGTATCGTAGTACGTGTTAACGAAAGTGAAATGGTTCCAGGTGAAGCTGGTATTGATATCTACAACCTAACCAAATACACGCGTTCTAACCAAAACACCTGTATTAACCAGCGTCCTACTTGTAACGTTGGTGAGCCAGTACAACGTGGTGATGTTCTAGCTGACGGTCCATCGACTGACTTGGGTGAATTAGCACTTGGTCAAAACATGCGTATCGCGTTCATGCCTTGGAATGGTTACAACTTCGAGGACTCGATGTTGATTTCTGAGCGTGTAACCAAAGAAGACCGTTTCACAACGATTCACATTCAAGAGCTAAGCTGTATTGCTCGTGATACCAAGTTAGGTTCTGAAGAAATTACTTCAGATATTCCAAACGTTGGTGAGTCTGCATTAAGCAAGCTAGATGAGTCAGGTGTTGTATACATTGGTGCAGAAGTTAAGGGTGGCGACATCCTAGTAGGAAAAGTGACGCCAAAAGGTGAAACACAACTTACTCCTGAAGAAAAACTTCTACGTGCAATCTTCGGTGAAAAAGCTGCTGACGTTAAAGACAGCTCGCTACGTGTACCTAACTCAGTGCAAGGTACCATCATCGACGTACAGATCTTTACTCGCGATGGCGTAGAAAAAGACAAACGTGCCCTTGAAATCGAAGAAATGCAACTTGCTCAAGTTAAGAAAGACTTGGGTGACGAGTTCAGCATTTTAGAAGACGGCATCTATGCACGTGCTAAGAAGCTGCTAATGACAGCTGGCATGAACGAGTCAGACTTAAACAGCATGTCTCGTGACCAGTGGCTAACACAAAGCTTAGCAGACGAAGGTCAGCAAACTGAGCTTGAGCAAATTGCTGAGCAATACGATGCAATCAAAGCAGACTTCGAGAAGAAGTTCGAAGCTAAGCGCCGCAAGATCACTCAAGGTGATGACTTAGCACCGGGCGTATTAAAGATTGTTAAAGTGTACTTAGCGGTTAAACGTCGCCTACAACCAGGTGATAAGATGGCGGGTCGTCACGGTAACAAGGGTGTTATCTCTAACGTTGTTCCTGTAGAAGACATGCCTTACGATGAAAACGGTGAGCCGGTAGACATCGTACTTAACCCACTAGGTGTACCGTCACGTATGAACATCGGTCAGATCCTAGAAACTCACTTAGGTATGGCGGCACGCGGTATCGGTGAGAAGATCGATCGCATGATCAAGGAACAGCAAGAGCTTGCGAAACTTCGTTCATTCTTGAAAGACGTGTACGCAGTTGGCGAATCTCGTCAAATAGTTGATATCGATAACTTCTCAGACGATGAAGTCATGCGCTTAGCTGATAACTTACGTGCAGGCCTACCAATTGCAACACCAGCATTTGATGGTGCAGCAGAGAAAGAAATCAAAGAGCTATTCCGCTTAGCGGATATGCCAGAAAGCGGTCAATTCACGCTTTATGATGGTCGTACTGGCCGTGCGTTTGAGCGTCCTGTAACTGTTGGTTACATGTACATGCTGAAACTTAACCACTTGGTTGATGACAAGATGCACGCCCGTTCAACTGGTTCTTACTCTCTTGTTACGCAACAACCGTTGGGCGGTAAAGCTCAGTTCGGTGGTCAGCGTTTCGGTGAGATGGAGGTATGGGCACTGGAAGCATACGGTGCTGCCTACACCCTACAAGAGATGCTTACTGTTAAGTCGGATGACGTTAACGGTCGTACTAAGATGTACAAGAACCTTGTTGATGGTGATCATCGTATGGAACCTGGTATGCCTGAGTCGTTCAACGTACTACTTAAAGAAATCCGTTCTTTAGGTATTAACATTGAACTAGACCAAGAATAAGCCTAGGTCCGAAAACGAATTTAACGGGAGGGTAGTAACCCTCCCAGATGTTAACTCCGACAGGAGATAGAGTGTGAAAGATTTACTTAAGTTTCTTAAGCAACAAAATCAAACTGAAGAATTCGATGGTATTCGCATCGGCTTAGCGTCACCAGACATGATTCGTTCATGGTCATTCGGTGAAGTTAAAAAGCCTGAAACCATCAACTACCGTACGTTCAAGCCTGAGCGCGACGGCCTTTTCTGTGCTCGTATTTTCGGCCCAGTAAAAGATTATGAGTGTTTATGTGGTAAGTACAAGCGCCTTAAGCACCGTGGTGTAATTTGTGAAAAATGTGGTGTTGAAGTAACACTAACTAAAGTTCGTCGTGACCGTATGGGTCATATCGAATTAGCAAGCCCGGTTGCACACATTTGGTTCTTAAAATCATTACCATCTCGTATCGGTCTATTACTAGACATGACGTTACGTGATATTGAGCGTGTATTGTACTTTGAATCATACGTCGTTACCGAAGCGGGTATGACGACTCTTGAAGTAGGCCAAATCCTTACTGAAGAAGAGTACTTAGACTCATTAGAAGAGCATGGTGATGAGTTCGACGCGAAGATGGGTGCAGAAGCAATTCTTGCGCTTCTTCAGCAAATCGATCTAAACGGTGAAATCGAGCAAATGCGTGAAGAGCTACCAGAAATTGGTAGTGAAACTAAGCGTAAGAAGATCACTAAGCGTCTTAAGCTTATGGAAGCATTCGCCCAATCTGGTAACAAGCCAGAGTGGATGATCATGTCGGTTCTACCGATCCTTCCACCAGATCTACGTCCACTAGTACCACTAGATGGCGGCCGTTTTGCGACATCTGATTTGAACGACCTATACCGTCGTGTAATCAACCGTAACAACCGTTTGAAGCGTCTATTAGATCTAGTAGCACCAGACATCATCGTACGTAACGAAAAGCGTATGCTACAAGAATCTGTGGATGCGTTATTAGATAACGGTCGTCGTGGTCGTGCCATCACGGGTTCTAACAAACGTCCTCTGAAATCACTTGCTGACATGATCAAAGGTAAGCAAGGTCGTTTCCGTCAAAACCTTCTAGGTAAGCGTGTTGACTACTCAGGCCGTTCTGTAATTACCGTTGGTCCAACACTTCGTCTACATCAGTGTGGTTTACCGAAGAAGATGGCTTTAGAGTTATTCAAGCCATTTATTTACGGCAAGCTAGAAGCACGTGGCTTAGCGACAACTATCAAAGCAGCTAAGAAATTAGTAGAGCGTGAAGTAGGTGAAGTTTGGGACGTACTAGATGAAGTTATCCGCGAGCACCCGGTTATGCTTAACCGTGCACCGACACTTCACAGACTAGGTATCCAAGCGTTTGAACCAGTACTTATCGAAGGTAAAGCGATCCAGTTACACCCACTAGTGTGTGCGGCATATAACGCTGACTTCGATGGTGACCAAATGGCTGTTCACGTACCGCTAACGATTGAAGCTCAGTTAGAAGCACGTGCACTAATGATGTCTACTAACAACGTTCTTTCTCCTGCGAACGGTGATCCAATCATCGTACCTTCACAGGACGTTGTATTAGGTTTGTACTACTTAACTCGCGACCGTGTAAACGGCAAAGGCGAAGGCATGGTATTCGGTTCTCCTGAAGAAGCCGAAAAAGCTTACCGTACCGAAGTTGCTGGTCTGCATTCACGCGTAAAAGTGCGTATTACTCAGCACATCAATGGTGAAGACGTAACATCATTAATCGACACTACCGTTGGTCGTGCGATTTTATGGATGGTTTGTCCAAAAGGTTTACCATTCGAGATCATCAACAAGACATTAGGTAAGAAGCAAATCTCTAACCTAATTAACCATGCGTACCGTAACCTTGGTCTAAAAGATACTGTTATCTTTGCAGATCACATTATGTACACAGGTTTCCACTACGCGATGATCGCCGGTGCGTCTGTTGGTATCGACGATATGGTTATTCCTGATGAGAAATACACCATCATCGATGCAGCTGAAGAAGAAGTTAAAGAGATTCAACAACAGTTCGAATCTGGTCTTGTAACTGCCGGTGAGAAATACAACAAAGTTATCGATATCTGGTCATCAGCGAACGAAAAAGTTTCGAAAGCGATGATGGACAACTTGTCGAAAGAGCACGTTGAAAACCGCGATGGTGAAATGGAAGCTCAAGACTCGTTTAACTCGATCTTTATGATGGCTGACTCAGGTGCTCGTGGTAGTGCTGCTCAGATCCGTCAGCTAGCGGGTATGCGTGGTCTAATGGCAAAACCAGATGGCTCAATCATCGAAACGCCAATCACCGCGAACTTCCGTGAAGGTCTGAACGTACTACAGTACTTCATCTCAACTCACGGTGCTCGTAAAGGTTTGGCGGATACCGCACTTAAGACAGCGAACTCGGGTTACCTAACACGTCGTCTTGTTGACGTAGCACAAGATTTGGTTGTTACTGAAAACGATTGTGGTACAGAAGAAGGTCTATTAATGACACCACTTATTGAAGGTGGTGACGTTGTTGAACCGTTACGTGAACGTGTACTAGGTCGTACCGTAGCACAAGACGTATTCATTCCTGGTACTGAAGACGTATTATTTGCCCGTAATACACTTTTAGATGAAGCAAAATGTGACATCTTAGAAGAGCACTCGGTTGATCAAATTTGGGTTCGCTCAATCATCACCTGTGATACTGACTTTGGTATCTGTGCACAATGTTACGGTCGTGACTTGGCTCGTGGTCACCTTATCAACGAAGGTGAAGCAATTGGTGTTGTTGCAGCACAATCAATCGGTGAGCCGGGTACACAGCTTACCATGCGTACCTTCCACATCGGTGGTGCGGCATCTCGAGCGTCTGCAGAAAACAGCGTACAGGTGAAAAACACCGGTACCTTGAAGTTACAAAATGCGAAGTTTGTTACCAACTCTGATGGCAAGCTTGTAATTACCTCGCGTTCATCTGAGCTAACCGTTATTGATGAGTTAGGTCGTGAGAAAGAGCGTTATAAGGTACCTTACGGTGCAATTTTGACGAAAGTTGATGGTGCAGAGATTGCCGCTGGTGAAACGGTAGCAAACTGGGATCCACATACTCACCCAATCATCACTGAGGTAGCTGGTAAGATCAAATTTGTTGACCTTATCGAATCGGTAACTATGACCAAGCAAACTGATGACTTAACCGGTCTATCAAGCGTGGTTGTAACCGATGCAGCACAACGTAACTCTGCGGGTAAAGAAATGCGCCCAATGGTTAAGCTAGTTGATGCTAAAGGTAATGACGTAATGATTGCGGGTACAGATATCCCAGCTCAATACTTCTTACCAGGTAACGCAATCGTTAACCTAGAAGATGGTTCTGAGGTTAATATTGGTGATGCGCTAGCGCGTATTCCACAAGAGTCTTCGAAGACTCGTGATATTACCGGTGGTCTACCGCGTGTTGCTGACTTATTTGAAGCGCGTAAGCCGAAAGAGCCTGCAATCCTAGCGGAGAAGACCGGTATCATTGGTTTCGGTAAAGAAACTAAAGGTAAGCGTCGTTTACAAATCACCCAGCCAAGCGGTGAAGTATACGAAGAGATGATTCCTAAGTGGCGTCAGCTTAACGTGTTCGAGGGTGAAGCGGTTCAAAAAGGTGAAGTTATCGCCGATGGTCCAGAATCTCCACATGACATTTTACGTCTACGTGGTATTGACCATGTTGCAAACTACATCGTTAATGAAGTACAAGACGTTTACCGTCTGCAAGGTGTAAAGATTAACGATAAGCACATCGAAGTTATCGTTCGTCAAATGCTGCGCAAGTGTGAAATCATGGATGGTGGTGACAGCGAATTCTTAGCGGGTGAGCACGTAGAAGTTGCACGCGTTAAGATTGCTAACCGTCAATTAGAAGCAGAAGGTAAGAAACCTGCTGAGTTCCAAACAATGCTGATGGGTATTACCAAAGCATCATTGGCAACTGAGTCATTTATCTCTGCAGCGTCGTTCCAAGAAACAACACGTGTACTAACCGAAGCAGCGGTTGCTGGTAAGAAAGACGACTTACGTGGTTTGAAAGAAAACGTTATCGTTGGTCGCTTGATCCCAGCAGGTACTGGTTACGCTTATCACAAAAAGCGTGCAGAAGCGGCAACAACAGAACAAGAGCCAATGGTTTCAGCAGAAGATGCAGAACAAGCTCTTACTGATGCGCTTAATGCCGAAATGTTAGGTGGCTTCGGCGACTTAACAGGTGGTGAAGGCCAAGCAGATAACGAATAATCGTTAACGCATAACTAATGTTAGAAGGGACCTTAGGGTCCCTTCTTTGTTTTTAGCGGCAAATTAAATATATCGAGTGATTAACAAGCAATGATCTTTGATCTTTTTTGGTTACTAAATGCACAAAAAAGATCAAAGATCAGAGTCACATTTGCTTGACAGTGACCCCCATCACTAATAAAATTCCGCGACCTACTGTTATGGTAGGTATTTTTCACGTTTATGAGAGTGTGAACCTATCCATCGATTTTCGTTGGAGTTTGCACTATTTTTAACTAATCAGGAGCTATAATGGCAACTATTAACCAATTAGTACGTAAGCCACGTGTTAAGCAGGTACAAAAAAGTAACGTTCCGGCGTTAGAAGCTTGTCCTCAACGTCGCGGTGTATGTACTCGTGTGTATACAACTACACCTAAAAAACCTAACTCAGCACTACGTAAAGTAGCTCGTGTACGTTTAACTAACGGTCACGAAGTTACTTCTTACATCGGTGGTGAAGGTCACAACTTACAAGAGCATAGCGTTATCTTAATCCGTGGTGGTCGTGTTAAAGACTTACCTGGTGTTCGCTATCACACCGTTCGTGGTGCACTAGACTGTTCTGGTGTTAACGATCGTAGACAAGGCCGTTCTAAGTACGGTGCTAAGCGCCCTAAATCTTAACGGTTCTCCGTCAAGTAAGGCCAAACTAACATTTAATATTTAATTGTTTTGGGATAATCCTGAAGCTAATCGGAGAATTTAAAATGCCAAGAAGACGTGTTGTTGGTCAGCGTAAAATCTTACCTGATCCGAAGTTTAAAAACGAACTTTTAGCAAAATTCATCAACATCCTTATGGTTGATGGCAAAAAATCTGTAGCAGAGAAAATCGTATACGGTGCACTAGATATTCTAGCTGAAAAGAACCCTGAGAAAGAGCACTTAGACTTGTTCGAAATCGCTCTTGATAACATCCGTCCACACGTAGAGGTTAAATCTCGTCGTGTTGGTGGTTCAACTTACCAGGTTCCAGTAGAAGTTCGTCCAGTTCGTCGTAACGCTCTAGCCATGCGTTGGTTAGTTGAAGCTGCTCGTAAACGTGGTGAAAAATCAATGGCTCAACGCCTAGCTAACGAAATGTTAGATGCTTCTGAAAACAAAGGTTCAGCTGTGAAGAAACGTGAAGACGTTCACAGAATGGCTGAAGCGAACAAAGCATTCGCTCATTACCGTTGGTAATATAATGATAAGCGTAGCGGCGTTAGCCGCTGCGCTTTTCTTCTATACATAGCTAAACATATTGAATCACGCTAATAACTGCTGCAGGCATTAGCAAAGCTGGTTTTCAAAAGTGTATTTCCAATATTTTTGAAAATTAGTTTCAGGTACATCCCGAACATAGAGGAATCCATTAGTGGCTCGTACGACCCCTATTGAACGTTATCGTAACATTGGTATAGCTGCACACGTAGATGCAGGTAAAACAACGACAACCGAACGTGTATTGTTTTACACCGGTTTGTCGCACAAGATTGGTGAAGTGCATGATGGTGCAGCCACCATGGACTGGATGGAGCAAGAGCAAGAGCGTGGTATCACCATTACCTCTGCGGCGACCACCTGTTTTTGGAAAGGCATGCAAGGTCAGTTCGATGATCACCGCATCAACATCATTGACACCCCAGGCCACGTAGACTTTACCATTGAGGTAGAGCGCTCGTTGCGAGTTTTAGACGGTGCTGTATTAGTACTTTGTGGTTCATCAGGCGTACAACCGCAAACCGAAACCGTTTGGCGTCAAATGGAGAAGTATAAAGTTCCACGTATGGTCTTCGTTAATAAGATGGACCGTATGGGAGCGGATTACCTAAACGTTGTTAAACAATGTAAAGATCGTCTAGGCGCGAATGCTGTGCCAATTCAATTGGCGATTGGCAGTGAAGAAGAGTTCAAAGGTGTTATTGACCTTATTAAAATGAAGGCAATTAACTGGAACGAAGCGGATCAAGGTATGACCTTCGAATACGAAGAGATCCCTGCCGATATGCAAGATCTTGCCCAAGAGTGGCATGAACACTTAGTTGAGTCGGCTGCTGAAGCAAGTGAAGAACTGATGGACAAATACCTAGAAGAAGGTGAACTGTCAGAGCAAGAGATCAAAGCTGCGTTGCGTCAATTAACCATCAATAACGAAATCGTATTAACCACCTGTGGTAGCGCTTTTAAAAACAAAGGTGTACAAGCGGTTCTTGATGCGGTTGTTGAATATTTACCATCGCCAACAGAAGTTGAGGCGATAAAAGGTATTCGTGATGATAAAAACGAAACCGAAGATACGCGTGAAGCAGACGACAAAGCACCGTTTGCCGCACTAGCGTTTAAGATTGCGACGGATCCGTTTGTTGGTACCTTGACCTTCGTACGTGTTTACTCAGGTGTCCTTAAAACCGGTGACATGGTTTACAACCCAGTAAAAGGTCAAAAAGAGCGTATCGGGCGCATCGTGCAAATGCACTCAAATAACCGCGAAGAAATTAAAGAAGTTCGCGCGGGTGATATCGCTGCTCTTATTGGTATGAAAGACGTTACCACCGGTGATACCTTATGCGATCAACAAAACGTGATCACCTTAGAGCGTATGGAGTTCCCTGAGCCGGTAATCTCAGTTGCTGTTGAGCCAAAGACCAAAGCAGACCAAGAAAAAATGGGTATTGCTTTAGGTAAATTAGCGGCAGAAGATCCATCGTTCCGCGTTGAAACTGATGACGAGACAGGGCAAACCATCATCTCTGGTATGGGTGAGTTGCACTTAGATATCATCGTTGATCGTATGAAGCGTGAATTTAAAGTCGATGCAAACGTTGGTAAACCACAAGTTTCTTACCGTGAAACAATTCGTAAGCCGGTAGAAGTTGAAGGTAAGTTTGTTCGCCAATCTGGTGGTCGTGGTCAATTCGGTCATGTATGGCTGAAACTAGAACCTCAAGAAGAAGGTTCAGGCTTCCAGTTTGAAAGTGAAATCGTTGGTGGTGCAGTACCACGCGAATACTGGGCAGCTGTAGAAAAAGGCTGTGCAGAGCAAATGGAAAACGGTGTCTTAGCCGGATTCCCGATGCTCGACATCAAGGTAACCTTATTTGACGGTTCTTTCCATGATGTCGACTCTAACGAAATGGCCTTCAAGATCGCGGCGTCGATGGGTTTCAGACAGGGTGCTCTAGATGCTAGCCCAGTATTACTAGAACCTATGATGCAAGTTGAGGTTACCACCCCAGAAGAAAATATGGGTGATGTAGTTGGTGATCTTAACCGTCGTCGCGGCATGATTGAAGGCATGGACGAAGGTCCGGCTGGCATGAAGCTAGTTAATGCGGTTGTACCATTAGGTGAGATGTTTGGCTATGCCACAGATCTACGTAGTGCTACACAAGGCCGTGCTTCATACTCGATGGAATTCAAGCAATATTCAGAAGCGCCGAAGAACATCACAGAAGCAATTATTGAAAATGGTCATTTTTAATTGACCATTTTCAGTAGCAAAAATAATTTCAATTACTCGCTAGGCTTGTCCTAGTTACTTTAACTTTAAGGTACATTTAAGATGGCTAAAGAAAAATTTGAACGTTCGAAACCGCACGTTAACGTTGGTACAATCGGCCACGTTGACCACGGTAAAACAACTCTAACTGCTGCTATCTCTGCAGTTTTAACTAAAACTCACGGTGGTGAAGTTCGTGATTTCGCACAAATCGATAACGCTCCAGAAGAGCGTGAGCGTGGTATCACAATCAACACTTCTCACATCGAGTATGACACAGCTGACCGTCACTACGCGCACGTAGACTGTCCAGGTCACGCCGACTACGTTAAAAACATGATCACTGGTGCTGCTCAAATGGACGGCGCGATCTTAGTAGTTGCAGCAACTGATGGTCCAATGCCACAAACACGTGAGCATATCCTACTTTCTCGTCAGGTTGGTGTACCTTACATCATCGTATTCATGAACAAATGTGACATGGTAGACGACGAAGAGCTTCTAGAGCTAGTAGAAATGGAAGTACGTGAACTTCTATCTGAATACGACTTCCCAGGTGATGACTTACCAGTAGTTCAAGGTTCAGCACTAGGTGCATTGAACGGCGAAGCTCAGTGGGAAGAGAAAGTTCTAGAACTTGCTAACCACTTAGACACTTACATTCCAGAGCCAGAGCGTGCAATCGATGGTGACTTCATCCTACCAATCGAAGACGTATTCTCAATCCAAGGTCGTGGTACAGTTGTAACAGGTCGTGTTGAGCGTGGTATCATCCGTGTAGGTGACGACGTAGAAATCGTTGGTATCAAAGACACTACTTCAACAACTTGTACAGGTGTTGAAATGTTCCGTAAGCTTCTTGACGAAGGTCGTGCTGGTGAGAACTGTGGTGTTCTTCTTCGTGGTACTAAGCGTGATGAAGTACAACGTGGTCAAGTACTTGCTAAGCCAGGTTCAATCACTCCTCACACTAAGTTTGAGTCAGAAGTATACGTACTAACTAAAGATGAAGGTGGTCGTCACACACCATTCTTCAAAGGCTACCGTCCACAGTTCTACTTCCGTACAACTGACATCACTGGTGCAGTTGAGTTACCAGAAGGTGTAGAAATGGTAATGCCAGGCGACAACTTGAAGTTTGTTGTAGAGCTAATCAACCCAATCGCGATGGACGAAGGTTTACGCTTCGCTATCCGTGAAGGTGGTCGTACAGTAGGTGCTGGTGTTGTATCAAAAATCATCGAGTAATCGATAGGTTTTAACACCCATCTATAGAAAGAGCAGCCATAGGCTGCTCTTTTTGTTTTTACGGCCGGCTTCACGGTGCTCCGTGATGACCGAGCACGTTAAGAAAACAGTCCTAATGGACTGTTTTTAGTAAGCGAGGACGAGAGCCTCTGGCTCGACGTTAGAGTCGTACAGGCCGAAAACAGCTCCGTGCATTTTCGGCATTTCCACCATCTATGGTGGTCATCGATAGGTTTTAACACCCATCTATAGAAAAGAGCAGCCAATGGCTGCTCTTTTTGTTTGTGTGCAATTCAGCGATGCTGAATTACAGTTTGTTAATATCGTTTGATTAATTCAAAATCGCGCTGTGGTCTGTATGGTGCTAATACGTCCTGTGCGCCTTCAGTAAGCTCCTGAGCGATTAACTTGCCGACAATAGGGGCTAGGGTGACGCCACTATGCATAACCGCAATATAAGTGCTTTGTTGTTCATCTGAGAAGCCAAGTACAGGATGTCCATCTAATGGCAGTGGCCGCCAACCAATATACATATCTTCCATTTCTGCATTGGCAAGCGCTGGCACGATACCTTTAGCAACGGTTAACATACGCTGAAAATGCGCCTGCGCTAACACTTCATTTGGGTAACTATTAGGGCGGTTTACTAAGCGCTGTTTATGTTGCTCGGTTTTCGGTGCGCCTTGTTGCTCGCCAATAACCACACGACCGTCTACACGCTGGTGAATGTGAACACCAGGGGCGACAATAATTCTGTTGATTACAGGGGGCATCGGTTTAGTAATGGCGATAATGCCTGGCGTACTGCGTTGTGGAATAGTAAGCCCAGTGGTGGCTTCAATAATTTTCGAGTTGGCACCGACAGCAAAGACTACTTTTTTTGCTGAAAATGAACCACATGAGCTATTGACGACAACTTTTTGTTGGTCGCGCACGATATCGGTTACATTACAGGGAAAGCGCACTTGAACACCAAGCTCAGTCGCGGCAGCTAAAAGTTTTTCAGTGGCAAGTTGAGGATCGAGCGCACCGTCATTGCCTGAATAAGCAACAGTTGCTTGTTGCGGGAAATTTACCTTCGGCTCTAATTGTTGTGCCTGGGGAGTGGCTAAAATCTCAGCGGGCTCACCCCATGTGACTTGTTCGGCGATTTGCGCGACAAGTTTTTCGGAGCGCTGTTGCCCTGCAAACCATTCAAGTGAGCCTTCCCATTTTATCGGAATATCCAATTGTTCCGCTAACTCATGCCAATAGGCTACACTCGCTTGGTTGAGTTGATGGTAAGCAAAAGGCTGCTTTGCCCAGCTGGCATTAAGCCATGCGAAAGTGCCTCGACTGGCATGGCTTGCTGGCCCCTCGCGATCGAGAACGGTTACTTTAACATCTTGTTTAGCTAAGTGATAAGCCGTTGATGCTCCCACAATGCCTGCGCCGACAACGATTATATCGCTGTCTTCATTAGCGAGTAGCAAATTAGGTAGTAGTGCGATAAGTAGCGCAGTTTTTTTAATAAAGTCCATATCTTACTTATTGTTGTTTTTTGGCTAACCATACTATGTCTATTTTACTTAGAACCCAAGCTGTAGATGAGCGCGATCGTTGTTTTTTAGTTCTTTCTCTTTTCAAATCATATTGTCAGTAGAATGTGTTTGGCTTGCGGATTAAAAATCAGGAGCCGCGTTAAAGCTCATAACTTCATGGCTCACAGGATGTTTTAGCTGTAAATATTCAGCGTGCAAATGCAGTCTGTCAGCACCATTACCATAATGTTCATCGCCAATAATTGGCATGTTCAAACCAAGTTTGTGAGCACAATGAACACGTAGTTGGTGTGTTCGACCCGTTTTTGGAAACAATGACAAACGAGTAATGTTACCTTTACGTTCAAGCACTTTAAAATGAGTGTGCGCAGGCTTACCTGTTTCAAAGCACACCATCTGTCTAGGTCGATCGTTAATGTCTAAAGTTAATGGTAGGGTAATTTCGCCTTCATTTTCGGTTACGATACCATCGACATCGGCAATGTAATTTTTGGTAACACTACGGGCGATAAATTGCCGTTGCAGGGCCTTGTTGGCTTTAGCATTGAGTGCCAAGACCATTAGCCCTGAGGTCGACATGTCTAAGCGATGAACGATAAGCGGCCCAGTAGCATTAGGGTAGCGTTGTTTAATGCGAGTATAAACACTATCAGAGATAGTTTTTCCTGGCACACTCAACAGCCCTGAAGGTTTATTAACGACAATCATATCGTTATCTTCATAGAGAATGTCTAATAATTTATTTTTCCCCGGATTCTCCAATAAGGGATTGTCATCTAATGTCATGCCAACCAACATATGCCCTAAGATAGGTTGGCATTTACTGTAGCATGATGGGTAATAATGCTTATGACGGCGCACTTGCGACTTAGGTGATTCTCCCCACCAAAACTCTGCCATCACCACGGGTTTAAGCTGATGATTAAAAGCATATTGCAATAATTTAGGTGCTGCGCAATCACCTGCGCCAGCAGGGGGTATTTTAAACGCGGTATCAGCAAAAATATCATTTAAATCTTTTTGCACACCCTCTATATTTAAAAACTGGTACTGCGCAAAAAGCTTTTTCTGTAGTTTTGCCGAAAGCTTACGCCGTGTTTTGGCTAAGCGAGCAAGTTGTTGCTCTAGCTCGTCGTGCTGCGATTGGGCATGCTCGATGCGTTGCTGCCAATACAGTTTTAAATCGCGAAGTTTGAGTTTATCAATAACGCTTTGCTGGCTTAGCTCAACACAGAGTTGCTCATATTGCTCATCACTTAGCGTTGTTTTGCCGTTATTACGCAGCTGTTTACGGCTTGATTTTCGCTCAGCCGCGTCTTGCTTAAATGTGGTTAGCGCACAGTCGAAAGCCTGCCGCTCTTTGTTAACCAGCTTTGCGAGTTGTTGGCGTAATGGATTGTTTTCGAGAAGCTTATAATCACTACTGGCCTTGTTGATGATATCGAGCTCCTCCTTAAAGAAGCTATCTTTATTAAGCATATCAAAAACAGGTGGCACAAAGCCTGGTACTTGGGTGTTATCCCCGAGCTTACCGGAGAATCCCGCTAAAAAGCCAAGTTGCTTTTGTTTGTTTTCAACAACCAGTACGCCAAACATTTTACCGCTTGCAGCATCTTTATCGTCGCCTGTTTTTAAGCCAAAGTTATGTTGATATTGTCCTTGCTCAAGCTCGTGTTGTAGCTGCTCAGCTGCGCTAACAGCTAGTGGATGAGGGTGATAATAAAATGGAAAGGTAAAGCGATTTGGAATGCTAAGATCAGAGATGTCCTTGCTAAATGCCTTAAAGCAATCGATTTGATTTGACATAAGGTAACAGAACCTATTGTTAGCGACGATAATATACTGGCTATTTTATCACTAGTGGCGGTATTACGAACAGCTTGCGAAGATAGTTTATTGTTGAAATTTCAGCTTAGTGAATTCGCAAGCTGTTTGGACATTATTGTGAGTAAAAGTCACCACCCAATCTTGGTGTTAATTCGCCCCGGGCAACCATGCTTTTTACCGCGGCATTGACCTGCTCCGGTGTGTGCTCGTATTTTTCATTAAATAACCATTGATTGGCAATATGCTCTACAGAGCCCATGGCGTTGGGATGACTAGCTAAATAGTTAAGGATGCCAGATTGTAGTTCGGTGTGGATGTCTTTCAGTTTCATCGCAGCCCTCCAAAGAGTGAAACGGTGATCTAAGTTTAGTAAAAATAGTCGATGTTGCAGGCAAATATCTCTAATCCTACTAGTGCCATAGTAAGGATAAATATAGAGCGAATGAACGGGTTTAACGCACCTTAATATAGGTGCTTAAGTTTACTTAATCAGAGTTAACCATAAAAGTTGGGTGAGGTGAGTGTGATAGTTGCACAACACCCAATCGGTTTAGTTATAGCATCAACTGCTGGTGCTTAAACCTATGGTTTTACTTTGCTGTGTTTTGTATATGCGATTGCTTAAGGGGCAATTAAAATGACGGTGCAGCAGTTTGCCTAATAACGCATTAGCGCGATCGGTGGAGGTGCGCTTACTCATCATAAAGGTTGTCATGGTGCAGACGAAAATAGCACTGATGGCGATTTCATCCATAACACGCTTGACGTTACTTGACTGGACATCAGCGGCATGCATAAACCATTGTACCGTGCGGCTGATGCGAGTGATGGCATGAGCCTGTAAATGAACATGGCCTGGTTCAATCTTATAGGCGATGATATCTTTTACTAAGTTTCGGTATGGTAGTAAAAAATTTAACCAAGCAACAATCATGTATTGTAGGCGTTCTTCGCTATCAAGTAGTTTAAAATCTTGCTCGTCACAGCAACTCAGAGCGTATTCATCTGCGCGATCAAATAATGCTTCAGCAATATCGTCTTTCGAACGAAAGTGACTACGCAATTGCACCATAGAGCAACCGCAGTGCTCGCATATAGCTAAAAGATTAATGTTTTGCCATCCATCTCGTTGCGCCAATAATAAAGCGCTGTCCACAATTGAATTTCGGTCGAAAAGTATAGATTGCATATTATTCTAAGGACAAGTGATACCCTTAAACTAGTATAGAACACCCTGAAGTTTATGGATGATTATTGAGAACATAGGGATGTGGCAAATGGGTTGCTACTTGGAAGTAGCTATAGCGGGGATTGTTATAGATGTGCTAGGTTAGCCTTATAACAATATTAATTATTCAAGGACTTTTATGTACTGATCAAAAGGCTCGGCACAAAAGGTATTTAGTGCTTTTATCGCGGTTCTTATCGCCATTATATTATTTAGCATTTATTACGTTGTCGATACAGGCCATGTTGCTGTTAAAAAAACGTTAGGTACGGTTGACATGGAAGAGGTGCCGGCAGGCTTAAATTGGAAACTACCGATCTTAACCAGAGCTTATGAATTTTCAGCGAAAGAAATCGCTATTGATTTTAATGATTTGCGGCCAAAAGCACGTGACAACCTACGCTTGCAAGATTTGGATGTAAGTATTTACTACCGCGTTTCAGCCAATCATATCGCCGAAACAATGGTCAAATATGCATCGTCGTATGCTGAGGGTGATGCGGCATTATTACCTGCCTATGCCATTGTATATCGTGAAGGGCGTGATGTGATTTACGAGGAAGTGACTAAAATAGATTCCTTGGAGCTGCATCGAAATCGAGACCAGTTGCGTGCAGGAATAGCGACAGAGTTGCAATTGAAACTCGACGATAAAGATCCTGGCATATTTACCATTACCCGCGTTGCTATTCGTGCCTTAAATACCGACCCTACCATAGAAGCGGCGATTCAAAAGGCGGTACAAGCACAAAAGACCTTAGAAGCAAAAAAAGTTGAGGTGGAAATTGCTGCTAAGGATGCCGAGATTGAAATTGCCCGTGCTCGTGGTATCGCTAAAGCCAATGAAATCATTAATTCATCGCTAACGCCAGAATATTTACAGCATGAACTAAATGAAGCGTTAAAGATGTTTGCTAAAAACGATGGTGGTGTGGTTGTAGTGCCAGCCAACATGCAGAATATGAATTTGATGTTGGACGCTAATCAAGGGCGCAGTAGCAAGCGCTAAGCGAATAATCCGAAAGCGAATAGCACTAAATAACTTGTTATTACACACAACAAAAAAGGCCGCAAATGCGGCCTTTTCTAATATTGTGAGAAGTAAAATTACTTCTTAGCGTTACGCTCTTTAACTTCAGCAACAACTTGCTCAGCGATATTTGCTGGAGCAGCTGAGTAGTGGCTGAATTCCATAGAGAATTGACCACGACCTGAAGTGATAGTACGTAAGTGACCGATGTAACCAAACATTTCTGATAGAGGTACGTCAGCTTTGATGCGAACGCCAGTAGTACCAGCTTCTTGGTCTTTGATCATACCACGACGACGGTTTAAGTCACCGATAACGTCACCAACGTTGTCTTCTGGAGTGAACACGTCTACCTTCATCACTGGCTCTAGTAATTGAGCACCAGCTTTAGGCATTGATTGACGGAATGCACCTTTCGCTGCGATTTCGAATGCTACTGCAGACGAGTCAACTGCGTGGTAACCACCATCGAATAGTTCAACTTCAACGTCTAGTACAGGGAAACCTGCTACTGGACCTTCTTCCATCATGCTCGCGAAACCTTTTTCGATTGCAGGGAAGAATTCTTTAGGAACGTTACCACCAACAACGGTAGAAGTGAACTTAAAGCCAGTGTTCGGCTCGCCTGGCTTGATGCGGTAATCGATCTTACCGAATTGACCAGAACCACCAGATTGCTTCTTATGCGTGTAAGAATCTTCAATCGGCATAGTGATGGTTTCACGGTATGCTACTTGAGGCTTACCTACTTCTAGCTCAACGCCGTAAGTACGCTTAAGGATATCTACTTTGATATCTAAGTGAAGCTCACCCATACCTTTAAGGATGGTTTCACCTGAATCTTCGTCAGTTTCAACTTGGAACGTTGGATCTTCTGCAACCATCTTACCGATAGCGATACCCATCTTCTCAGCACCACCTTTCTCTTTAGGAGAAACAGCGATTGAGATTACTGGCTCAGGGAATACCATTGCTTCAAGAGTACAAGGTTGCTTAACATCACATAAAGTGTGACCAGTTTGAACGTTCTTCATACCAACGATAGCTAGGATGTCACCCGCTTGCGCTTCTGTAAGTTCAGTACGGTCATCTGCTTGCATCTCAACCATACGGCCAACACGCTCAGTTTTACCTGTGAATGAGTTAAGGATAGTGTCACCTTTCTTAATACGACCTGAGTAGATACGTACGAAAGTTAGAGCACCGAAACGGTCATCCATAATCTTGAACGCAAGTGCACGGAACGGCTCTTCTGCGTCAACGATAGCGAATTCACCAGTTGGGTTACCTTCTTCGTCAGTTAATGGCTGTGGTGGAACTTCAGTTGGTGAAGGTAAGTAATCAACAACAGCGTCAAGAAGAAGTTGCATACCTTTGTTCTTGAATGCAGAACCACAGTAAGTAGGGAAGAACAATAGCTCGTTAGTACCTTTACGGATACATGCTTTAATTTGCTCTTCTGTTGGGTCTAATTCGCCTTCTAAGTACTCCATTAGCATATCTTCGTCTGCTTCTAGAGCAGTTTCGATTAGCATTTCACGGTACTCAGCAGCTTGGTCAACCATGTCTGCAGGGATGTCAGTGATTTCGTAGTTTTCAGGTTGGCCTGAATCGTCCCAAACGTAAGCTTTTTGGCTTAGTACGTCTACAACACCTACGAAGTTATCTTCTTCACCAATTGGAAGAGTCATAACTAGTGGGTTAGCACCTAGAACCTTTTTAACTTGGTCTTTAACGCGGAAGAAGTTAGCACCTAAACGGTCTAGCTTGTTAACGAAAATCAAACGAGCAACTTTTGACTCGTTCGCGTAACGCCAGTTGGTTTCTGATTGTGGCTCAACACCACCAGAACCACAGAATACACCGATACCACCGTCAAGAACTTTTAATGAACGGTAAACTTCAACTGTGAAGTCAACGTGGCCCGGGGTGTCGATAACGTTAAAGCGGTGTTTTTTCCATTCACAGGTTACAGCAGCAGACTGGATAGTAATACCACGCTCCGCTTCTTGTTCCATGAAGTCAGTTGTTGACTCACCATCATGAACCTCACCAAGCTTGTGGATCTTACCTGTAAGTTTAAGGATACGTTCAGTTGTTGTGGTTTTACCAGCATCAACGTGAGCGAAAATACCAATATTTCTGTATTTTGATAAATCAGCCATTGTAATTCTCTATGTTAAAATTAACGTTGCGTAAAAATTTTTGCGCGAATTATACATTAGTTGAAAAAAACTAACATCAAAAATTGATAAAAATTAATCAATCAAGCACATAAACCCTCGAAAATCGATGTTTGTCTGTAATGCTGGAAATAATTTGCCAATTTTTGGCTTTTTTTGCGTTTAAGAAAGCATAAAGTTTAGACAATATGCCTTCAGTTTGCTAAATTGTGCCCCGGAAAAAAAGCTCAATGTAAATTTGGTGGTTACACAGTCTTTTGTAGAACTGCTTTTTGCATGTAAAAGAGTAAAAATTAAGCAAAAATTCGGGTTGCCGCCCGTTTGTTTATCACTTTTAAGGTATATGTAAAATGGCTAAAGAAAAATTTGAACGTTCGAAACCGCACGTTAACGTTGGTACTATCGGTCACGTTGACCACGGTAAAACAACTCTAACTGCTGCGATTTCTGCAGTTCTAACTAAAACTCACGGTGGTGAAGTTCGTGATTTCGCACAAATCGATAACGCTCCAGAAGAGCGTGAGCGTGGTATCACAATCAATACTTCTCACATCGAGTATGACACAGCTGACCGTCACTACGCGCACGTAGACTGTCCAGGTCACGCCGACTACGTTAAAAACATGATCACTGGTGCTGCTCAAATGGACGGCGCGATCTTAGTAGTTGCAGCAACTGATGGTCCAATGCCACAAACACGTGAGCACATCCTACTTTCTCGTCAGGTTGGTGTACCTTACATCATCGTATTCATGAACAAATGTGACATGGTTGATGACGAAGAGCTTCTAGAGCTAGTAGAAATGGAAGTACGTGAACTTCTTTCTGAATACGACTTCCCAGGTGATGACTTACCAGTAGTTCAAGGTTCAGCACTAGGTGCATTGAACGGTGAAGCTCAGTGGGAAGAGAAAGTTCTAGAACTTGCTAACCACTTAGATACTTACATTCCAGAGCCAGAGCGTGCAATCGATGGTGACTTCATCCTACCAATCGAAGACGTATTCTCAATCCAAGGTCGTGGTACTGTTGTAACAGGTCGTGTTGAGCGTGGTATCATCCGTGTAGGTGACGACGTAGAAATCGTTGGTATCAAAGACACTACTTCAACAACTTGTACAGGTGTTGAAATGTTCCGTAAGCTTCTTGACGAAGGTCGTGCTGGTGAGAACTGTGGTGTTCTTCTTCGTGGTACTAAGCGTGATGAAGTACAACGTGGTCAAGTACTTGCTAAGCCAGGTTCAATCACTCCTCACACTAAGTTTGAGTCAGAAGTATACGTACTAACTAAAGATGAAGGTGGTCGTCACACACCATTCTTCAAAGGCTACCGTCCACAGTTCTACTTCCGTACAACTGACATCACAGGTGCAGTTGAGTTACCAGAAGGTGTAGAAATGGTAATGCCAGGCGACAACTTAAAGTTTGTTGTAGAACTAATCAACCCAATCGCGATGGACGAAGGTTTACGCTTCGCTATCCGTGAAGGTGGTCGTACAGTAGGTGCTGGTGTTGTATCAAAAATCATTGAATAATGATTTTTGCTGACAATCAGCATTTTTGAGAAAAAGGTCGCGTAAGCGGCCTTTTTTGTTATAGGCACGACCGACTTGACGGCCAAATATGGATTTAGGGTGATGACGGAGCACGTTAAGAAAACAGTCCTAATGGACTGTTTTTAGTAAGCGAGGACGAGAGCCTCTGGCTCGACGTTAGAGTCGTACAGTAGGTGCTGGTGTTGTATCAAAAATCATCGAGTAATCGATAGGTTTTAACACCCATCTATAGAAAAGAGCAGCCAATGGCTGCTCTTTTTGTTTTTGCGGTCTAAGTAAAAGGACTATTGCACGAGTAGTTCCAAGGCGTAAAGCGTTCATCCGTAAACCTGCCGGCATTTGTGCTTCCCTGGACGTTACCGCCATAAAATGTTCGTCCCTGAACCTGCCGGCATTAGTACGTCCATGTACGTTACCGACATAAAACGTTCGTCCCTGAACCTGCCGGCATTAGTACGTCCATGTACGTTACCGACATAAAACGTTCGTCCCTGAACCTGTCGGCATTAGTACATCCATGTACGTCACTTTGTGATTTTTGAGACTAGAATTGTTACGTAACTAACTGATGAAATGTGTAACCCTCTGTGTTATTTAGATATTTTAACTATTGCTTTGGTAATTTATAAATATCGATATAAGCTTTTATTAATAATAATTTGCTTACAGGTGAAAGCATGGAATACGAAAATATAATAAATGACTTAATGAGCATGATTATCCTCTATGGTCCTAAACTACTATCTGCCATTGCCGTTTGGTTGATAGGTTCATGGGTTATCAAAGGCATTATGGGAGCATTACAAAAAGCATTTGATAAACGTGATGTGGATGCGTCATTAAAGCCGTTTTTATTAGGCTTAATTAACACGTTATTAAAAGTGTTATTGGTTATCACTGTACTTAGTATGGTTGGTATTGCAATGACGTCCTTTATCGCTATTTTGGGTGCAGCCGGTTTAGCCGTGGGTATGGCTCTATCAGGCACCCTACAAAACTTTGCGGGGGGAGTGATGATATTGCTGTTTCGCCCATTTAAGGTCGGCGACTTTATTGATGCACAGGGTTATTCGGGTACAGTAAAGGAAATCCAAATTTTCAATACCATTTTAAAAACAGCAGACAATAAAACCATTATCATTCCCAATGGTGGGTTATCTACGGGCTCAATGATCAACTTCTCTACTGAATCAAAACGCCGTGTTGATTGGACATTTGGCATTGCCTACGGTGATGATGTTGATAAAGCCAAAGCCTTAATGCGCGAATTATGTGATCAAGACGAGCGGATTTTACAAGATCCTGAGCCATTTATCGCGATGTCAGCATTAGCAGATAACTCGGTTAATTTTACTGTGCGGGCGTGGGTAAATTCTGCGGATTATTGGGGCGTGTTTTTTGATATGAATGAGAATATCTATAAGCATTTTAATCAGCATGGTATTAACATCCCATTCCCACAAATGGACGTACACTTAAAAAAATCGGACGGTTAGACTTGCTCTGGTATTATGAGCGAGGTAGGTAAGTTTTAGGAACTTATCGCCATAGCTACTCTCATAACTTTGAGCTTATAGTGCAAAGCAACACATGTTGTCGTTGCTTTATCTGTATTCAAAGACAAGCTACCAAGGAAGTATTAACGATGAAAAAGTATGCCTTTAACGTTGCTATTGTGATGGTTTTATTTAGCCAGCAGGCGTGTGCCAATAAGCAGGCTATGATCATTGCCGAACGGCCAAGCGATGTGCAAGTCGTTCAGCAAGCAAGATCATCAACTTCCGTAATTAATAAGAGCGACAGTGTATTGGTCATGACAAAACATCAAACTCCACCACCAGAGACATTAAGTAAAGGCGAAATTCAAGCACAATGGTACCAAGGTACCTTGCGCTATTATCAATTAGAAGGTGGTTTTTATGGCTTTATCAGTGATAGTGGTGCGCGTTTATTGCCACTTAATTTAGATAAAGAATTGCATCAGCATGGCGCCAAGTTGCGATTGTTTGGTTACCCACAGAAAAACATCAGTACAATTCAGCAATGGGGCACACCATTTAAGGTACTCAAGGTTGAAGTGTTAGAGCAAGGTAAAGCAAACCCGAACAAACTTTATTAGCCTATGAATAGTAGCTCGATAACAGAGGTGGTTGGTTATCGTTGTCGTTGACCGAGGTTAACAAATAAAATGGCCAGTACAGCTAAGTCGCTATAACTGACCATGATAGGTAATATTTAACGTTTAAGCGTATTGTGCACGTAACATGTTCCACTGTTTAGTGCGTAGCTTTAACTGGTTACGCATTTCTATATAGCGTTGCATTAATGCGCAGTCCTCAACATCTTTGGCAAGCTGATCGCGCTTGTGGTTTAACAACGTTTTCTTCGCATCATAGTAGTCGGTCATTTGCTCAATCAGCAAATCGTACTCTGCCTGTAGTGTCGCTAATACATCATCGGCATTGATTTTGCCTTGCGCTTTTTGCTGACTAAATTGCAATTGCATTTTCGCTTTTGCTTTAGCGATCTTGTCTTCGGGGGTTTTTCGCAGATTCCATGTTAGGCCAATATAGCTTAAACCTTTTATCAACCACTTACTCGGGTCAAATTGAAACCAGCGAATACCGTTACGGTAGTCGTTTTCAAATATATGATGGAAGTTATGGTAGCCTTCACCAAAAGTAAAAAATGCTAAGAAGCCATTATCGCGGGCGGTGTTTTTATCGGTGTAGGTTTGCTTACCCCAGATATGCGCTAGCGAGTTAATAAAAAACGTTGTGTGATGACTTAATACTAAACGTAATACACCAACCAGTAATAAGGCCGAAACAATATCCCCATTTAGCCAGCCCAGTAATACAGGTATACCGATATTCATTGCCAGTGCTAGTGGTACATAGTATTTATGTTGCCACATAACGATTTTTTCTTTTTGTAAATCTCGGACGTTATCGTAATTACTGTAGGTGCTCGCATGATAATCACGCAGCATCCAGCCAATATGCGAATACCAGAAGCCCTTGTTAGCTGAGTACGGGTCAACATCGTTGTTATCGACGTGCTTGTGGTGCACACGGTGATCTGAACTCCAGTGCAAAATACTATTTTGTAATGCAAAAGCACCACCTAGCGCGCAGAAGAGGCGCACGAAGGCATGCGCTTTGTATGTGCGATGTGACCATAAACGGTGATAACCAACGGTAATCGACATACCGCAGAAGATAAAACAAAAAATTGCTGCCAAAATTTCGAATGCATCGAAGCCATGCGTGTAAGCACGGTAAGGCACGGCAAATAACGCGACAATAAAAGTAGAAGCGAAAATCGCAATATTTAGCCAAAGTAGGCGAGGTTTGCTCATGGACAACCTTGTGTTAATTAATTTCAGTGTACAAGTGTGCGCTATTTTATCCATGCACTAAGCAAGGTCAAGTGATATTCTGTCAAATATGCTAATATGCTCACTTACACTGTTTTGGAATGAACACATATGTCAGGAATTCGAGCCCAGCAAAAAGAAAAAACGCGCCGCTTGCTGATTGAAGCAGCACTTAACTTACTTAGTGCTGAGCGGAGTTTTTCCAGCTTAAGTTTGCGAGAGGTCACTAAAGAGGCCGGTCTTGCAGCAACCTCGTTTTATCGTCATTTTAATGATATGGATGAATTAGGCTTAACGTTAGTTGATGAAGCGGGCTTAACGTTACGCCAGTTAATGCGACAAGCGCGTCAACGTATTGCTAAAGGTGGCTCGGTAATTCAAATATCGGTAAAGACCTTCATGGAGTTTATTGACTCAAACGGCAATGAATTTAGATTGTTACTGCGTGAGCGTTCAGGAACCTCGGCTGAGTTTCGTGCCGCAGTAAACCGAGAAATTCGTTTTTTCACCATGGAACTATGCGATTATTTGCAAAAGACCAATGACTTAGATGCGGAAATTGCTTACTTACAAGCAAACGCGGCGGCGACCATCGTGTTTAGTACCGGTGCCGAAGCACTTGACGCAGATGCAGCTGAACGCGAAGAATTGCAAGATAGAATGATTAAGCAACTGCGCTTTATCGCTCGTGGAGCGATGGACATGGCGCAGCGTAAAAATGAGTAATAATTGTTGTTAATGTTATCAGCAACAATATTTCAACGATAAAAAACGCAACCATATGGTTGCGCTTTTGTTTGTATTGGCTTGCTAGCATTGTTGGCTAAAATGGTTAACTATTTGCGTGTTAGTACCATGCCGCATTCAATGTGATCGGTATAAGGGAATTGATCAAATAAGGCAAACTTCTCGATTTTATGGGTTTCGCAAAGAATCGATAAGTTATCGTGTAAGGTACTTGGATTACACGATATATAAATGATCTTTTCAAACTGGGCAGCTAAGCGACACGAATCATCGTCCATCCCTGCTCGCGGTGGATCCACCAATACGGTATCGAAGTTGTATTGAGTTAAATCAAAACCTTCTAGACGACGGAATTGGCGCTCGCCCGCCATTGCTTGGCTAAATTCCTCTGCAGACATGCGAATGATATCAAGGTTGTCGATGTTATTAGCGGCAATATTGATTTGCGCCGAGTGCACTGAACTCTTGGAAATTTCGGTGGCTAACACTTTTTTATAATACGGCGCTAAGGCGATAGAAAAGTTACCGTTGCCACAATACAGCTCTACTAAGTCTGCTTCGGGGGTAGTGCTGGCGTCAATAGCCCATGTAAGCATCTTTTCATTTACTTTACCATTGGGTTGGGTAAAGCTGTTTTCCACTTGCTGATAGCTTAATGCCTTACCTTTTACGGTCAGTCTTTCGGTAACATAGTCTTGGTCAACAATGATCTTTTGCTTACGGGCGCGACCTATAATGTTTACTGGGGCTATTTGGCTAAGTGAACTCTTCAGTTGTTGAACTTGCTCTAACCAAGCGTCATCCAATTGGCGATGGTACAACAAACTGACGAGCAATTCTCCGCTCAAAGTTGATAAGAAATCAACTTGGAATAATTTGTAGCGAAGATCATGATTGTCACGAATGTAATCCATTAGTGCATTCATTGCTTGGTTTATTAACAGCGATGCCGCAGGGAATTGATCAACACGAAACTTTTGTTTGGTCTGTTGATCAAACATGATGTAGTACAAGTCATCCCCTTCGTGCCACACACGAAATTCTGCGCGCAGGCGGTAATGTAAAGGTTCTGAGTTAAATACCTCAGCTTCAGGCACATTAAAGTCGCTAAATAAAGTTTGCATCGCCTGCTGTTTTTTCACAAGTTGGCTGGTGTAATTGTCGGGATGTATATGGCTTAGCATCGGTCTCTAGTTTGTGTTACCTTACGTGCCGCGAATTTTAACGATTGCGCGCACCTTTTGACAGTAATTTTATGAAACAATTGGAAAACGTGCGAATTAGTTAAAATGTGTCATATTTTTAAATTATCTGATGCGATAACGAATACTATGCAAAATCCTGTAACGAAACGAAATCTGTTAACTTTTCTGATCCCTTCGCTGATTGGCTTAACCCTGTTTATGCTGCCAATTCAATACAATGAGCAAACCAGTATTCCTGTTGCTGTTTTAGCTAAATCGCTGCAAGCCGCGCTTAGTGCGTATATTGTCCCTATAATTTGCTTGTTGACCGGTATTACGGCCATTGCCAGTATTGCCGTTTCGGTTTTTGCACGTCATCGAGTCAGCGATGGTTCGTTTATGGCCAGTTTATTTAAAGTGACCCCCGTGTGGTTAATCGTCCGTTGTTTGGGGGCGTTATTTGCACTGATGGTTTACTTTCAAGTGGGACCTGAAATGGTGTGGAGTAGTGCAACCGGTGGCATGTTACTCAATGACTTAATGCCGATACTATTTTCAGTGTTTATTTTTGCTGGCTTGTTATTACCATTGCTTCTTAACTTTGGCTTACTTGAATTTATTGGTGTGTTGTTTAGTAAAATTATGCGCCCGCTATTTAAATTACCAGGTAGGGCGGCAATCGACTGTACCACTTCGTGGCTTGGTGACGGTACCGTTGGCGTGCTATTAACCAGTAAGCAATACGAGCAAAAAGTATATACCGAGCGTGAAGCTGCGGTTGTTGGTACCACATTTTCAGCAGTATCAATCACCTTCAGTTTAATTGTGATCGCCCAAGTTGGTCTGATCCATATGTTTATTCCTTTTTATAGCGCAGTGTGTTTGGCGGGCTTAGTCGCGGCGATTATCGTTCCTCGTTTGCCACCTTTGAGTCGTAAGCGTCACTTATATATTGATGGGACTAAACCAGAACCTCATGCCGATAAAATTCCTGATGGCACCAATATTTTTAGCCACGGTTTAGAGATGGCCACACAGCGTGCATCGATGGTAACCAGCTTTAAGACGGTTATTTTAGAAGGTATTAAAAATGCTCTTGAGATGCTGTTCGTGGTTATGCCTGTGGTGATGGGGGTTGGTACAATCGCCTTGATTTTTGCTGAACATACTATGGTATTTGATTACTTAGGTATGCCGTTTATTCCGTATCTGGAGCTATTAGGTGTTCCCGAAGCGGTTGCTGCTTCTAAAACTGTAGTGATTGGATTTGCTGATATGTTTTTACCAGCGATTCTAGTGGCGTCTGTAGAAAACGAAATGACTCGTTTTGTCGTTGCTGCGCTGTCAATCACTCAGTTAATTTATTTGTCTGAAGTGGGCGCTATGTTGCTTGGTACGAAAATTCCGGTGAACATTCTCGATTTATTCATTATTTTTATTTTGCGTACCATTATTACCTTGCCGGTTATTGTCATGGTAGCAAACCTTGTTTACTAAGAAGGGTTTACTAAGAAGGGTTTACTAACAAGGGGTTATTAACTAACCATTACAAGCCTTTGTTCGACAATTTGGCTAAACAACTGTTTACATTTTCGTAAGCTTCTGCCTAAATACGAAGATGTAAACAGGTATGACCACGGGTAATTTATGACAACAATAAGCCAACAAGCAGGCACATCATCAGCGTATCCAAACTTACTTCGCCCCTTGGACTTAGGCTTCACTACGCTAAGCAACCGGGTTCTAATGGGATCAATGCACACAGGGTTAGAAGAAGAGCGACATGGTTTTGCCAAGCTTGCCGCTTTCTATGAAGAACGTGCTAAAGGTGGCGTTGGTTTGATTGTTACTGGTGGTATTAGTCCAAACTTTCGTGGCCGTGTCGCACCTTTTGGTGGTGAGTTGAGCCGTTGGTGGCAGGTCAAAAAACATCGACAAGTTACTCAAGCGGTACACAAATACCCGACTAAAATATGTCTGCAACTTTTGCATACTGGTCGTTATGCCTATCACCCTTTTAACGTCTCTGCCAGTGCCATTAAAGCCCCCATTAATCCGTTTAAACCGAAAGCTATGTCTGAACGGCAAATTTTGCATACCATTAAAGATTTCGCTCATTCGGCGCGATTAGCACAAAAGGCGGGCTATGATGGTGTTGAGGTTATGGGCTCTGAAGGTTATTTACTGAATCAGTTTAGTTGTGCTCGAACCAACTACCGCACCGATATGTGGGGTGGCGGTATCGAAAACCGTATGCGTTTAGCCATTGAGGTAGTAAAAGCAATTCGCGCTAAAGTTGGAGAAAAATTTATCATTATTTTCCGCTTGTCGATGCTAGATTTGGTTGAAGGTGGTAATACCTGGGAAGAGGTACTGATCATGGCAAAAGCGATAGAGCAAGCGGGCGCCACCATCATCAATACCGGAATTGGCTGGCATGAAGCACGTGTGCCGACTATCTCTACTAGTGTACCAAGGGCTGCGTTTACCTGGATAACGGAGCGCATGATGGGCGAAGTAAACGTTCCGTTAGTGGCGACCAATCGCATTAATATGCCAGCTGTCGCTGAGCAAGTATTGGCGTCTGGCCAGGCCGATATGGTATCAATGGCGCGACCATTCCTTGCCGATGCCGAATTCGTTAATAAAGCAGCAGAAAATCGCGCAGACGAAATTAATACTTGCATTGGTTGTAATCAAGCTTGTCTTGACCATGTCTTTAAACAACAGCGTGCGACGTGTTTGGTCAACCCTCGAGCATGTTATGAAACCGAGTTAAATTTCGATAAAGCACAAGATAGTAAGCACATCGCTGTTGTTGGCGCGGGAATGGCTGGTTTGGCATTTAGCGTTTATGCCGCACAGCGAGGCCATAAAATCAGTTTATTTGAAGCTGGCGATGATATTGGTGGTCAGTTTAATATGGCCAAGAAGATACCTGGTAAAGAAGAGTTTTATGAAACTATCCGCTATTTCCACAAGCAACTTGAGCTGCTAGATATTAAATTGCATTTGCAAAGCCCACAAACCGCGCAAACATTAACACAACAAGGTTTCGATGAAATTGTTGTGGCTACCGGCATCAAACCGCGGACGCCACCAATTGACGGGATTGACCGCGATATTGTCCTGAGTTACATAGATGTGCTTAAAAATGGCGCCAAGGTTGGTCGCAAAGTTGCCATTATTGGTGCTGGTGGAATTGGTTTTGATGTCGCTGAGTTTCTTGCTGAACAACAATCGCTTACCACTCAACCCGAGCAATGGTTAGCGGAATGGGGTATCGATAAACAATACCAGCAAGGTGGTGCGTTAGTGCCAAACCATCGCCACAATAAAACGCCTCGCGAAATTTACTTAATGCAACGAAAAACGTCAAAAGTTGGTGCAGGACTTGGCAAAACCACAGGTTGGATCCATCGCAGTACACTAAAAAATCACGGTGTGCATATGTTACCTGGTGTCGAGTATCACAGTATCACGGATACGGGTATGAACTTCAGCGTTAACGGCAAGCAGCGCTTTGAACAGTTTGATAATATCATTATTTGTGCAGGACAAGAGCCACAACGTGATTTGTACCAGCAATTACTGGATTTACAATTACAGCCACACTTGATTGGCGGTGCTGATGTCGCGGCAGAGCTTGACGCGAAACGGGCGATTCGCCAAGGGGCCGAGCTAGCTGCAAAAATTTAGTCGTGATTATTCATGACATATCTTAGACAGGTCATTAGCTTGTTATATCGCCTTGTCATCATCGACTCCTGAGCATAGGAACGCGCTTATCGTTAGCCTATAGCGCGTTTTTAGTTTTTACGCATATATCACCGTGCATTGTCTACAGACGCTTTAATGCTAATCAGAAATCCGAACCTGACGTCGCACGGTCGCTTCCTATAAGTCAAACTACCCACAAATCTCTATACCCTTGCTCGTGCTAAAACAGTAGTTTCAAGTAAACTTAATCATAGTTGTTAACGTTTGTTAGCCATAACTGCTTTGCAAGAGGTAAAGGGTTAATGTGAGTAGTATTAACAATTTAACCTTATTAATCAGTACTAGGCTGATTTTTTAGACAAAATAGGGCATAATGCCCGATTCGATTTAGCGCGGTTCATAACCTGATTGTCGCGCCTTTTTGCCAATTATCGACAGGATGTATGATGAAACAAATAGAAGTTCGTGGGGCTCGAACTCACAACCTGAAAAATATAGATATCGATATTCCTCGAGACAAGTTGATCGTTATCACGGGCTTGTCCGGTTCAGGTAAATCGTCGTTAGCATTCGATACGCTTTATGCCGAAGGCCAGCGACGTTATGTTGAATCATTGTCTGCTTATGCTCGTCAGTTTTTATCATTAATGGAAAAGCCTGACGTCGATCATATCGAGGGACTGTCCCCAGCGATTTCTATCGAGCAAAAATCGACATCTCATAACCCGCGCTCCACGGTTGGTACCATTACCGAAATATATGATTACCTACGTTTGTTATTTGCGCGTGTCGGTGAACCGCGTTGTCCGACGCACGGTGATGCCCTAGCCGCGCAAACCATAAGCCAAATGGTTGATAAAGTCCTAGAGCTTCCTGAAGGGACTAAGGTCATGTTGTTGGCACCGGTGGTACAAGACCGAAAAGGTGAGCATATAAAGCTACTAGATAACCTTGCAGCACAAGGCTACATTCGTGCCCGGATCGACGGTGAAGTATGTGATTTATCTGATCCACCAACATTGGATTTACATAAAAAACACACCATTGAGGTAGTCGTTGACCGCTTGAAGGTCCGTGATGATATTCAAACGCGTTTAGCAGAATCGTTTGAAACCGCACTGTCGCTTACCGATGGGGTTGCTTCTATCGCCTTTATGGACGAGCCGAACAGCCCGGAATTGTTGTTTTCAGCAAACTTTGCCTGCCCACAATGTGGCTATTCGATGGCAAAACCAGAGCCCAAGCTATTCTCATTTAATAACCCGGCAGGCGCCTGTCAAAGTTGTGATGGCTTAGGTCACAAGCAATTTTTTGATCCCGCACGCGTTATTGCTAATAACGAGTTAAGTCTAGCTGGCGGTGCAATTCGCGGTTGGGATAAGCGTAACTTTTATTATTTCCAAATGCTCAGCTCGCTAGCTGAACACTTCGGCTTTGATTTGAATAAGCCTTTTAAAGAGTTGCCCGATGATATTCAGCATCTTGTTTTGCATGGTAGTGGTCGGGTCGAAATCGAATTCAAATATATGAATGACCGAGGTGATATTGTCATCCGCAAGCACCCGTTTGAAGGGATCTTAATTAACATGGACCGTCGCTATCGCGAAACAGAGTCTAATGCTGTTCGCGAAGAGCTTGCCAAGTACCTGAATAATCAAGCGTGCCCAAGTTGTCATGGCTCACGTTTGCGTCTTGAAGCTCGTAACGTGTTTGTTGAAGATAAGCCATTACACGACATTGTCGAATATTCGATTGCTGAATCAGCAGAGTTTTTTCAGGCATTAGATCTGGAAGGGCAACGTGGCCAGATCGCTGAAAAAATCTTGAAAGAAATTAACGATCGATTGGGCTTTCTTGTCAACGTCGGCTTAAACTACCTAACCTTGTCCCGTAGTGCAGATACCTTATCCGGTGGTGAAGCACAGCGTATTCGGTTGGCATCTCAAATTGGTGCCGGTTTGGTCGGGGTTATGTACGTGCTGGATGAGCCATCGATTGGTTTGCATCAACGTGATAACGAACGCTTATTAAATACTTTAGTGCACCTGCGCGATTTGGGTAATACCGTGATCGTAGTCGAGCACGATGAAGATGCTATAAAAGAAGCGGATTATATTATTGATATTGGCCCTGGTGCCGGTGTGCATGGCGGTGAGGTGGTTGCAAGCGGTACGTTAGAAGAAATCGTTAGCAATGATAATTCATTGACCGGTAAATATATAAGCGGTAAAGAAGGGATCGTGGTGCCGAAAAAGCGTACCCCATATGACACGGAACGAGTCGTTGAATTAAAAGGTGCGACAGGTAACAATCTTAAGCAGGTCGACTTAACCATACCCGTGGGTTTAATGACATGTGTCACTGGAGTATCTGGCTCGGGCAAGTCAACCTTGATTAACGATACGCTTTATAAGATTGCTCACCTCGAGCTAAACAAAGCAACATTAGATGAACCATCCCCTTATATATCGATAGAGGGACTAGAACATTTAGATAAGGTTATCGATATTGACCAAAGTCCAATTGGTCGTACGCCACGCTCGAACCCTGCTACCTATACCGGTATCTTCACTAATATTCGCGATATATTCTCGGCGACACAAGAAGCTCGCTCTCGTGGTTATAAGCCAGGCCGTTTTAGTTTTAACGTCAAAGGCGGTCGTTGTGAAGCGTGTCAGGGCGACGGTGTGATTAAAGTTGAAATGCATTTTTTGCCGGATGTCTACGTACCTTGTGATGTGTGTAAAGGTCAACGGTATAATCGTGAAACGTTAGAGGTTAGATACAAAGGTAAGAACATTCACGAAGTGCTTGATATGACCATCGAAGATGCCTTTGAGTTTTTCAATGCCATCCCTGCGGTAAAACGTAAACTGCAAACCTTAATGGATGTTGGCTTGTCTTATATTAAACTAGGTCAGTCTGCGACAACCTTGTCGGGTGGTGAAGCGCAGCGTGTTAAGCTATCGAAAGAGCTATCAAAACGCGATACCGGTAAAACCTTGTATATTTTAGATGAGCCGACCACAGGTTTGCATTTTCATGATATTAAGCAATTATTGGCGGTTCTGCATCGTTTACGTGACCACGGTAATACGGTCGTGATTATTGAACACAATCTTGATGTTATTAAAACTGCTGACTGGATTGTCGATCTCGGCCCAGAGGGTGGTTCTGGTGGCGGTGAAATTTTAGTAACCGGTACACCAGAACACGTAGCGGATGATAAAGCATCCCATACTGCAAGGTTCTTAAAGCCTTTGCTATAACTATAAACGCCAGCTGATGCTGGCGTTTTTGTATAGGCTTGTTGGCTATCTAACAACTGGCTCACCGTCAACCCGGAATCAGCTCTGCTGATGTCCGGGACCTCGTGTTACTATAGTGTGCTATAACTAAATCACATTGCAATTCAGAACTATCTTTAAAAATACCCAGCGTCATGCCATCATGCTTTTCGACTGCAAGGATGCAGGAGGTAGAGTAACGCATGGAGCTGTTACCGAGGATGGGACCTCCTTGGGTAATAGCGTGCCTACAACGAAGCCACTTCGAAACTGCACGAGATCCCACACAAAGACATTGTGGGACGACGGTGAACAGTTTCTACAAAATTAGTACCTCGAAGCACTCGTTAACCTCGTTAACAATTTTTATACAAAATACTCGCTGTTGTACAGAAAATAAACTTGCATTGATTTTCTATTTCAGTATAATACGCCGACCTTAGCCAATAAGGCTTAGGTTTTTCGCCGGTTTTACCCAAGTGTTTCTATCCGAAATGCCAAGTAAAATGCAGGCCAACAGCAACTTCGATATGAAGTTGAATGTAATTAGCCGGTATGCTCCCCATCTCATTAAGATGGTGATGAGTCATACTTTGTTCGTTCTTTTTTTAATTGGGGATTTGATTACATGTCAAATCAAAGAATTCGCATTCGTTTGAAAGCGTTCGATCATCGTTTGATTGATCAATCAACCGCTGAAATCGTAGATACAGCTAAGCGCACTGGTGCACAGGTTCGTGGTCCAATTCCACTACCTACTCGCAAAGAGCGTTTCACTGTTCTGATTTCTCCACACGTAAACAAAGACGCTCGTGACCAGTACGAAATCCGTACTCACAAGCGTTTGATTGATATCGTTGAACCTACTGAAAAGACTGTTGATGCTCTAATGCGTCTTGATCTTGCAGCTGGTGTAGACGTTCAAATCAGCTTGGGTTAATAAGGGGAGTACAACTATGACTATTGGTTTAGTCGGACGTAAAGTTGGTATGACTCGCATCTTCACTGAAGAAGGCGTTTCAATTCCAGTTACTGTCGTAGAAGTTGAAGCGAACCGCGTTGCTCAAGTTAAAACTCTTGAAAACGATGGTTATCGCGCATTACAAGTTACCACTGGTGCTAAGAAAGCTAACCGTGTAAACAAGCCAATGGCGGGTCACTTCGCTAAAGCCGGCATCGAAGCTGGTCGTGGTTTGTGGGAATTCCGTCTTAAAGATGGTGAAGGTGAAGATTTCGCAGCTGGCAGTGAGTTAACTGTTGAAGTATTAAACGAAACCAAACTAGTAGACGTTACCGGTACCTCTAAAGGTAAAGGTTTCCAAGGTGGTATCAAGCGTTGGAACTTCCGTATGCAAGATGCTACACACGGTAACTCTTTGTCTCACCGTTCAAACGGTTCAATCGGTCAGTGTCAAACACCTGGTCGTGTATTTAAAGGCAAAAAAATGTCTGGTCACATGGGTGCTGAGAAAGTTACTACTCAGAACCTTGAACTAGTTCGCGTTGACGCTGAGCGTAACTTGCTTCTAATTAAGGGTGCCTTACCAGGTGCTGTTAATGGCAACGTGATCGTTAAACCAGCTGTTAAAGCCTAACGTCTGAGGAGATTAGTGATGGAATTAGCATTAAAAGACGCGTCTGGCGCTCTTGAAGTTTCTGAAGCTACCTTTGGACGTGAGTTTAACGAAGCTCTAGTACACCAAGTAGTTGTTGCTTACGCAGCAGGTGCTCGTCAAGGTACTCGTGCTCAAAAGACTCGTTCTGAAGTTAGTGGCGGTGGCAAGAAGCCATGGCGTCAAAAAGGTACTGGCCGTGCACGTGCTGGTACAACTCGTAGCCCAATCTGGCGCACTGGTGGTGTAACTTTCGCAGCTAAGCCACAAGATCACAGCCAGAAGGTTAACCGTAAAATGTACCGCGGTGCTATCCGTAGCATTCTTTCTGAACTAGTTCGTCAAGAGCGTCTAGTTGTTGTTAAAGATTTTGCGGTAGAAACGCCAAAAACTAAAGACTTAGTAGCTAAGTTAAAAGGTTTAGAACTAAACGACGTTCTAATCGTTACTCCAGAAGTAAACGAAAACCTATTCTTATCTGCTCGTAACTTGCACAAGGTTGACGTTCGCGACGTAGCAACAATCGACCCTGTAAGCCTAGTTCGCTTTGAGAAAGTTTTGGTAACTGAAGCTGCTGTTAAGCAAATTGAGGAGATGTTAGCATGATCAACGAAGAACGTTTGTTGAAGGTGCTTTTAGCACCAAACATTTCTGAAAAAGCAACTGTATCTGCTGAAGCAAACAACACTGTTGTTTTCAAAGTAGCTACTGATGCATCTAAAGCAGAAATCAAAGCTGCCGTAGAAAAACTTTTCGAAGTTGAAGTTACTGGTGTTCGCACTCTAAATGTTAAGGGTAAAACCAAGCGTACAGGTATGCGCATGGGTCGTCGTAGCGATTGGAAAAAAGCTTACGTTACTCTTAAAGAAGGCAGCGACATCGACTTCGTTGGCGCTGAGCAATAGGAGATTTAGCAATGGCAGTTGTAAAATGTAAACCTACTTCTCCGGGTCGTCGCCACGTCGTTAAAGTGGTTAACCCTGAGTTATACAAAGGTAAGCCTTACGCACCTCTACTAGAGAAAAACTCTAAGTCTGGTGGTCGTAACAACACTGGTCGTATTACAGTTCGTCACGTTGGCGGTGGTCACAAGCACCACTACCGCGTAATCGACTTTAAGCGTACTAAAGACGGTATCCCAGCGAAAGTTGAGCGTTTGGAATATGATCCAAACCGTAGTGCTAACATCGCACTAGTACTTTACGCAGACGGTGAGCGTCGTTACATCTTGGCTCCTAAAGGCCTAAAAGCTGGTGATACAGTACAGTCTGGTGTTGATGCACCAATCTCTGCTGGTAACACTATGCCACTACGTAACGTTCCTCTAGGTTCTGTTATTCACGCAATCGAGCTTAAGCCTGGTAAAGGCGCACAAATCGCTCGTGCCGCGGGTACTTACGCACAGTTAGTAGCTAAAGATGGCGCTTACGTAACTCTACGTCTTCGTTCAGGCGAAATGCGTAAAGTTGAAGCTGAGTGTCGTGCGACTCTAGGTGAAATCGGTAACGCAGAACACATGTTGCGTTCACTAGGTAAAGCGGGTGCTTCTCGCTGGCGTGGTGTTCGTCCAACCGTTCGTGGTGTTGCGATGAACCCGGTAGATCACCCACACGGTGGTGGTGAAGGTCGTACTTCTGGTGGTCGTCACCCTGTATCTCCATGGGGCGTACCAACTAAAGGTTACAAGACTCGTAAGAACAAGCGTACTGACAAGTTCATCGTACGTCGTCGTACTAAGTAGTACTAATTTTTAATTAAAGAGGAATTACCATGCCACGTTCTCTCAAGAAAGGTCCATTTATTGACCTGCACTTGTTAACGAAGGTAGAGAAAGCTCTGGAAAGCGGGAACAAGAAACCTATCAAAACTTGGTCTCGTCGTTCAATGATCATCCCTTCGATGATCGGATTGACCATTGCTGTCCATAATGGCCGTCAACACGTTCCAGTATTCGTTACCGATGAAATGATCGGTCACAAGCTGGGTGAATTTGCACCTACTCGTACTTATCGCGGCCACGCTGCTGATAAGAAAGCGAAGAAAAGATAAGGGGAAATTAAATGGAAGCTATCGCTAAACATAAATTTGCCCGTGGTTCAGCTCAAAAAGCTCGTTTGGTTGTTGACCAAATCCGCGGTTTACACGTTGAGAAAGCTCTTGAAATTCTAGAATACAGCAACAAGTCTGCTGCTGTTCTAGTTAAGAAAGTTCTTAACTCTGCAATCGCTAATGCTGAGCACAACGAAGGTGCAGACATTGATGAACTATTCGTAAAAACCATTATGGTTGACGATGGTCCAACAATGAAACGTATTAAACCTCGTGCGAAAGGTCGCGCGGATCGTATCCTTAAGCGTACTAGCCACATTACTGTGGTTGTATCTGATAGCTAGGAGATATTCGAATGGGTCAGAAAGTACATCCTACCGGTATTCGCCTAGGTATCACGAAACCTTTCGCGTCTACTTGGTATGCAAATACTAAAGAATATGCAGCTAACATCAAAGGTGACCACGAAGTTCGTGCTTACCTAACTGAAGAGTTAAAGCGTGCATCTTTGTCGAAAATTGTTATTGAGCGTCCAGCTAAGTCTATTCGCGTTACTATCCACACTGCACGTCCAGGTGTTGTGATTGGTAAGAAAGGTGAAGACGTTGAGAAATTACGTAAGAAAGTTTCTCAAATCGCTGGTGTACCTGCACAAATCAACATTGCTGAAGTTCGTAAGCCAGAAATGGATGCGCAACTAGTAGCTGACAGCATCGCGAGCCAATTAGAGCGTCGTGTTATGTTCCGTCGTGCTATGAAGCGTGCTGTACAAAACGCTATGCGTTTAGGTGCTAAAGGTATCAAAGTACAAGTTAGCGGTCGTTTAGGCGGTGCGGATATCGCACGTGCTGAATGGTATCGTGAAGGTCGTGTACCATTACACACTTTACGTGCTGATATCGATTACGCAACAGCTCGTGCAGACACTACCTACGGTGTTATTGGTGTTAAAGTCTGGATCTTCAAAGGTGAAGTTATCGGTGGCATGCCTCTAGAGGTTGAAGCACCGGCTAAGCCGAAGAGAAAAGGCAAAGGCAAGAGCAGCAAGTAAGGAAATAAGTCATGTTACAACCAAAACGTACTAAATTCCGCAAGCAGATGAAACTGCGTAACCGTGGTCTAGCTCACACTGGTAGCTCAGTTAACTTCGGTTCTTTCGGTTTGAAATCTGTAGAGCGTGGTCGTATGACTGCTCGTCAAATCGAAGCGGCTCGTCGTGCAATGACACGTCACATTAAACGTCAAGGTAAAATCTGGATCCGTGTATTCCCAGACAAGCCAATTACCAAGAAGCCTCTTGAGGTTCGTATGGGTAAAGGTAAAGGTTCTGTTGAATACTGGGTATGCCAAATTCAGCCAGGTCGTGTATTGTATGAAATGGAAGGTGTAAGCGAAGAGCTAGCACGTGAAGCATTCTCACTTGCAGCTGCTAAACTACCTTTCAAGACAACTTTCGTAACTCGTAAGGTAATGTAATGAAAGCTAGTGAACTAAAAGACAAAAGCATTGAAGAGCTTAATGCTGAATTACTAAGCTTATTGCGTGAACAGTTTAACTATCGCATGCAAGCAAGCACTGGTCAGCTAGCTCAAACACATTTGCTACGTAACGTACGTCGCGATATCGCACGTGTTAAGACAATCCTAAACCAGAAGGCGGCTTCATAATGAGCGAAACTATTCGTACTCTACAAGGCACCGTTGTCAGTAACAAAATGGACAAGTCTATCACTGTACTGATCGAGCGTCGTGTTAAGCACCCTATCTACGGTAAGTTCATGATCCGTTCAACTAAGTTGAAAGCGCATGATGAAGCTAACGTATGTAACGAAGGTGATGTAGTAACAATTCGTGAATGTGCTCCTATTTCAAAAACTAAGTCTTGGACTCTAGTTGACGTTGTAGAAAAAGCATAATTTAAGATTGTTCTTAAAGCTGTAAAAAGGGCTCCTTAGGGAGCTCTTTTTGTTTTTACAGATTGGGTAGAAAAATAGCTGGATATCTGCAACAAGTTTGTTGAAATGCACATTCGCTGAATGTGGCCATACCCTTAGTTTCAAAAACTAAGTCTTGGACTTTAGTTGACGTTGTAGAAAAAGCATAATTTAAGATTGTTCTTAAAGCTGTAAAAAGGGCTCCTTAGGGAGCTCTTTTTGTTTTTACAGATTGGGTAGAAAAATAGCTGGATATCTCCAGCAAGTTTGTTGAAATGCACATTCGCTGAATGTGGTCATACCCTTAGTTTCAAAAACTAAGTCTTGGACTCTTGTTGACGTTGTAGAAAAAGCATAATTTAAGATTGTTCTTAAAGCTGTAAAAAGGGCTCCTTAGGGAGCTCTTTTTGTTTTTACAGATTGGGTAGAAAAATAGCTGGATATCTCCAGCAAGTTTGTTGAAATGCACATTCGCTGAATGTGGTCATACCCTTAGTTTCAAAAACTAAGTCTTGGACTCTAGTTGACGTTGTAGAAAAAGCATAATTTAAGATTGTTCTTAAAGCTGTAAAAAGGGCTCCTTAGGGAGCCCTTTTTGTTTTCTTGTCAGATAACGGCATGGTTGATACACCACTAGTTGGTTTTGGCAGAATTGCTAGCCTAAACAAGGAACGATTAGATTTTCTTGATCAAAGAATAATATTTTCAATAAGGCCTGTTAAATCCCTATTCCAATCCTAGGTATCCACATCTTTGTCGATGCAGCGTAAACCCCAACGATTGTTATCAATGCTAAACAAGACACAGATAAGGCGGCAATCAGCTTTGGCCTTACTTGATTTTTTCTTTCAGCCCAGAAAACGATTTCAGCCACGACCATAGGCAGTAAATACGAAGCAAACGAAATAGCAATATCGGCAGGGCCGTCAATTTGTTTGCTGTTTCCAAGAGGGCCTTGATTGACCATAAACCAACCCATTAAATACAGACGCACATTCCAAACACCATTAATTAAAATAAAAGTATGTACTGCCAGTCGACGATGCGATGCAAAGTTTTTTTGCAGGGCAGTTTGCCATGCATAATAAACGAAGATAGGGAGCAGTATGCCATTTAATGTGACACCAATAGAGCCTACATCACTCAAGCGGCTACCAATCCCCCATGTCATATACAGGCCGCTAATAGCACCGAAGAAACCAACGACTAAAAATAATCTGCCATTCCATCGGTGGAACGCTGGAAACCTAACTCTTATATACGGAATAAGTTGAAAGGTAGCACTTAAATTGATGAACATTACCGGTATGATGTGTAGTAGCAATACTGCATTGCTAAATATTTCACCATTCCTATAACCACGAATCATATGAGTGAATAGAGATTCATCGAGTTCACCTGTAATCCAGGGGATGGTGAATTGTGCGAAAATATAGAGTGCAAACATCCATTGTCCGCACAACACAGCTACTAGCCATGTCTTAGTCGCACCGGATAGCCAGGAATTAATATAAGCATATAAAGACTTGTGGTAGCCTGCGATTTTTTGTTTTTTGCTTGTCACTGCAACTTGGTTCATTTTACGGCCTCTTAAAAACAACATAGAAGTAGCTATTGTGCGGATTTAAAGGGCTAATGCTGTGCAAATTTCGAATATGAGAATAATAAATCGCTAAATTGGGGCAATCCACTTAGCAAAAGCTGATTAGCTGTACAGTAAAATGGTAAAGCTAATTAGAAATCTTTATGATGTGTAACAGTCGATATTTGTTTCTTATATGGCGGGTCGAGATTAACTTGGTTATTAGATATGTTTGAAAATTTCCCTCACTATTTATTACTGATCATAGCTATTAGTAGCTGCGCTAGTTTGTACCTGTTTAGTCCACAAAGAATAGAACATTATCTTTTCGTCATTTTGGCTTTTTCTCTGGTGTGCTTAGCCTTGAGTCAATTACTTGCAACACCCTTCGAAGTTGAGCAGCAGTTTATTGCATTGGGAACATTTGCGACTTGTAATGTTTTTTGGCTATTAACCCGTTGCATGTTTCGCAAGGGGAGGGCGCTAGCTAATGCTCATTATATTCTCGCCGGTGTCATTGCTGTGCTCATTTTGTTAGTCCGAAGTATCGATATCGCTATTTCATTACAATGGATAGAGCAACAAACATTTGACTTGCTAAAGCGTTCCTTGAGTGAGTTGCTAAAAATACTTACTTCGGGTGTCTTATTGCTAGCGTTTTGGGAAGTAATTCGAGGTTACGGAGCAAGCAGTAAACGGATACGACAACAAAAGTTCATGATTGCAGGAACCATGCTAGTTGCTGTAATGAGCACAAGGGTTATTTTTCCGAGTTTACCGTTAGACCCTGAATTAATGACAACCTTGTACCCTGGAGTGAGAAGTGTTGCTGCTAGCGCCATGCTAACCGTCATCATTATCGTACTTTGGCTGCAGCATCAGTACAGAGTTGTTAATCGACAAACGCAAAAGTTTATCAGCGAAAAAGGCCGCAATGATGAACAACTACTTAACTTGATTGAAAGCTTGATGACAGAAAAAGCTTTGTATCTGCAGCCCGAACTCAAACTCATGGACGTAGCGAATGCATTAAACGAACCCGAGTATAAAATAAGTAAAGAAATTAAAGACAGAACAGATTTCAAAAACTTTAACCACTTTATTAATCACCTTCGCTTAGAGCATGCAAAAAGGTTGTTAACTGTAGAGCCAAGTAAAGATTGGACAATACTTGTTGTTAGTCTCGAATCTGGTTTCTCGTCATTGGCGACTTTCAATCGTGTTTTTAAACAGCTGGAGGGCTGTACACCAAAACAATATCGACAGCTACATACGATATAAGTGGTAAGGTTTACAGCTAGGCACTCATTTGATTGATAAGAGTACTGCAAATACTTATATTCAATAACTGCTCACCAGTACTGCAATACTAACTAGCTCTTAGCACATGTGCTCATACCCAGTACTCGATACACCGGACAAAAGGTAAATATACCGGTGATAAGAGGGATAATGCCAATATAGCCCCAGGCAGGACCATAGGTTGCAGCCCACGAGATCATTACTAAACCAACTACGATACGTAAAATTCTATCTACCACGCCAATGTTTCTATTCATAATATTTCCTCATTAATGTTTTATGACAGTTTTATGATTCAATTTGCTTTATGACACTCTCTTGTTGAGTGAGCTCAGCGACGATGAAATCACTATACGTGTTAACTTCGGTTGCTATTTTAGAGTTTAAGAGTGCAGAAATTATCCAATACAACACATAAAAAAGTTCATCTATTGGACTAGAAAGACCTGTTGTTGTCGATTAATTAGCCTTTTAAAGGTCGTTGTTAACAGTTTGGTTACCTGGAGTTACGTCCCTTTACAGGGTTTTCTCGGCTATTAATTGTTTAATAATTAAAAAGGTAACAATATGTAATCCTGTTCGATTATAAATAACACCAAAAATCAGCATCTTAGCTTGCTCATATATTAACAATATATTAACCTCGCGTTCCTTGCTAAAGTTTTTGTTTAAATAAAGTACCACTTTTTAATTTGTAGTGTTATAATCTCGCGCCCATTCACTCTAAGTGGGTGGTTTTTAAGGCAGTGAAAGACCGATAAACGGTCTTGAATTTTAACAAAAGCGGAGCACATAACATGATCCAAATGCAATCACAGTTAGACGTTGCTGATAACAGCGGCGCTCGACGCGTGCAATGTATAAAGGTTCTAGGTGGCTCGCACCGTCGCTATGCTGGTATCGGTGACATCATCAAGGTTTCTGTAAAAGAAGCTATTCCTCGCGGTAAAGTGAAGAAGGGTGATGTACTGAACGCGGTAGTGGTGCGCACTAGAAAAGGCGTTCGTCGCGCTGATGGCTCAGCCATCCGTTTTGACGGTAACGCGGCTGTAATGTTGAACACCAACTTACAACCAATTGGTACTCGTATTTTCGGGCCAGTGACACGTGAACTTCGAACTGAAAAGTTCATGAAGATCGTTTCACTAGCTCCAGAAGTACTATAAGGAGTCTATAAATGGCCTCTAAAATTCGTCAAAATGACGAGGTAGTAATCCTAGCTGGTAAAGATAAGGGCAAAAGTGGCAAGGTCACTAAAGTTCTTACAGCTGAAGGTAAAGTTTTCGTTGAAGGCATCAACTTAGTGAAGAAACACCAAAAGCCTGTACCTCAGTTACAGCAAGCTGGTGGCATCATTGAGAAAGAAGCTGCAATCGACGTATCTAACGTTGCGATCAAAAACCCTGCTACTGGCAAGGCTGATCGTGTTGGTTTTAGAATTGAAGACGGCAAAAAAGTTCGTTTCTTCAAGTCTAATAACGAATTAGTTTAATTTGGAGTAAACGATGGCGAAACTGCATGATTTTTACAAAGATACAGTTGTTGCTGAACTGACCAAAGAGTTCGGATACAAAAGTGTCATGCAAGTCCCTCGAATTGAGAAGATCACTCTTAACATGGGTGTTGGCGAAGCTATTTCTGATAAGAAAGTGCTAGACAACGCTGTTGCTGATCTTACTGCAATCTCGGGTCAAAAGCCTCTAGTGACTAAAGCTCGCAAATCTGTTGCTGGCTTCAAGATCCGTGAAGGCTACCCTATTGGTGCAAAAGTAACTCTACGCGGCGAGCGCATGTGGGAATTCTTTGAGCGTTTAATCTCAATCTCAGTTCCTCGTATCCGTGACTTCCGTGGCTTGAACCCTAAGTCGTTCGACGGCCGTGGTAACTACAGCATGGGTGTGCGTGAGCAAATCATATTTCCTGAAATCGACTACGATAAAGTAGATAAAATTCGCGGTATGGATATCACTATCACTACTACTGCGGGTAACGATGCGGAAGGTCGTGCTTTGCTGACTGCCTTTAACTTCCCGTTTAAGAAATAAGGTGTAGAGTAATGGCTAAATCATCAATGAAGGCACGTGAAGCAAAACGTGCAAAATTAGTCGCCCAGTACGCTGAAAAGCGTCGTGCACTTAAAGAGATCATCTCTAGCGTAAATTCTTCTGAAGAAGAGCGTTGGGATGCAGTATTAAAACTACAGTCTTTACCTCGTGACTCGAGCAGCAGCCGTCAACGTAACCGTTGTACTGTTACTGGTCGTCCACACGGTTACTTACGTAAGTTCGGCTTAAGCCGTATCAAGCTACGTGAAGCAACCATGCGTGGTGAAGTACCTGGTCTTAAGAAAGCAAGTTGGTAAGGAGTAAGCGATTATGATGACTGATCCTATCGCGGATATGTTCACACGCATCCGTAACGGTCAAGCTGCAAACAAAGTTGCAGTAACTATGCCATCTTCAAAGCTGAAAGTTGCTATCGCTAACTTGCTTAAAGAAGAAGGTTACATTAACGGTTTTGAAGTGATTGAAGGTAACAAACCTGAATTATCAGTTACTTTGAAATATTTCGAAGGTAAAGAAGTAATCGAAACTATCAAGCGTGTTTCACGTCCTGGTCTTCGCGTATACAAAGGTAGCAACGATCTACCACAAGTATTAGCTGGTCTAGGTATTGCGATCGTTTCAACTTCAAAAGGTCTTATGACTGACCGCGCTGCACGTAATGCAGGTTTAGGCGGTGAGATCATCGGTATCGTAGCGTAAGGAGCAAGAATATGTCTCGTGTTGCAAAAGCACCTGTGGCTGTACCTGCTGGCGTTACAGTTACGTTATCTGGTCAAGAGATCACAGTTAAAGGTCCAAAAGGCGAATTAACTCGCACTATCAACAGCCTTGTTAACGTTGCTCAAGAAGAGAACGAGATCAAAACTGTTGTAGCTGAAGAGTCAAAAGCTGCTTGGATGCAAGCCGGTACTGCTCGCGCACTTATCAACAACATGATTGTTGGTGTGAGCCAAGGCTTCGAAAAGCGTTTAATCCTTAACGGTGTTGGTTACCGTGCAAAAGCTGCTGGTCAAAGCTTGAACCTATCTTTAGGTTTCTCGCACCCAGTAGACTACGCGATTCCAGCAGGCGTTACTTGTGAAACTCCTAGTCAAACTGAAATCGTACTTACGGGTGCTGATAAGCAGGTGATTGGTCAAGTTGCTGCGAACATTCGTGCGTACCGTAAGCCAGAGCCATACAAAGGTAAAGGTATTCGTTACTCAGACGAAATCGTTCGTCGTAAAGAAGCTAAGAAGAAGTAGGGTAATACAATGGATAAGAAAACATCTCGTTTACGTCGTGCAAAACGCACACGTGCTAAAATCAGCGAGTTGGGTGCGAATCGCTTAGTTGTACACCGTACTCCTCGTCACATTTACGCTCAACTTATCACGGCTGACGCTCAAGTTGTTGCATCTGCATCAACTCTTGACAAAGAAATCCGTGAGCAAGTTAAAGCAACTAGCAATAAAGAAGCTGCTGCTGCTGTAGGTAAAGCTATCGCAGAACGCGCTGCTGCTAAAGGCATCGAATCTGTTGCTTTCGATCGTTCAGGTTTCTTATACCACGGTCGTATCCAAGCACTAGCTGAAGCGGCTCGTGAAGCTGGCCTTAAATTCTAGGAGTAGATAATGGCTAATGTAGAAAACACACAACAAAGTGAATTCGCTGAAAAGCTAATCGCTGTTAACCGCGTATCAAAAGTGGTTAAAGGTGGTCGCATCTTCAGTTTCACTGCACTAACTGTAGTTGGTGACGGTAACGGCCGTGTTGGTTTTGGTTACGGTAAGGCACGTGAAGTTCCTGCTACAATCCAAAAAGCAATGGAAAAGGCTCGCCGTAACATCGTAAACATCGACCTTAAAGGTACTACTTTACAGCACGCTGTTAAAGGTAAGCACTCAGGTTCTAAAGTTTACATGCAACCTGCAGCAGAAGGTACAGGTATCATCGCCGGTGGTGCGATGCGTGCAGTACTAGAAGTTGCTGGCGTACAGAACGTATTGTCAAAAGCATACGGTTCTACTAACCCAATTAACGTTGTTCGCGCTACTATCGGCGCTTTGGCTGACATGAAGTCGCCAGAAGCTGTTGCTGCTAAGCGTGGCCTAAACGTTACTGATATTCTGGGGTAATGAACAATGGCTAAGACTGTTAAAGTAACTCAAGTTAAAAGCTCAATCGGTCGTCTTCCGACTCACCGTGCGACTTTGAAAGGTTTAGGTTTACGTCGTATCAATCATACTGTAGAGTTAGAAGATACTCCATCAGTACGTGGTATGATCAACCTAGTTCGTTACATGGTTAAGGTGGAGGACTAAACAATGCATTTAAACACATTATCCCCTGCACCTGGTTCAAAATCAGCTAAGAAGCGTGTTGGTCGTGGTATTGGTTCTGGCCTAGGTAAAACTGGTGGTCGTGGTCACAAAGGTCAGAAGTCTCGTTCTGGCGGCGGCGTACGTCCAGGTTTCGAAGGTGGTCAAATGCCACTTAAGCAACGTTTGCCTAAGTTTGGTTTCACCTCTCGTAAGTCTTTGGTTCGCGCTGAAGTTCGCTTACACGAGTTGAACACTATGACTGCAGAAGTGATCGATATTCACGCTCTTAAAGCAGAAGGCGTTATCTCTCGCAACATGGAAACTGCAAAGATCATGTTGTCTGGCGAGATCAACCGTAAAGTTACGGTTCGTGGCCTAGCAGTAACAAAAGGTGCACGTGCAGCAATCGAAGCTGCCGGTGGTACAGTAGAGGAATAGTACTAAAATGGCTACACCAGGAATGGAAAATAAGGCTTCAGGCGGTTTGTCTGAGCTGAAACAAAGATTGTTGTTCGTACTCGGAGCACTTATCGTGTTTCGTTTAGGATCATTTGTACCAATCCCTGGTATTGACGCCGCTGTACTAGCTCAGTTGTTTGAACAACAAAAGGGCACCATTGTAGAAATGTTTAACATGTTCTCTGGTGGTGCTCTTGAGCGAGCCTCTGTATTGGCTCTTGGTATTATGCCGTACATTTCGGCCTCGATTATCATGCAAATCTCTACGCACGTTGTGCCTAGTATGATGGAATTGAAAAAAGAGGGGGAAGCTGGACGTCGTAAGATCAGCCAATACACACGCTACGGCACACTGCTTCTGGCAACAGTTCAGTCAATTGCGATTGCGAAGAGTTTACCGACGATGATGCCTGGCTTAGTGGTTAACGCTGGCTTTGGCTTCTACTTCACTGCAGTAGTTTCTTTAGTAACCGGTACCATGTTCTTAATGTGGTTAGGTGAACAAATTACTGAGCGTGGTATTGGTAACGGTATCTCAATCCTGATTTTCGCTGGTATTGTTGCAGGCATGCCATCAGCAGTTGGTCAAACTGCAGAAATGGCGCGTCAAGGTGAACTGCACTTGTTAGCATTATTCTTGATCGCTGGTATCGTTGCTGCTGTAACTTGGTTTGTTGTATTTGTAGAGCGCGGCCAACGCCGTATTGTGGTAAACTATGCTAAGCGCCAACAAGGTCGCAAAGTATTTGCCGCTCAAAGTACACATTTGCCACTTAAAGTGAACATGGCTGGTGTTATTCCACCAATCTTCGCTTCAAGTATTATCTTGTTCCCGGGTACCATCGCAAGTTGGTTCGGTCAAGGTAGTGGCCCAGTTGCAGACTTCTTGCAAGAGATTTCTCTAGCAATGTCGCCAGGTCAACCTTTGTATGTAATGCTTTATGCTGCAGCAATAATCTTTTTCTGCTTTTTCTACACGGCGCTTGTTTTCAACCCGCGTGAAACTGCAGATAATTTGAAGAAATCTGGTGCGTTTATCCCAGGCATTCGTCCTGGTGAGCAAACCTCTAGATATATTGACAAAGTAATGACCCGCTTAACTTTAGCTGGGGCTCTATACATTACTTTTATTTGTTTGGTTCCAGAATTCATGATGATTTTCATGGACGTACAATTCTACTTCGGTGGAACGTCTCTACTAATCATTGTAGTTGTTATCATGGATTTCATGGCTCAGGTACAAACTCATTTGATGTCTCATCAATATGACAGCGTCCTGAAGAAAGCCAATCTTAAAGGCTATGGTCGATAAGACCAACGGAGTATAAAATGAAAGTTCGTGCATCCGTTAAAAAGATTTGCCGTAACTGTAAAGTTGTTAAGCGCGCTGGTGTTGTTCGTGTAATCTGTTCGAGCGACCCTAAGCACAAGCAACGTCAAGGTTAATTCGGATTAATCTTTAACTTAGTGTCACAAGTTGTAATTTAGTGCAATTTGTGACACTTTATATTGCAAATAAACTGCTGGTTGAGTATCCTTACGGGCTTTTCAACCGGTTTCTTTTAACCTAAATTAATAGGAGATGTGTTAGTGGCCCGTATCGCTGGCATTAACATCCCTGATCGTAAGCATGCAGTAATTGCCCTTACTGCTATCTACGGTATCGGTGCAACCCGCGCAAAAGCTATCTGTGCGGCAACCGGTATCGCTGAAGATACTAAGATCAGTGAACTAGACGAAGCTCAAATCGATTTGCTTCGTAACGAAGTGGCGAAATTCACCGTTGAAGGTGACTTACGTCGTGAAGTATCAATGAACATCAAGCGTCTGATGGACCTTGGCTGTTTCCGTGGTTTACGCCATCGTCGCAGTCTTCCTCTACGTGGTCAACGCACTAAGACTAATGCGCGCACCCGTAAAGGTCCTCGTAAGCCGATTAAAAAGTAGATCGAGGTAATTAGACATGGCTAAAACACCAACTCGCGCTCGTAAGCGCGTTAAAAAGCAAGTTGCTGATGGCATGGCGCACATCCATGCGTCTTTCAACAACACAATCGTAACTCTTACAGATCGTCAAGGTAACGCGTTATCTTGGGCAACTGCTGGTGGTTCAGGTTTCCGTGGTTCACGTAAATCTACTCCATTCGCTGCACAGGTTGCTGCTGATCGTGCTGGTAAAGCCGCACAAGAGTTTGGTTTGAAGAATATTGAAGTGTTCGTTAAAGGTCCAGGTCCAGGTCGTGAATCTGCAATCCGTGCCTTAAATGCTGCTGGTTTTAAAATCACCAACATTACTGACGTAACACCTATTCCTCATAATGGTTGTCGTCCACCTAAGAAACGTCGCGTTTAATAGGTAAGTTGGAGAAAGAAAATGGCAAGATATTTAGGTCCTAAGCTAAAACTTAGCCGTCGTGAAGGTACCGACTTATTCCTTAAGTCTGGTGTTCGCGCGATCGATACTAAATGTAAAATCGAAACTATTCCGGGTCAGCACGGCGCACGTCGTGGTCGTTTATCTGACTACGGTGTTCAGCTTCGTGAGAAGCAAAAAGTTCGTCGTATCTACGGCGTTCTTGAGAAACAGTTCCGTAATTACTACAAAGAAGCTGCTCGTCTAAAAGGTAACACAGGTGAAAACTTGCTACAGCTTTTAGAAAAGCGTTTGGACAACGTTGTATACCGTATGGGTTACGCGTCTACTCGCGCGGAAGCTCGTCAGCTAGTTAGCCACAAAGCTATCGTAGTTAACGGTAAAGTTGTTAACATTCCATCTTTCGCTGTTAAAGCAGACGATGTGATCTCAATTCGCGAAAAAGCAAAATCTCAAGCACGTATCATCGCTGCTTTAGAACTTGCTGAGCAACGTGAGAAGCCAGTCTGGGTTGAAGTTGATGGTAAGAAAATGGAAGGTACGTTCAAGCGTATTCCTGACCGTTCTGACCTATCAGCAGAAATTAACGAACAGTTGATTGTCGAGCTTTACTCGAAATAAAGCTGAACTTTAAGAGAGGACAATAATGCAGGGTTCTGTAACCGAATTCCTTAAGCCGAAATTGGTTGGTATTGAAAATGTATCATCAACTCGTGCCAAGGTAACTTTAGAACCACTAGAACGTGGTTTTGGTCATACTTTAGGTAACGCACTACGTCGTATTCTTCTGTCATCTATGCCTGGTTGCGCAGTGACTGAAGTTGAAATTGACGGTGTATTGCACGAATACAGCTCTAAAGAAGGTGTTCAAGAGGACATCATCGAGATCTTGTTGAACCTAAAAGGTTTGGCTGTAGGTTTAGAAGGCAAAACTGAAGCAGTTTTAACTTTAACTAAGTCGGGTGAAGGCCCTGTAACGGCAGCTGATATTCAGCATGATGGCGATGTAACTATCGCTAATCCTGAGCACGTTATCTGTACTTTAACAGGTGACGGTTCTATCAGCATGCGCATTAAAGTAGAAATGGGTCGTGGTTACGTTCCTGCTTCTACTCGTCGTAACGCCGAAGAAGAAGAGCGCGCAATTGGCCGTTTGTTAGTTGACGCTTCTTTTAGTCCTGTTCATAGAATTGCTTATGACGTTGACTCAGCACGTGTTGAACAACGCACTGATTTAGACAAGCTAGTTATCGACATGGAAACTAACGGTACGTTAGATCCTGAAGAAGCTATCCGTCGTGCGTCAACAATTCTTGCTGAACAACTAGATGCATTTGTTGACTTACGTGATGTTAAAGAAGAAGAAGTTAAGGAAGAGAAACCTGCCTTCGATCCAATTCTTTTACGTCCAGTTGACGATCTAGAGTTAACAGTTCGTTCAGCTAACTGTTTGAAAGCAGAAGCGATTCAGTATATTGGTGACTTGGTACAGCGTGCTGAGGTTGAACTTCTTAAAACACCTAACTTAGGTAAGAAGTCTCTAACCGAAATCAAAGACGTGTTAGCGTCACGTGGTCTATCTCTAGGTATGCGCCTAGAAAACTGGCCACCAGCTAGCATTGCTGATAACGACTAAGTCGATCACATTAAACGTTTATAGAGAAGAAGGATTAACTTATGCGCCATCGTAAAGCAGGTCGCCAGTTAAACCGTAATAGCAGTCATCGTCAAGCGATGTTCCGCAATATGGCAAGCTCTCTAGTTAAGCACGGTACTATCAAAACTACTGTTGCTAAAGCTAAAGAACTACGTCGCGTTGTTGAGCCACTAATCACTTTGGCTAAAACTGACAGCGTTGCAAACCGTCGTTTAGCGTTTGCTCGTACACGCGATCAAGAAGTAGTAGGTTTATTATTCAACGAACTTGGTCCTCGTTACCAAGATCGTCCAGGTGGTTACACTCGCATTCTTAAATGCGGTTTCCGTACTGGTGATAAAGCGCCTATGGCTTACATCCAGCTAGTTGATCTACCAGCAGCAGAAGCTGTTGAAGTAGAAGAAACTTCAGCTGAAGCTTAATTAAAAGCTTAAATTCAAAAAGGCACCTTCGGGTGCCTTTTTTGTTTTTAGTCGTGGCTAAAATGAATTTACTCTGTGTTAATTGAACATTCGTGTAGGCAAACTACACGTCATATTCATTTGCCTTGATTAAATCCATTTTTCCTCACTTCATACAAAGATGGTATGACGGGCTAGTTCCGTATGTTTCTAAAGTACGCGAATTCGTCATCCCATCATGTTGTAGGATGGGATCTCCTTAATACCGAAGTGGCTCTATCTAAGTACCTCTAATTCCACCTAAACTTGACCGTAATTTAAATAAGCCGTATAACTGTTAGTCTTGTTAACTTTTTGTGTCCATTATGTCTGAACGTAACCCTATTATTGCTGTGACAGGTTCTTCTGGTGCCGGTACATCAACGGCTTCAGAAGCTTTTGCGCATATGTTTCGCAGTCTCGATATAAATGCCGCTGTAGTTGAGGGGGATAGCTTTCATCGTTTTACTCGTCCTGAGATGGAGCTCGAAAAGCGTAAGGCGAAAGACGAAGGTCGTTCGGTAAGTTATTTTGGTGATATCGCTAACGATTTCGGTGCTTTAGAAAGCCTTTTTAAAGACTTTGCAGAAAAAGGCGAAGGTAAAATGCGTCGCTATTTACATACCTTCGACGAAGCCGTACCGTACAATCAAATGCCGGGTACATTCACCCCTTGGCAACCGATAGGCGCTAATTCTGATTTACTCTTTTACGAGGGTTTGCATGGTGGTGTAGTGACTGAGCAGCACGATGTAGCTCAACACGTCGATTTGTTAATAGGCTTAGTTCCGATTGTCAACCTTGAGTGGATTCAAAAGATCATTCGCGATACGGATAAGCGAGGTCACTCACGTGAAGCGGTAAATGAAAGCATTGTTCGCTCAATGGAAGATTACTTTAAATTTATTACCCCGCAATTTTCGCGCACTCATATTAATTTCCAACGGGTGCCTACGGTAGATACATCCAATCCATTTTCAGCTAAAGCCATCCCAAGCGCTGACGAAAGCTTTGTGGTGATCCGCTTTAGGGAAAAGAAAAACATCGACTTTCCGTATTACCTACGCATGATCGATGGCTCATTTATGTCGCGTATTAATACCTTAGTGGTACCCGGAGGTAAAATGGGCTTGGCGATGGAATTGATCCTTACGCCGTTGATAGAAAAGCTAATGGAGCGCAAGCAATTGGCTAGTCAGCAGATTGATTGGATGCAAAACTATAAATAACTGGGAGCTGAGCCTCTCTAACGAGGCTCAGGGCTTATTTACGCCGAAAGCTAGGCCAAAGTATTAAACCTGTCACTTATTGCTCACCGGCGTAATAGGCGTCGACAGAGACTATGGACTAAGCCTGTTTGATCTCAAAGTCGTGAGTAATGGTAACCGCTTTATCTAGCATTAACGCTACAGAGCAATATTTGTCTGCAGATAATGACACAGCACGCTCCACGTGTTTTTCAGCAACGTCAGTACCGATAATAACAAAGTGTAAGTGAATATCGGTAAATACACGAGGTACAGAGTCTGCGCGAGTACCGCTAAGTTCAACCACACAGTCGCGAATGTCTTGGCGTGCCTTTTGTAAAATACTTACCACATCAACAGATGAGCAACCGCCTAATGACATTAACACGTTTTCCATTGGGCTAGGTGCGTGCTCACCACCATTGGCATCGAATAAAATGCTATGACCACTCTCTGAGGTGCCCATAAATTTATCGCCACCAACCCATTTAACTTCTGCTTTCATAGTAATTCCTTAATTTTGTTACCTTGTCATTCTAACTAACCGTTAGCAGATAGGGAATAGTTGATAAGGATAAGCGCGATTATCGCTTTGCTTAGTGTACGACCAAGTTGAATACAGATTTGATCATTTATCGAGAATAAGTAGCATGTGGAGCGTTTAATTCGCTCTTAGGGAGCTTTACGGCGACGAGATTATCGCGCCAAATGAGGTTGATGCAAATCGACTATATTGCCACATACTTGGCATATTCTTTCAGCTCTGACGTAGCTCTAACGTGGCTAGATATTTGTTCGAATAGGTATACGGTTTCTATATAGTCAGCAGGGCAGGGCTTGTGTTCATTTCATTGAACAAGTGCGATGTCATTGTCAGTTAGTCGCAATAAAAAACCACCTTCCTCATATGATTTACAGTAGGTGGTTTTCGAGAATGACACACTTAACAGTG